>DBKX01000297.1:3624-3854 GCA_002297865.1 Lachnoclostridium sp. UBA739
GAATTTGTTGATGTTTGGTATTAGATATAACTTGAATGGGCAGGATAAGAAAAATCATAGTAATCAGGTTTTCAAGACAACAAAGTCAACAAGTTTCATAAAGGATTACTAATATGAATGTCAACAAGTAGTAGCTGAAAATAAAATGAAGTAAAGAATCAGTAGATTATAAGCTATGAAGAGTTTTCCTATAATATATCAGCATGACTCCATGCAATGTGGCATAGCCT
>DBKX01000298.1:0-3289 GCA_002297865.1 Lachnoclostridium sp. UBA739
CCCATAGATACTTGCAACTGCTATTGCTAGAACAGCAATCCCCTTTAGCACTGATACTCCGATGTGCAAGGATACTTCTGTATTCTGTTTGAACATCATCCCCCCCATTAGCTTAATTGCCAATGGTGTACATATCATGCTGCATACAAATGCAAGTACAACAATAAATGCTGCCTCAAGTCCAAGCAGCCTCCTGTACATTCTGATGGAAACTCCAATACTTCGAAGTGTTGCCATTTCTCCTGCATTTTCATAAACGTAGGACTGGAACAATGCATACATCATATATACCATAAGCAGAAGAAGAAAAATGCTGAATAAATTCATCGCCAACACAACTGTTGTTACATAACCGTTAAAGTAATGCAAATTGTATTTTGCTCTTGCTGCAAGTCCTGTTCCCTCTAGTTTCTCATTCATCTCACTTGTAATTTCATCCATATTTTTCAAGTCAGATATGGTAAGATCAATGCGGTTAACGAGCCCGTTCCGTTCCCCTATCTGGTCTACAAACTCCTGACTTGTAATGGCAAAATCATACGCATTCTGAAACATTCCCTCACTTTTGGAAATCGCCTTAATCACTAAAGGTTCACTCTTTTTTCCATACTGGAGCGTAAGGGTATCCCCTGCTTGTAAATGATTCTGTTCTGCATATTCCTTTGATATCAATATATCATGCTCATTCCAATCATCCAGATTTCCTGATTCCAATTGAAAATCATATATTTTCCTCTGTTGTTTCACATCTGTTCCATAAAGAAACAATGTTTCTTTTGTCTCTTTTACGTCCACATAACAGTAATCTCTCGTTATCTGTTCTTCTATGTAATCACATGTACTTTTATTATATAAATCATTAAAAATCTTCTCATCAAATTCTTTATAACTTCCATCCTCAGCACTAATAATAATCTGAGAGTTCTCTGTCATGTCTCGTAACTGTCCTAGCCTAGTATTTACCACAGACTCTTTTAGTGAAGAGCTAATGTTAAAAATGAGCAATGTAAAAAATGTCATAAGGAATATTAGTAAAAATTTTAGTTTCTGTTTTTGGTATGCTTTTAC
The DNA here is from genome assembly GCA_002297865.1 of Lachnoclostridium sp. UBA739. The sequence continues at coordinate 1,069 of DBKX01000298.1, forward strand.
AACAAATTTAAGCACAGACACACTTTCACTTCCCATCTAGAAAATCTTATTTGCACTCGTTAACTGTCTATTTTGATTTTGCTAATTTCTTTGTTTATAAGGATTGCTAAACCATGTTTACTAACCGAAATTCCTTTTCCCAACTGCGCTTCTTCTTTTTGGGATCCATCAAGATTAATTTCACTGTTTGCTGGCAATGATATTTTCACATCACCTATTTTTCCATCAATCTGTATCGTGTCACTATTCTTGACCTCTTTCAGTACAAGGGTCACATCACCTGTATTTGAATTTACCATAATCTTTCGATAAACTCCCTTAGCATTTAAGTTACCAGTCTGACAATCACACTGTATCTCCTGAATGGAATCTGGTATTGTAATAACTGCCTTAATATAGACAGAATTAACAGCTGGTCTTTGTCCACCTGTATAGCCAATCTCTAGAATTCCATTGGTCATGGAACACACTATTTTTTTCAATTCCTGTTTCAATCCCGTTTCCTGCTTATCCCCTACTTGCTTCACAATTTTTACAGAAATGTCAGTGCGTTTTTCCTGTTTTATATCCACATCAGCACACACAGCTACTAATGAAAGCATATCGCTCCCATCAAATGTATACGTTTCTTCCTCTGTTTCTACAAATGGTGCCACTTGGCTAGAAAATCTATTTTCTGTTTTTCCTTTATTTTTACTATTATTTATAAGCAGAAGTACCACTGTCAAACTGACTAAAACCAGAATGATTCCCATACTCAAGCCTACTTTCTTTCCCAATTATTTTTCTCCCTTCAAGACTGTTACAATTAGATTTTTCTCACCATTCGATACTTAAATGGCATAAGACCTGCTCTTCCAAGTACTACTGCAACTCTTCTGTTATGCTCAAATACATCAGCAGTTAAGTACTTTTTCCCATGGGCAGTTGCCCAGTTTTCTGCTGCATAATATAATCCCGCAATCATGTGAACAATAGCATCCTTTGTTTTAAGTCTATTGTGGAAGATGCAATGTACAATATATGCACAGTCATCATTTTCTAACTGAAAGTTCCTTACATCCGACCATACTTCAATAAATCCCTGAATTGTACTTTCGCTTTCAATTATAAATAAACCACAGGCATCACTTTCTATGGAATTTTTAAACTGATTGTAACCAGTCTTAAATTCTAAAGTTCCCTTATAAAAAGGATCTTTAGACATTTGGTCCACTGATAGTTCCCTCCACAATTCTACTATATTCTCTAAATCTTCTATTAATGCTTCCCTCACCTGAAATGACATCACATCACTACCTTTTTACTCTTCATTTTCTTGTTTCTTTTCCTCTTTTACCAGTGCATCCATAAGACGCATGAAATATTTTCCCTCATGCTTAAGTTCAGAATATACACCCTGTTCCATTATTTTACCTTGCTTCATCACATATATTAAATCAGCCTCATTTAGCAACGCTAAGTTATGCGTAATAATGATAACTATTTTCTCCTTTGAAAGCTGCTCGATGATTTCCTTTATTATCTTTTCATTTACGGTATCTAACGCAGCTGTTGGTTCATCAAAAATGTATATACTGCTTTCTTTTGCTAATGCCCGAGCGATTGCAAGCCTTTGCTTTTCACCACCGGATAAGTTCGTTCTCTCATTCATGATGGTATCAATTCCATTTTCAAGCTTGTTAACTACTTCCTTTAAATTAACGAACTTGATTATTTCTTCAATTTTACTATCATCGATTTCCTTGTCGAGCTTTATGTTATCGCGGATCGATGCGTTACGCAGTTCTGTCTCTTGAGTAACAAAACTAATATTGCTTCGAATCTGGTTCACTCCATAATGCCTTAGTTCGATACCATTTACATAAATTTCTCCATCATAGGAATCATACAATGCACTCATTAGCTTGATTAATGTAGACTTACCTGCTCCAGAATCCCCTACAATTGCGTACATACCATTTCCTGAAAACTCCAGGTTGATATTATCTAGTGCCTTCACACCATTGGCATACGCAAAACTTACTTGTTTCATGCGTATACTCTTTATTTTTTCCAATTCTTCTCCATTATCGCTCCGCTCTGACTCTAAGTTATTGTACTCATTAATTCGCTGGATAATCGGTTCCATATTCCGAATATCAATGTTATTATTTAAAAACTCGTATATTGGCTGCACTAGATTCTGAAAATACAGGCCAAACGCTATAATAGTACCTAT
>DBKX01000298.1:3362-11347 GCA_002297865.1 Lachnoclostridium sp. UBA739
ACGATGTAATTACTAATGCATTATTCAGACAGCTAATCAGCATATTTAACTTTCTGGATTTCATATTATAGTAATAACTTTCTTCAATAATATCTTTAAATTCTTTCTTAAATGCCTGCTCCTGATTATATAATTTTACTGTATTAATCTGTGCAACGGTATGATTGATTTTAATACATATATTATCATAACTTTGCTGTATCTTGCGGGATAATGGTGCGAATTTTTTAGACATATAGAAATTTATTACAAAATAAACACTGAATAGTATAATAATAAACAATGTCATTTTTGCAGATAACAAAAGCATACCTGCTAAGATAATGATAATCAGAACGATATTTTTAAGAAATACAACAAAAAAGTTAGTAATAAAATCGCTTATACTTCTTCCATCATTGCTGATTCTTGATACGATTGCTCCCATATTGTTTTCATCGAAAAATGTCAATGGGGCATCAATCATCTTGTTAAACATATTTTCTCTCAAACTAACAGTGGTCTTCTCACTTATTTTCATAAAAATCCTATTTTTTATGTACCCAAATACAGGCTGACCTATACAGCCAAAGAAGAAAATCAATATTCCAACTGTCAGTTTGTACATAGACTTAGACGGCATTACATCATCAATTAAATATTTCGAAACAATAGGCGAAATGAAGATTGCCCCTGTGTACAAAATAGTAAAAAACATACCTAACAGTTCCTGCTTAAAATATACTTTTGCATATAAAAATAACTCTTTTATCACATTTTTCATTTTAACAACCCTTTTGAAGTTTTTTCGTTCTATCTATTTTTTACAACTCGATTCAGATTCTCATTATTGAATATTCTGTTCGTTTCAATCTCTTCAGAATTAAGTAATTCCTGTATCAGTATTTCTGCACCATATTCGTCAGCCAGTGCTGTCACTACTTTTCCTGCTATGATATATAAATTCTGACTTTCATAAGCCAGTTGATAAAAATCCATTTCTGTGCGGATATGGCTATTTTCCAATTGGTAATCCTCATATTGACCAGACAGATAAACTGCAAGTCCCTCATTAAGCCAAACTGGCACTTTCTTTTTCACAGTCCCATTGATTGCAATATGTACGAATTCATGTAAAATAAGTTGAGCTAAGTCCATCTTTTGGTTTTCCCATTTAGACTTATCTAGTACCCAAATTCTTTTTCCTGCACTTAACCCAATTACCCATCTTGGAAGCCTGTTCCCTGTTATCCTTTCTAAAACCTCTAAAGAATACACTTCTTCTATGACTACTTCACTAGTAAATCCAAACATTTCTCTAATCTTTACCACTTTCGTCCCCAATTCAGTAAAGGATTCAACATCCTTCAAAAGTTTTAGTGATGTTATTCTTAAATTGGCTTCAAACGTCCTTTTACCCATACAGAAAAACGTCTCCTCATTGTATTATAATTTTTTCGCCAGCCTGATTCTATAGTTTTCAAACTCATTTTTCTCATAGAGCTGTTCCATCTCTTCATCGTCTTGAATCAAGTCACCACATATATAGTCAAATCCATACTGCTTTGCATCTTTCACAACGGTTTCCATAAGCTGCTCTGCATATTCCTGGTGGTTTCCTTCCATATAAAAGTATCGGATATATACATACTTATCATCGAAAAACATATAATCAGGTGCCTGATATTTTATATTAATAAATCCTATTATTTTCCCACGTAATAACGCAACCCAAATGCGTTCTTCTTCCATTCCCTTTTCAATTAACTCCCGAAACGATTCTTTCGTATGATTTATATTAAAATCTTCATAAAGCCGCTTTTTTTCCTGCTTTTTATGAATGCTCTCAACTATGCTCCACAATTCGCTGTATTCTGTTTTCATTGGTTTTCTTATTATCAATCCATTTACCTGTTCTTCCATGAACATCCCTCCCCTGCTCCAATATTATGTCTTATAGTTGACATATTTCATAAGAATGAGATATGCCAACTTTTTGAAGCCTAATCATTCTCGCATTGCTGATAATAAGTTGCAATAATTGTCTGTTCCAGATTGTATACCCACTTTTCACAAGAAGGCTCATTTCCTGTAATTCCTTTGTATGGACATCCTCCCATACATATAGGCAGAATATCGCATTCTCTGCATTTTTCATGTTCAAATGGTCCCCACATAATGTACTCTAAATTCATCGCAAACATTTTGTCGTCCATTTTATCTTTGATGGTACAAACATTACCAACTGCACGTTTTTGGTTTCCAACATCATTCCAGCACTTATACATATATCCTTCTGGATCAATTACATATGCACTCACATGATCCGCACAGCAATAATTTGCTTTGATACTTGGATAGAATGGATATCTTCCTGAGATCTGGTATCCTCTTTCGTGTAAAATTTTCTGATATTTACTGTCTTGAGCCGCATACTCTTCTGTATCCATGCAACTATCTGTTACACCATTACATGCCTCAGTGTAAGCACTTACATGTCCAAGATTTACTACAACATCTTTAACTCCTTCTCTTTCCAGAATATCTAAAAGCTCTTCCACATGATTGACATTGGTTTTATCTACATTGATTCGAATTGCAATATTGGTAATTCCATTCTCCATTAACAGCTTTACATTATGAATAATACGGTCAAATGTTGGTTCATCACTGTTTTTCAAAATTCGTCTTGTATTATGTATAGAAGGTGGTCCGTCTACAGTTATCTGAACACCAGTAATATGTGCTTCTTTCATTTTACTGATTACATCCTCGTCAATTAAGTAGCCATTGGTAACAATATATGCACCATATCTAACACCTTCACGTTCGCATATCTCGATTGCCCTTTTTGAAAAGTCAAATATGACTTCTTTTGCAATTAATGGTTCTCCGCCATACCAGGTTATATCTACATCGTACTTATGCTTTGCCGTATCTTCAATCATTTCAAGCAGGCTGTCTTGAACCTCTTTCGATATAATGCCGGATTTAGCAGTTTCATAACAATATGGACAGGCGAAATTACATGCCAGCGTTGGTGCAATTACAAGGCCTATTCCACTAGAACTGAATTTACCACTGTAATTTCTATATTTAATAAGTTTCAGTTCATCAAGCATGTCATCAACAATGAAATTTCCTTCCATCATATTATCGATTAATTCTTTTTTCTCTGGAGTAAGTTCATCCACATTTATGTTTTCAATATTTTCAAGTGTATCTAAAAATTCTGCATCAACTTCTGCCAACGCACATGTTACACTATTAAATGCAATTGTTTTTCCATCTTCAAGATTAATAATCTTATTGTATTTTGACTTTTTCAAACCATATCCCCCTTGGTTTCAACGATGTAATTCATTTTCCTTACTCTGCTTATTAATCTTTATATACAGAGCAGTATCCACAGTTTTCACAAACATTACAATCCGAACAGTAACACATCCATCTGCCTTGTGAAGCAGGTTTAATAATATACTTCATCATTTCTCCTCCTTAATGCATTCTAGTATAGAGCATACTTCTTAGCACACTCTATACTAGATACATGGTTATTTTTTACTTGAAGTGTACGTACCGCATTTACTTCTACAGTCAATAGAGCAGTAATCACACTGTGAACAATAGCAGTAATCTTGTCGATACTGTTTTGGTTTTATTATATACTTCATACAGTCCCTCCATATATACCGGAGTTTCGGTTTACGAATATCTCATGCACTGTCTCCCGCACTGTTCCTTGCAGTTATCACAATTACTGCAATAACACAAACCCATCGTAACCTTTCTGCTTCCCTTTATAATATAGCGCATCCATGAACCTCCATTCTATCAAACACCAACAGGCTATTCTTCTGAAGGCTCTTCTTGGTTGCCATTATAGATACAATTTACTGGACAGACTTTTGTGCAGTTATTGTTACAGACAACTGAACAAATGACACAATAACCTTCTTCAAACTTTTTGTTATGAATAATATATCGCATCATATCGCTTCCTCCCACACTAAAATTTATTTGCTTGTATAGGATGCGCAATATCCACAACCTTTTTGGCTGCCACAGTCATTATGACAGTTTTCTGTACATACGTTACAAAAACCTAAAACGTATTTTGAAGCTGGACTTTTAATATATTTCATTCTTTTTCACTCCTTTACCTTTGTTTTGACAAATCAAGCTGGCAGACATCTTGTCTTGTACAGTCATTATGACAATTTCCTGCACAGACAAGACAATACCCAAACTCAAACTTTTGTTTCGGAACAATTAAATACCTCAATATGTACCATCCTTACTATCGACTAAGCTTGAACAACAACACACTGATCTTTACATCTGTTGTCACAATTTCCTCCACATGCTGCACAAAAACCAGGTTCATACTTTTTAGCAGGTTTTTTTATGTATTTCATTTATCTCACCTCCTTATTTTCTATTCTCCATAGTCTAAAATCTATTGTAAATAGTTAGGAGTCTTTATCTAAAAGTATTCCTAATTTCAGTATATAGTATTTTTCTTCGAAAGCAAAATTAATTTTTTTTTGTTTTACAATTTAAATATAAGAATTGATAATATAACCAAATTCTAAAATCGATTTCAGAATAACTCTTAATATAAAAATGTAGAGGATGATATTCGCACTCAAATATCATCCTCTACATTTTTATTTTACTTTAACCATATTAATTTAAATTATTATCTTCTACGCCTTCTGATTCACTTGAGTTTTCTAAATGACTTGCATTTTCTGAATCCCCAGTTTCATCTGTTTTATCTTCTTCTGACTCTACATCTCCCTTAATTTTATGGTAAATTTCCATAAACTGTTTTCCTGTTATAGTCTCTTTTTCAAACAGATATTCTGCGATTTCATTCAGTATATCAATATTTTCTTCAAGCATTTTCTTGGCATTCTTATAGCATTCTTCGATAATATCATGAACTTCTTTATCAATTTCTCTAGCAGTCTGTTCACTGCAATTCATAACGGCACGTCCATCTAGATAACGGTTCTGAACTGATTCTAAACCGACAAATCCAAGGTGATCTGACATACCATACTGCGTTACCATTGCACGAGCAAGTTTTGTAGCCTGTTCAATATCATTTGAAGCACCACTTGTTACGGAATCAAAACAGATTTCCTCTGCCGCTCGCCCACCACAGAATGTTGTAATATCTGTTATCATCTCTTTCTTACTCATCAGATACTTTTCTTCTTCTGGAACCTGCATAACATAACCTAATGCTCCCATTGTTCTTGGTACAATTGTAATCTTTTGCACTGGCTCTGCATTTTTCTGTAAAGCAGCTACTAATGCGTGTCCAACTTCATGAGATGCAACGATTTTCTTTTCTTCCTTGCCTAAAATACGATCTTTCTTTTCTTTACCTGCGATAACTACTTCAACCGCTTCAAATAAATCTGCCTGTGATACTGCATGTCTGCGGGCTTTCACTGCCATAATTGCAGCTTCATTAATCATATTGGCAAGATCCGAGCCAACTGCACCAGATGTTGCAAGTGCAATTGCTTCAAAGTCAACTGTATCATCCATACGGACATCTTTTGCATGAACTTTTAATATATCAATTCTGCCCTTTAAGTCAGGCTTGTCAACAATAATTCTTCTATCAAAACGACCTGGACGCAGTAATGCTTTATCTAATACTTCAGGTCTATTGGTTGCAGCTAATACAACAAGACCTTTCGAGGAATCAAATCCATCCATCTCTGCTAACAGCTGGTTCAAAGTCTGTTCTCTTTCGTCATTACCGCCACCATACTGTGAATCCCTGCTCTTTCCAATTGCATCAATTTCATCAATAAATATGATACAAGGTGCCATCTGCTGTGCCTGTTTGAATAAGTCACGCACTCTGGACGCACCGACACCAACAAACATTTCAACAAAACTAGAACCGGATAAGGAGAAGAATGGAACATTTGCTTCACCAGCTACTGCTTTGGCAAGCAAAGTTTTACCTGTTCCAGGAGGTCCAACTAATAAAGCTCCTTTTGGAAGCTTTGCACCAATCTGAGTATATTTTCCTGGATTGTGAAGGAAATCTACAAGTTCAGTCATAGACTCTTTCGCTTCTTCTTGTCCTGCTACATCTTTAAATGTAACCCCTGTTTCCTTTTCCACATAAATTTTGGCGTTGCTTTTACCAACTCCCATAACACCGCCACCATTTTTGGACATCTTACGATAAAAGAACCAGATTACCACCCAGAAAAACAGGAGTGGAAATACATATATTAAGAAAGCATTAATAATACTAGAACTTGTATCTTGTATCTCCGCCTTAAACGGAACACCCGATTTATCAAGTCTCTGAACTAATGTCAAATCACTGCCAATTCTTCCTGTATAATAAGTAATATTAAAACTGTGCTTCTGTTCCAATGGAGTAAATTTAATTTTAGTACTTGTAAGTACAACTGATTTGACTTCTCCATGATCGAGCATGGAAAGGAAATCATCATAACCAACCTCTATGTTCGTCATCTCTTCAAACTTTGAAGTCATTAGTGAGAATCCTAAAAATACTGCAATTGCTAACACAAGGCACATAATGATACCGGAACGAGGATTGTTCTTGCCATTATTATTTTTATTATTCTGACCATTCCCATTGCGATTATCGTTTCCTCTATTGTTATTGCCGTTATTGCCATTGTACATTCGGTTATCCATATTCAACCTCCTTTGCGATATTCCCATTATAAATGTAGTTTAACCATAAATCAATATGCTATTATCTTAACTTTCTCTAAATTTTTTTCATTTTCAACTAGATTTTTTCTATATTGGAGGTTATAATAGAACAGTTATATTTTTTACGGAAATATAGATACTAAGTAAGTATTAAGAAATAATAGAAACATTTGTAAGATGTACAGCCAAGGAGGAAATAAAATGTCTGTGAAATATGTCTTTGTAACAGGTGGCGTAGTTTCTGGATTAGGAAAAGGTATAACTGCAGCTTCTTTAGGACGTTTACTTAAAATGCGTGGGTATAAAGTTACCATGCAGAAATTTGACCCTTATATCAACATTGACCCAGGAACAATGAATCCAATACAACATGGTGAAGTTTTTGTTACAGATGATGGTGCAGAAACAGATTTAGATCTCGGTCATTATGAGCGTTTTATCGACGAAAGCCTTACAAAACAATCCAATGTTACAACTGGTAAAATCTACTGGTCCGTATTATCCAAAGAGCGTAGAGGTGACTTTGGTGGAGGTACTGTTCAAGTAATTCCTCATATAACAAATGAAATCAAAAGCAGATTTTATCGCAATGATGGATGTGAAGACACACAAATTGCTATTATTGAGGTTGGTGGAACTGTTGGTGATATCGAAAGCCAGCCATTCTTAGAATCCATCCGTCAATTCCAGCATGATGTCGGAAGAGAAAATGCCATTTTAATTCATGTAACCTTGATTCCTTATCTTAAGGCATCTGGTGAAATCAAAACAAAACCTACTCAGGCAAGTGTAAAAGAACTCCAGGGAATGGGTATTCAGCCAGATATTATCGTATGCCGTACAGAAGTTCCTTTGGAACAGGAGATTAAAGATAAAATTGCGTTGTTCTGTAATGTACCTGCAAAACATGTTATGCAGAACTTAGATGTGGAAACTCTTTACGAAGCTCCACTTGCTATGGAAAAAGAACATCTTGCAGACATTGCATGTGAGTGTCTACATTTAGATTGTCCAAAACCGGATGTAAAAGAATGGGAAGACATGGTACATGCTCTTAAGCATCCAGAAAAAGAAGCAACTATTGCTTTGGTTGGTAAATATACAGCATTACATGATGCATATATCAGTGTTGTGGAAGCTTTAAAACATGGTGCAGTTGCCCACAATGCAAGCGTTAATATAAAATGGGTTCCATCCGATGATGTAACACCTGAAAATGTAGAAGAATTTTTAGGCGATGTTGATGGAATTATCGTTCCTGGCGGCTTTGGTGACCG
>DBKX01000298.1:11382-11971 GCA_002297865.1 Lachnoclostridium sp. UBA739
TACATCTATTAAATATGCTAGAGAGAATAACGTTCCTTTCTTAGGCTTATGCTTGGGAATGCAGCTTGCAATCGTTGAATTTGCAAGACATGTACTAGGCTTTACTGACGCACATAGTGTTGAGCTAAACCCTTCTACTACACACCCATTAATTCACTTAATGCCTGAACAAGACGGAGTAGAAGACCTTGGTGGTACTTTAAGACTTGGTTCTTATCCTTGTATCCTTCAAGACGGTTCTCTTGCACATTCTGTATATAATGCACACGAAATTCACGAAAGACATAGACATCGTTACGAAGTGAATAACTATTATCGTGAAGACTTGCAAAAAGGCGGCTTGAATTTATCAGGTTTATCACCAGACGGACGTATTGTAGAAATGTGCGAAATCGATTCACATCCTTGGTTCTTAGCTACTCAGGCACATCCAGAGTTCAAATCAAGACCAAACAGACCACATCCTTTATTTGCTGGTTTCTTAGGGGCAGCAATTAAAAAGATGGAAAATAAATAATTGGCAATAGAAAGAAGGTGCTCTACGACATTGTTGTACAGCACCTTCTTTTTGGCTCTATGTCAAGTGTTG
>DBKX01000229.1:0-6740 GCA_002297865.1 Lachnoclostridium sp. UBA739
TTTTTCATAATTCCACATAAACGAATTCTCCTTCCGCCTAAACTTAGTTCTACTCTACATTATCCCATGGTATCGGTCCGTCCGCCCAGGTCCAATGTTCTTTTGCCGGATAATTCGTGGCATGTCCTGTTTTATTGTTCTCATTGGGTTTTACACAATCCACTATAAGAGGCTCATATTTTTCTTCAAACTCAGCCATGGCTGTTTTTCGCTCATTCATTACTCTTTTAAAGTATGAAAGAGCCTCCGTATCTGTTGGATGAGTATCCAGATATAGGGTGGCATCCACTACTGCAAAACTTGCTTCATTAATTTTCTGTAATAATGTCTGTCTATCGGACATTATCATCACCTCCCATATAAAATGGCTTATTAAGTTCTGGGAAAATTGTTCCCTCTTTTAATGCTTTTGCCAAATCATAGGGTTCACTCCATTGTTGACATGGAACTGTTGCAATTGCGATTTCACTATCCATGATACGCTCCTTTCTTAGAAAAGAGGTTCTAGAATGATTCTAGAAACGTTTCACGTTACAATAGATAGTATGAACAGTCTTTAATTTTTTAGCAAAGTCCAGCCGCCGCTTTTTCTAACAATTCTACCATTATTTTTTAGTTGTTTCACTGCATTTTCCACATGTAACTGCAAGTTTTTCGTTCTCCTTGGATAACCTAGAAGCTTAGAAAACAGCTTTGTCAGATTATCTAATGTCATTTCCTCTTCTACTTTAATAACCTGCATAATTCCAAACATCATCTCCTGACTGGATACAGTTTCTATGTCACGTTTCTCCTTATCTGCCGCAATATAGAAATTAAGTTTCCCATTGTCAGAAACTACTACAAAATCACCGTCCAAACAATAACCTTCGGGTAAAGATGTTTGTATGAATTCTTCTATTTCTTTCTTTAATTTTACTGTAGTTCTTTTTTGTCCAAGCATTTTACTGCATCGTTTGATAATATCAGATACAGCAACTGACGTTTCTCTTTCCAGTATCCAGTTAATAGCCTCATCAATAGATTTAAAAGTCTCATTCGGTTCCTCTATTTCTTTTATCATAAAACCATATCTCTTAATTCGTCTCTCTGGAATTCCATTAATTTCAATGGATGATTCAAGTATACAGTCTTTCATCTTTTCCCAATTTGTACTGATTCCTTCATAGCTCTCTCCGAATACGTCATCAATGTCTTTCTTCTTTTCCTTCAGCCAATTCTCCTTGTCCAGCACTCTCTGAATAAGCTTGTTCCACTTATCAAACGTCGATACTTCTTTCACTTCCTCAAAATAAGAAATTCCATACTGGTTGTGAATTACTTTTAGTGCATTGCGATAGTCCATAATTTGCTGTTCAAGCTTTGCAAATTCCATATTATATACAATATCTGAATTAAAAAAAGGAATGAACTCATGCAGTTTTTGAAAATAATCCATATATTCTGTTTTTTGCAATTCACGAACATATTCACAATACTCTGGAAAATTCTCCAACGTAATTTGACTTTCTTCTGGTTGTTTTAGCAGCCAGGAATAAAATTTATCGTAATTTTTTCGAATCTGATTAAAATCAGTTTCTTTACCAATATAATTCTCACCTAATACTTCTGTAATTCTTCTTTTTTTAAAAAATAACCAGTTATCATTTTCGGTCATAGTTGCAACGTTTTTCTTTAATAATTTGATTTCCTCATCAGAATATAAGGATTCATCTTCGATAAATAAATTCTTCAGAATCTTTCTATATTTCCAGAAATTTGTATTAAAGTATTTGCTGCTTTTCCCCAACATATCCACATATTCAATCGTAAAGCGAACATTATGAGCCAGAAGCACGTCTTCGCTCCACACCTTAAAAATTCTCTTTCTACTCTTAATAGTATCTTCTGTTTTTGTCTGGGCTTCGTCTAAAATATCGTAAATTTCGTCATAATTTGACGCTTTAAACCACAACGCAGATGGCTTTAATTCTTCCGATATTCCAAGGTTCGATTCTAACAAATCATCCAGTTCCTTAAAGCTTTTCCATTCCTTGATGTGAAATTTCTGCTTTCCCCTTTTTGCCATTTTATGAAGCTGGTGAACGATTTGTTTTAACTCACTAAGCCTCTTTTCCTCATCTTTCATAAATGCCTCTATTTCACGAGGTTCTCTCAGCTTGTACTGCTTAGTATTTGATGCTATTAAGCAGCAAAGTGCCTCGCTGTCCTTTTTCAAACTTCTAGTAACGTATTTTATATCATTGTAAAATAATTTTAATTCATTCTGTCTATTCATGTTGTCACCTAACTAGCTGATCTTGTAACTTACGTACTCCACATTCTATAGGACTTACGCCTTCCATAACCGATTCTGTACGCTTTTTCCGTGTCCAAAGTGAATCATTCTTCCTCCGCTTTGACTTATTATCTGGGCGCTTTGTTTTACTTTCTGATAGTCGCCATAGATTTTAGCTACAGAGGGTTTTCCTATATTCATAAGTGCATCGCCAACGATAAAATCACTGGTTCCAATTTTTAGGCCAATTGAGCCTTTGGTATGTCCGGTCAGACGAATAATGGTTGCATCCACACCATATTCTTTCAGTTCCATACCTTCTTTTAAAAATATATTGCAAGGAAATGGTTCTATCCTTTCTTTCTTCGTGCTTAACTTTGAAAAATAAAGAAGTATTTTCCCCCAAAAGGTATGTGCGTATAATGGCTCTAAAAAGTTGTCTTTTGTGAGTGCATAATCCAATTTATGTATTGCAATTGGAACATGATATTTTTTTGATAAATATTGCGCATTCTGAACGTGATCGATATGTCCGTGTGTCAAAACAATTAAACTTAAGTTAACCTGTTCACACGCCTTATCTACTTTGTCTCTGTAACGAAGAGTGCCTGTATCAACTAATATCGCGTCATCTCCATCCTCTACAAGGAAACAGTTAACGCTACCACACGCTATTCTCTCGACTCTCATCAAAAGACCTCCTTTAACTAGCCTATCCTCTTTTCAAAATTCTTATCTATTATAGCATTAGATTGGGAGATTTACAAATGGTGATGTTAATAAAAGGCATGTATAACATTCTTTCGAACTGCTATACATGCCACCTTTTTTACCTAATGTGAATTCAAATTTAATAACTTATTCTTTAATTCAGCTTCCATACGATTCAGTTCCACTTCCGCTTCTTTTCGTTTCTGCTTTCCTTCTGTCTGTATACGAAGCACTTCATCTAGCGTTGTAATCAGAGATTCATTGGTTATTTTAAGCGTTTCCATATCGACTATGCCACGTTCGCTTTCTTTTGCCGTTTCGATGGTTGCCATCTTAAGAGTCTCTGCGTTCTTACGAAGTAAGGCATTGGTCATGTCTGTAACTTCTCTTTGTGCTCTTGCAGCCTGCTCTGAATGCGTAACCCCAAGTGCTAATACCATCTGACTCTTCCATAGAGGAATTGTATTCACAATAGTAGACTGAATTTTTTCGCTCATTAAGGTATCGTTTCCTTGTACCAGACGAATCTGTGGAGCCATCTGAATACTTATCATTCTAGTTAATTCCAAATCGTGAATTTTCTTTTCAAAGCGGTTACATAGGCTTGTCATATCATTCACTGCCTGTGCGTCTTCTGGAAGTCCTGTACGCTGTGCTTTTTCTGCTAATGCGGGAAGTTCTGTCGTCTGCACTTCCTGTAGCTTTTTCTTACCTGCTAAGATGTACATGGATAATTCTTTAAAATATGTTTTGTTAATTTCATACATTTTGTCTAACATAGCAACATCTTTTAAAAGCTGGACTTGATGTGCTTCTAGTGCTTCACAAATCTGATTTACATTCTTTTCTGCACTGTTGTACTTTGTTTTCATGGCTTCAATTTTGTTTGCTTTGCTTTTGAAGAAACCAAGGAATTTTCCCTTTTNNCTTTATTTCAAAACTCTTAAGCTCTGTTACAACACCACTAAGCATCTCACCAATTTCGCCTAAATCTTTTGATTTTACATTGTTCAAGGCTGTTTCGGAGAAATCAGCAATTTTCTTCTGGGCACCTGCACCATACTGTAAAATCATATTGCTATTACTTAGCTCAATCTGCTTTGCAAAATCATCTACCATCTTCTGCTCTTCTGGAGTTAAAGAAGGTTCCTCAACTGCTGGTTTTTCCTTTTCAGGCTCTGCCACTATCTCCTGCTTTGTTTCTGCTCCAAATGGTTCAAATGTTAAAGTTGGTGTTGGATTATCCATGTTAAATTCATCACTCATATTACTCCTCCTATCTATTTTTTATCCTTTAAATCAAAATCCTTTTTTGTTAACCCTTCTTGTGCAAATAACGCATTTAATACAGAAATATCGGAGGAAACTTCCATTGCCTCATCTTCATATAAACTGTCTAATAATTTTTCAAATGCTAAATCGATTGTATCTAAAGTATTCTCAATTTCTGCTTTTGAATTCTTTATGTTTTCACCTTGAATGGGCTGTGAATCGAATTCCTTATATGCATTGACAAGTTTTATCGTAATCGGAAGATAGTATTGCATAAACTTTCTGATTTCTGAAAGCTTTTCAGGATGTCTCTCTACGCATACGAATATTTTACTGATAACCGTTTCCAGCCTGTCCAATTTTCTACTGATTTCTTCTCCTGGTATATCATCATTGGCCTTTCTAAGCTGCTGAATATAAGTACGGCCTTCTGAAATTGCTTTTTCAAGTTCTTCATTGACAACCTTGTTTGCTTGTTCTTCCTTCTGCTTCTTCTGCTCCACTTCACGTTCTCTAAGGCTTTTTTCTGCATTTTGGTACTGCTCATAAATATCATCACCTAACATAAAGCATGTCTTCTTGTCATCAAAATGTGCATCTCGAAACATATTAAATGCCATCATTTTCTGTAACTCTTTCACTACAAAACTTTCTGACTTGTTCACATACTCAGCCATTCGTTTTATTTCACAGACCTTATTCTTGCTTAATAAAGATTGATATATTCCAAAACGATTCACAAACTTTCCTTGTTTTAAACCAACCTTTAACATAAAGATGCTTCCCAATGTTACACCTGTAAATATAATAGCCAGGATTTGTAAAGGACCGCCTGTAAACCCTGCTCCTGCCCATATACAAAACATCACTAAGGCTGTAATACCAAAACCAACTAAACCTAGAGAGCCAAATACTGTATATAAAACAGATGATACTCTTCCCTTTACTTTTACCTTAGGCACTCTCATTGTTCTTGTATTGGAATAGACGACAGGATTGCTTTTTGCATATGTTCTATTTTGGCGATACTGCTGCCTGCAATTATTTCTGTCTTGAGTGTACTGCTGTCTGTAATTATTTCTATCTTGTCTATACTGTTCTTTATATTTTTGTTTCTGCTGTCTAGCGTAATCTTTCATTCTGCCAGAAAATCCATCTTGCCCAGGCATGCCTTGATTATAAAAGTCTCGATTTTCTTTCCCAAATGGTGGTACATTCTTATCAAACTCATCCTTATGCCCACAAAATGAACCTGTCGCGCGATTCAATTCATGAATGGCATCACCTGCTAGATTCCCTAATCTATTACTTAATTCCCGATAATCACCGGTATTTACGGCATCTTCTACTGCGGATTTCGCATCCTTTAAATATTCTCCCATATTTCTCTTATACATACTTACCTCCTAAAAACAGTAACCGTCTTTCACAATTATACCCCATTGCAGAAGAAATAACAAATATAAAAAAGACTGTATTGTAATTACAATACAGTCTCAAAGCTTTATTATCTAGACAGAATCTCAGCTCCTGTCTCCGTAATTAAAATTGTATATTCCCACTGTGCGGAAGGTTTTCCATCAGCAGTAGAAATGGTCCATCCATCTTCTTCGTCCTCATAATACTCCGCTACACCCATATTTATCATTGGTTCAATGGTAAATGTCATACCAGGTACAATCAGCATGTCCTCTCCTCGGTTACCAATATGGCTTACATAAGGTTCTTCATGGAAATCAACACCACAACCATGTCCGCAAATATCTCGAACTACTGTGAAACCATGTTTTGTAGCATGTTCATTAATCACGTATCCAATATCTCCAAGGAAACTATATGGTTTTGCTTCTTTGAGACCTAATTCCAGGCATTCTTTTGTTACTTCTACTAATTTACGAACTTCTGGGTCAACATCACCGATACAATACATACGAGATGCATCTCCATAATATCCATTGTATATTGTTGTACAGTCAATATTGATAATGTCGCCACTCTTTAACACACGTTTTGGATCTGGTATTCCATGACAAACCACTTCATTAATTGACGTGCAAACACTCTTTGGATAACCACAATACCCTAAGCAAGCTGGTATAGCACCTAGCTCGATTGTGTAATCGTGAACAATTTTATCTAATTCGTCTGTTGTGACACCTTCTTTTACATATTGTTCTACTTTATCAAGAACCATTGTATTAATCTCACCCGCTTTGCGGATTCCTTCAATCTGTTCTGGTGTCTTAATCATATCATGTGTTGGAACTATCGCTCCATTTTCTTCATATTCTCTAATCTTTTCATCAAATGCTAAATGACAGCTTTTATACTTTTTATGACTGCCACACCAACATGGATCATTACGTCCTATCTTCATATTAATCGCATCTCTTTCTGTTTATTTAACTTGTTCTAGTATAACACCTGTTTTTTGTGAATACAAGTTTTGTACTGAGAAATTTTACTAAGCCTGGAATTG
>DBKX01000229.1:6751-23103 GCA_002297865.1 Lachnoclostridium sp. UBA739
ATATATAAATTCGCATAAAAGCCGTTTTTCTTTAACAAGCTTTCATGGTTCCCTTGTTCAATAATATTACCATCCTTCATAACCAGGATAATATCTGCCTCGCGAATTGTAGACAAACGATGAGCTACGATAAAGCTGGTTCGTCCCTTCATCATCCTTGCAAATGCTTCCTGAATCTTTATCTCGGTTCTTGTATCAATAGAAGAAGTTGCTTCATCTAGAATCAGCATTGGAGGAAGACACAACATAACTCTTGTAATGCATAAGAGCTGTTTCTGCCCTTGTGACAAATTGCCCCCATCCTCCGAAATAATCGTTTCAAATCCATTCGGTAGACGTTTAATGAAACTGTATGCGTGTGAGGCTTTTGCTGCTTCTAACACTTCTTCATCTGTAGCATTAGGTTTTCCCATCACAATATTTTCACGAATGGTTCCTGCCTTTAACCAAGTCTCTTGTAACACCATGCCATAGCTAGCACGAAGGCTCTTTCTAGTCACTGTCTTGATATCTTGATCATCCACTTTAATTGCACCTTTATCTACATCATAAAACCGCATTAATAGATTGATTACCGTAGTTTTTCCACAACCAGTTGGCCCAACAATTGCAACCCTCTCTCCTGGCTTTACTTGAAGATTTAAATCTTTGATCAGTTCACGTTCTGGTACATAAGAAAAATCAACGTGCTCCAATTTTACATTGCCATCTGCATCAGAAAGAATGATAGCATCTTCCTCTTCCTGTATCTCAGGTTCTTCTTCGATTAGTTCAAATATTCTGCCTGCACATGCCAATGCATTCTGAAGTTCTGTTACAACGCCAGAAATTTCATTAAATGGTTTTGTATACTGGTTTGCATAACTTAGAAAGCAGGAAAGCTGTCCAACAGTAAGACCTCCTCGGATAACAGAAAATGCGCCTGTGATTCCTACTCCAGTATACACAAGGCTATTGATAAATCTAGTACTTGGATTTACCAAGGAGGAATAGAAAATAGCACGTAGAGAACATTTCTGTAGACGGTCATTAATTTCTGCAAACTTCTCTAAAGACTCATCTTCATGAGAAAAAGCCTGTACTACTTTCTGGTTTCCAACCATTTCATCAATAAAAGCCGTCTGTTCTCCTCTTGTCTCCGATTGCAGCTTAAACATAGAATAGGTGCTTTTTGCAATAAAACTAGCTACTACTAGAGAAACTGGTGTAATAATTACCACTACAAAAGTAATTTTTATGTTTACTGACACCATAAATCCGAGAGTCCCAAATATCGTAATAAGTCCTGTAAAAAGCTGTGTAAATCCCATGAGTAAGCCATCTGCAAACTGATCAACATCTGCGATGACACGACTTACTATTTCACCAGATGATTTTGTGTCTACGTATTTTAATGGAAGAATTTCTATTTTACGAATCGCTTCTGCACGAATATCCTGCACGACATGGTACGTAATTCTGTTGTTACAGACATTCATGATCCACTGTGCAAGAGCAGTTATCCCAATCACAACAATGATTTGTTTTATTATTTTTAATACAGCAACAAAATCCACATTTCCCTTTCCCACTATCTGATCAATGGCTCTGCCTGTAAGGATTGGTATATACAAAGAGAATGCAACAGATACTGCCGCAAATACTAAGGAAAGTACAACGAAACCCCAATACTTTTTTACATATTTCAGTACTTTTATAAACGTTTCTTTCTGATTTTTCTTCTTATCCATCCTTATTTCGCCTCCTTTGGAAACTGGGAATAATAGATTTCCTGATATACTTCGTTCTTTTCAAGCAATTCATCATGAGTACCAATTCCAGCGACGCAGCCATCATCTAACACAATGATTTTATCTGCAAACTGTATGGAAGCAGCACGCTGTGACACAATAAATACGGTCAGTTCTTTTTGCAGATTGCGAATCGCTTTTCTAAGTCTGGCATCTGTTGCAAAATCAAGTGCAGACGCACTATCATCCAGAATCAAAATCTTCGGTTTCCGAACTAAGGCACGTGCTATCGTTAAACGCTGTTTCTGTCCTCCTGATAGGTTTCTTCCACCCTGTTCGATAAGAAAATCCAGCTTGCCTTCCTTTTGTTCTACAAATTCTTTTGATTGAGATGCTTCAATTGCTTCCATTAGTTCCTTTTCTGTGGCATCGATTTTTCCCCATAACAGATTTTCTCTGATTGTTCCTTTAAATAATACTGCTTTTTGCAGTACAGTTCCAATCTGTTCACGTAATGCTTGTAAAGAATAGGTTCTTACATCTCTTCCATTAATTCGAACGCTTCCTTTCGTAACGTCATAAAACCTCGGAATCAGATTTACAAGAGAAGATTTTCCTGAGCCAGTACCTCCGATGATTCCTATGGTTTCACCACGTTTTACTTTAAAATCAATATCCGTAAGGGATTCTTCACTTGCATTTTTATAAGTTAGACTGACATGATTAAATTCTACGATATATTCAGAATTGTCCTTTTGATTTTGCGCACTCTCCGAGCCTTCAACTTTCTCGTAAAGTTCCATGGAAGATTCCGTTGACAAAATTGATTCAACACGATTGGCGCATGCCAAAGCTTTTGTCACAAGGATAATCAAGTTGGCTAACTTCACTAACTCCACTAGAATCTGTGACATATAGTTTACTAGGGCAATCAGTTCACCTTGTGTGATAATACCAGTATCAACACGAATGGCTCCTGTCCACAAAAGTGCTGCTGTTGCAACATTCACCACAATGAAAGTAAGAGGATTCGTAAGTGCTGAAATTCTACCTACAAATACCTGCCAGTTGGTTAATGTCTGATTCTTTTCATCAAACTGGGCAATTTCGTCATCCTGCTTATTAAATGCACGAATGACACGAATACCAGTCAGGTTTTCTCTGGTTTTTCCCAATACATCATCAAGGCTTGACTGTACCTTTTTATAGATTGGAATTGTGATTTTCATTATGCCAAATACGATCATTGATAACACTGGAATCGTGATTACAAATATCAGTGCTGCTTTCACATTTATGGTAAACGCCATAATCATAGCACCAAAAACGATAAATGGCGAACGAAGGAACAGACGCAATGCCATATTAACTCCCGACTGCACCTGATTAATATCGCTTGTCATTCTTGTAATTAATGTAGATGTGCCGATGGTATCCATTTCTGTAAAAGATAAAGACTGAATATGTTCAAACAATGCATAGCGAAGCTTTGTAGAAAAACCTACTGCCGCTTTTGCCGCAAAATACTGAGCTGTGATTGAGCTGGCTAATCCCACAACGCCTAATAATATAAGCACAAAGCACATTTTCATAATATAAGGTTTGTCTTGATTAGCAATACCTACATCTATAATCGCCGCCATTACTAACGGCACAAGCAGCTCAAAGGATGCTTCTAAAAGTTTAAAAAGCGGTCCTAAAACACACTCCTTTTTATAGTCCTTGATATAAATAAGCAGTTTTTTCACTTTTGTACCTCCTATTAGATTCTTTTCCTGTAATATAGTACCACATTTTCTTATTTCTATAAATAAAAGAAACGCCAAAATCAATTTGACGTTTACAATCTATCTTAAAATAGAGGTGCCAGAACTTGTAAAACAGCATTTACCAAGCTACCTATTAGTCCTGACTTAATATCCTTTTTCGATACTTCACGACTCTCTTCTATTGTTTTAATAGCATCTCGTTTCAAGTCTTTTACGGCTTTCGAGCGGTAAAAAAACGTTCCACACTCAAAATGAAGATATAGACTGCGGTAATCCATGTTAATCGTTCCTACCACACCAAATTCATCGTCACATACATAACTTTTTGCATGTAAAAATCCAGGCGTATATTCATAGATTTTGACACCTGCCTTTAGTAACGGCATATAATTAGATCTGGTTAACCGGTATGTCAGTTTCTTATCGGGTACTCCAGGTGTCACCAGACGAATATCCACTCCACGTTTGGCAGCAAGACATAGTGCTGTCTTCATTTCATTATCCAATATTAAATACGGCGTAAAGATGTAAACATAATGTCTCGCTTGATTGATAATCTCCAAGTAGACATTTTCCGCTACTGATTCCCCATCCAGTGGCGTATCTGCAAAGGGCTGTACATATCCATCTGTGGCAAAAGGCTGCTTATGATGTACATGAGGTCGAAACTTATCTACTTCCTCATCGGTCTTTTTAAATGCATTCCACATTTCAAGAAACATAGCTGTAAAATTCCAGACCGCTTCACCTATTACCTTAACACCAGTATCCTTCCAGTGTCCAAATCGTTCCTTTTCATTAATATATTCATCCGAAAGATTAATTCCTCCATTAAATGCAGTGTGACCGTCAATTACGATTATTTTCCGGTGATCTCGATTATTCATAACAAGAGAAAGTAGCGGTACTACGTGATTAAATGACATGCATTTAATGCCCCGCTTCTCCATCTCCCAAACATAACCTGGTGGAAGTACCGTTAAGCAGCCCCAGTCATCGTAGATAAGGCGAACATCTAAACCTTCTTTTGCCTTACGGGTAAGAATGTCTAATATTCGGTTCCACATAATTCCTTCACTGATGATAAAATATTCAAGAAAAATAAAATGTTCTGCTTTTTCTAGTTCTTCTAGCATACTCTCATACATTTTTTCACCGACTGGATAATAAAATACCTCTGTATTTTTGTATACTGGATAACCACTTAAATGATTCAGATACTGACAGGTTCCTGCGGCTCGTTCTCTCAATGCCCGAACTTCATTTAGTACCAATTCCTCCTGCCTTAACTCATCTCTCCAGCGTACATGTTCTTTGTTGATAGTAGCTTGAAGTTTTCTGGATGGCTTTTTATCTCCTGACGTAAGATACAATAGCGCACCAAACAGCGGTGAAATCATGATAATAATAAGCCATCCTATCTTAAATGCCGGATTTTCATCTTTACTTATAATCATTAACACAATTGCAACACTTAGAAATGTAAACAGTGCATTAATTAATGCATAATGCTTTGTTAAATTGGTAAAAAAGATTACGAGCCAGGTTAATTGTATGAGAACTAATATAGCAGTAATAAAAATTCGACTATTAATTATTTGTTTGTATTTCGCTGACATAGATGACCTCCATTTGCTTATGGATTATTATAGGACAAATGGAGGAAAATTGCTACCTTGAAAAACTTGTTTCCTATAGCAAGTTATTAAACATCTATGTTATATTGCATCATCATTTCTAAAAGTTTCCACAGATTACACCCTACTTGCTCAATTAAACTTTCTTCATCTGATGCAAATTCTTTGGCTCTTTCCATTGCATCCCTTACATATGGCAAATAATTATCTTTAAAATTAATCCCCCCTTTGCCATGATGTGCCTTCTCTGATACTTCACGACTTACATAAGTATGGTTATTTGATATCTTTCTATTTTCCTTTATCTCATCCATTTTTTCTTTATATTCCGTTTTTACATCAGAAAGATGAAGTAATAACCAGAATTCAAAACAAGGATTTGCAATATAACATTGATATCCCTTTTCTCTGCAATAATCCATTACTTCTTTCAAATTATTAAGAGAATGTGTATGCCTATCTTTATCGATTAATACGCAGAATTCATCCTCTCCTTTTTGGATTGTATGAATATGCTTTCGATATTTTATATCATATCCTATCTTTTGCAGCTCTGTAATAAAACAGTTTCTTTGTTTTCTTGTCAACTTATCTGGATTCTTTAAAAAAACTTTCACAAACGTCATTCCATATTTCTCAATAAACTCTTTCGGAATATCCTCTGTAAAACTCTCAACTCCTAATTCCCGTAATCTTACGCATTCTTCTAGCAATTCTACTACATATTTTGGAGCACTATTATTATCACTGCTTGCTCTTTTTAGCACTTCCACATCAACTATTCCTTTTATACCAAGTTCGTTGCGATTTGCTGAAACTCCTTCAAAATATTGCTTTTCTGTCAAATTTCCCTCAACTGACAAAAAATATATCTTTTTTCTTTCAACCTTTTCATCCTCTTCTTTTCGTTCAAAGGATGTTGAAGCTAGTCGGTACTTATTTACCATATTACTCCTCCATATCAAAATCAGGTGATAGCAATGGTATTGCTCCATATCTTCCAATTAAATACTCTTTATCAATTTTCTTATCATATCTCTGCTTAAAGTCATCTAAGGAGTACATCCTTGAACTATGATCAGGCTGCCTTTCTACAAACCATATTTCATCTTGCCTTAATAAATCTAAATCCAATAAATGTGAATCATGAGTAGTCGTGATTAACTGCACATTCCTGTTATTAGCCATCTGATAAAAATCACTCACAAAACGTCTTGTTAAATTCGTATGAAGGCTTCTATCAATTTCATCAATTAAAATTACTCTTCCATTACAATTATCTGCAAGAAGCGGAATTAAGTCGAATAAGCGTTTGGTTCCATCCGATTCATCTTGATACTCAAATTGTTCTTCGGCATTTCCATGATCCATTACAATTTTATTATAAATAATATTTCCATTTTCATCTTTCCGCAAATCAAATATTTGTTCATTTATTCTCATTGTCACTGGATGTTTACTTGTCTGATTTGATACTATAACCTTAATTTTTTCTGCTTCTTCCCTTGGAACTCCTTCTAAGATTTTATCAAAATTCATCTCTTCCTTCTTGCTATCTACCTTACAAATGCCAGTATCATAATTTAACAACTTTGTTGAGAAGAATTTCCTTCTATGTGAATTTGCTGCCAATTCATTGATTCCTTCATATCTTGTACTTGGAAAAAGTACAATGATTTGATTAAACCATTCATAAACAGAAGTTATCTCTTCAAATATACCTTCTTTTCCATTCCCTCTTTGGGCAATATCACTCAAAATACTTTTTTTTCGAAATACATCTGAAATATTTTCCCCGAAATCTTCTAAATATATTTCCATTCTCATCTTTTCTAATTTTGAGCCAGATTTAATCTCTGTTGTTACATTACTTTTTCCACTTTCATCAACAATACGATTGAATATTTCAACTTCTCTCCCACTTTTCTCAATTCTTACAAGCCATTCAGAAATCACCTCTGCTTTTGCATATGAAATTACGATACCATAGGAATATTCTTTTTCTCCTACCATCATTCGATATTCAAATACACCTGGTTGATTATATGCATCTCGCTCAATCCTAAAATGTTTCTTACTTAAATTGACTGAATCCAACCCTTCCAAAATAATATTCCTTGAAAAGTTAATCGCTCTTATTAAGTTTGTTTTTCCACCAGCATTTGCACCGAATATTAAGCTGCTTTTCAAAATCTTTCTATTCCCTATTTCTGTAACATGTTCTTTATGCCTAGCTACCTTACTAGCTAGAAAAGAAATTGTTTGTTTTTGATAAAAAGATCTGTAATTGCTTACCGCAAAACCAATGAGCATTATAATACCTACTTTCATAATTATTTATTAATATTATACTCCAATACTATTATAATGTGATTTTTTCTCTATGTCAATTCATGACATTGTTCTTTTTGTTTCATTTTTTTCATTTCTAGTGATTTTTTCTCTATTTTTACTTGACTACAAATACACTATTTGATATCATGTAATTTAGTTAGCACTCTCTAATATTTAGTGCTAACTAAAAAGCAGCCTATTCAGCTGCTCTTTCAAAATGAACTTGCATCCTGCAAATTCAACCACCAACTTGAATTGTAATATATTTTACTGCTGAATGCAATCATTTTGAAAGTTTTTTCTCATTATCAAACTAGGAAGGAGGAAAAAACATGCAATTTGATGCAGCTGTAATTAAAGAACAGGGTTTAACATTTGCAGTTGTAGCTGTTAAACCATTTGTTCTTAATAGTTCTTCTCGTGAAACAACTCGTTCTGAATTCAGCCGACTCTTAGGTAATATTCCAACAGTCCTAATGGCACAGGATTCTCGTGGTATACCAACTTACCATGGAAGACGAGATATTGTAAATTTTCTTTCACATGTACATCCTGCAAGAATTCCTTGGAAACGCTTTACAGCCTAATTTCCAATCGATTTTAATAAGCGAGACTGGCCTTGTGCCAGTCTCAAGATATAGAAAATCAAGTTAATCGAATTGTATTTAATCAAAATGTAAAGGAGAAAACATTATGAGCAAACGCGTTTATATTAGTGCAGATTATGCTAATAATGGCGATCGAGATGTCGTTGAAAAACTTAACAAATGGGGACGAGATAATCTGCATAAAGTAGATTTTATAGACATGTCCCAAGTAGTTTCTGGCAGTGTATCAAACGATCCAGATTGCCGCCCATGTGACTTAAAGCGAGAATTTAATCAACAAATAAATGCATCTTCCGCTGTTATTTTTATAGTTGGAGATAAAACCGCATCTCGTACAGCGGGCAGTAGTTGTTCAAGAGCATCTGCCCCAAAAGAAAACTGTAGCTGTACTCCATATAAGCAAAATACCAACGGCTCAAAACCATGCAAAGTTCAGAATACTTCTACTCCTAGCAAAGACAGTGATGTTGGCAACATAAACACTTACTCTTACCTTCGACATGAGTTTGAACAAGCAAAAAAACATAATAATAATATCATTATTCTTTATAACTCATTACGGAAAGAAACAAAATGGTTCCCTTCTTATATGAAAGGTTATGAATCAGTTGCACAAGCTTTTTGGATAAAAAATGATAAGGGCGAAAAGGTTGGAAACTATTCATATATAAAACAGGTGCTTGGATATGCTTAAATTGTTAAAACATAGCTTTACATTGGCATTGGGGATAATTAGTGTAGTTTTTACATTTGTCCCTGAATCATTTTTCCAAAATATCAAATTAATAGCAACCATTTCAGATGAAGTAAATATTATATTGACTCGTAGCTTAGCTTTTATTGCTGTACTTATCTTATCCCTAATAATAAAGATTCTATATTACCTCATCCGAAAAAGTATTTGTATCAAAGAGCATAATTATAGCATTCACATTAAATATAAAGATATATTCAAAATGCAAAATTGCAAAAAAGTAATTCCTTTTGATGAATGTTTTACAACGAGGGTAGGTGATTCTCCCTCCGATATTAATCCAGATTCTATCTGTGGACAGTACCTAATGAAATATCCAATACAAAATATGCAAAGTTTAATTAAAAAAGCAAATTTAAAACCAGAAAAGGATAGATCTACATTTCAAAACAACGAAAAATATGAATCTGGTATGTTAGTACCAAATGGTGACTACTTATTAATGCCATTTGCAAAATTAGATAAGGATGGATTAGGTCGAATGTCCCGTGATGAATTTCTTGATTGTCTGTCGACACTCTGGAAGGAGATTGATAAATACTATGGTCAAAAAGATGTATGTATACCAATATTAGGTTCAGGAGTTACTCGGATGGATGGTGAATCACTTACACAGCAGCAACTACTAGATATCATAATTGCCTCTTACAAAATAAGTGCCCACAAAATAAAATCTCCTTGTCGATTATATATTGTGTGTAAGAAACAAGAAAATTTTTCACTAAATAAAATAGGTACAACCATGTAACAAAACATATGGGTAAATACACATTATTTAACGAGATGAGCATATTAAAAATCAGACTTTAAATAGTCATATAAACTTTTTTTCGTTTGTTATTATGATCTCCCCCTTTTACTGTTTTTAGTAAAGGGGGGTTATGTCCATCTTAACAACTATTCTCAATATATTACTAAACTGCCTTTTTACTTAAAATACTTCACACCAGACTCAAATATCATCTGATTCTGATTTCCGTAAATATTAAGTGCAACTCCATCTCCACGACGTTCGGAGTGAGCCATTTTACCAAGTACTCGACCATCTGGACTTACAATACCTTCAATAGCCATATATGAACCATTCGGATTAAATGCTTCGTCCATTGTTGCATTGCCATCAGCATCCACATACTGCGTAGCAACCTGGCCATTCTCAATTAACTTCTTAAGCCAAGCATCATTTGCAACGAAACGTCCTTCCCCATGTGAAGCAGGGATGGAATAAACTCCACCAAGCTTTGCTAACTGTAACCAAGGGGATTTATTTGTCATAACCTTAGTATATACAGATTTGGAGATATGACGTCCAATGCTGTTAGTTGTAAGTGTTGGTGTATCTTCCTGAATATCAGTGATTTCACCGTAAGGCACAAGACCTAACTTTATCAATGCCTGGAATCCGTTACAGATACCAAGTGCTAAACCATCTCTTTGTTTAATCAAGTCATTAGTTGCTTCTTTAATCTTCACGTTACGGAATACAGAAGCGATGAATTTTGCGGAACCGTCTGGCTCATCACCAGCACTGAATCCACCTGGGAACATGATAATCTGAGATTCTTTAATTGCTGCTTCAAATGCATTCACAGAATCTGTAATATTCTGTGCAGACATATTCTTAAATACGACTGTCTTTACTTCTGCTCCAGCTGCCTCAAATGCTTTTGCTGTATCATATTCGCAGTTTGTACCTGGAAATACTGGAATAAATACCTTTGGTTTTGCAATCTGATTCTTTGCTGTGTAAACAGTCTTCGCATCGAATGTATCAATCTTAACGTCTTTCTGCGCTACCTCAAAAACAGTTGGGAATACTTTTTCAAGTGTATTGGTCCAAGCTGCAAGTGCTTCGTTCATTGTGATAGTAACATCGCCACAAGTGAATTTTGCTTCTTCTTGCACTTTTGCAATCTTAGTGTAGTTAACGCCTGCTGCATCAAGTTTTGCAAGGTCCGCTTCTGCAACCTCAGCTACGATCGCACCGTATAATGGAGCAAAGAATTTTGCTTTATCAAACTTAGGACACATATCCACACCAAGTTTGTTACCGAATGCCATTTTACTTAATGCCTCTGCAATTCCACCAAATCCAACTGCATATTCAGAAACAAGCACTTTTTCATTGCCAAGTTTGGTTAATTTTCCATATAAGTCCATTACCATCTGATAATCTGGTAAGTCATATTCATCTTTGTCAATTTCAAATAATACGATTGTATTTCCAGCTTTCTTAAGCTCTGGAGTTACCACATCACCGACTTTTGCAACGTCTACTGCAAAAGAGCAAAGTGTTGGAGGAACGTCAATATCATTAAATGTTCCTGACATACTGTCCTTACCACCGATAGATGGAAGACCGAATTTCATCTGTGCTTCATACGCACCAAGTAATGCTGCCATTGGAACGCCCCAACGTTTTGCATCTTCTCCAAGACGTTCAAAATACTCTTGGAATGTGAAACGGATTTTAGTCATGTCACCGCCTGCTGCTACGATTTTTGCAATGGAAGAAACGACCGCATATACAGAACCATGATATGGGCTCCAGCTTGAAAGATATGGGTCTAAGCCATAACTCATCATAGTAACGGTATCACATTTTCCTTTTAATACAGGAAGTTTTGCAATCATAGTCTGAGTTGGTGTTAACTGATATTTACCACCGTAAGGCATTGTAACGGTTGCAGCACCAATGGAGCTGTCAAACATTTCTACTAAGCCTTTCTGTGAGCAGACATTTAAATCGCTTAAATTCTTTAACCATGCTGCTTTGAAGTCTGTAACATCTGTTTCTTTGTTGAAGTAATTTGCTTTTTCATCGGGCATTGAAACGGTAACATCTGTTTCCTGATGTGCACCGTTTGTATCAAGGAATGCACGGCTGATGTTTACGATTTCTTTGCCTCTCCAGGATAACACTAATCTTTTATCTTCTGTTACCACTGCTACACATACAGCCTCTAAGTTTTCTTCTTCTGCATAACCTAAAAGTTTATCTACGTCTTTCGGATCTACGACGATTGCCATTCTCTCTTGAGATTCGGAGATTGCTAATTCTGTTCCGTCAAGACCTGCGTATTTTTTAGGTACTTTATCTAAATCGATTTGTAAACCGTCTGCTAACTCACCAATTGCTACAGACACACCACCTGCACCAAAGTCATTGCATTTTTTTATAATAGAGCTAACTTCTTCTCTACGGAATAAGCGTTGAATTTTACGTTCTGTAGGTGCGTTGCCTTTTTGTACTTCTGCACCACATGTATGAATAGATTCTGTTGTATGTGACTTAGAAGAACCAGTTGCTCCACCACATCCATCACGTCCTGTTCTACCACCTAATAAAATGATGATATCACCTGGGTCGGAGTTTTCACGAATTACATTTCTTCTTGGAGCCGCACCCATAACAGCACCAATTTCCATTCTCTTTGCTACATAGTTTGGATGATAGACTTCATTTACTAAGCCCGTTGCAAGACCAATCTGGTTACCATAAGAACTGTAACCGCTTGCTGCACCCTTTACGATCTTCTTCTGAGGAAGTTTTCCTTCCAATGTTTCCTTTAAGGATTTTGTTGGGTCTGCTGCACCAGTTACACGCATTGCCTGATATACATAGCCACGGCCTGACAATGGGTCACGGATTGCGCCTCCAAGACAAGTAGCAGCACCACCAAATGGTTCAATTTCAGTTGGATGGTTGTGAGTTTCATTTTTGAAAAATACTAACCATTCTTCTTCTTTACCATCTATTTCAACAGGAACAACGATTGAGCAGGCATTGATTTCGTCTGACTCTTCCATATCTGTTAATTTTCCATCTTTCTTCAACTGACGCATAGCCAATAGTGCAATATCCATTAAGGATACATATTTATCGTCTCTTCCTTTAAAGATTTCGTCGTGGTTCTTCTTATAATCATCATAAGAATCTTTGATAGGTTTAAAGTAATATCCATCTTCAAAAGTAACATTTTTAAGCTCTGTTAAGAAGGTTGTATGACGGCAGTGGTCAGACCAGTAAGTATCTAATACGCGAATCTCTGTCATAGATGGATCACGTTTCTCTTCTCCATTAAAATACTTCTGAATATGAAGAAAATCCTTAAATGTCATTGCAAGTCCTAATGAATCATACAATTCTTTTAATTTATCTTCTTCCATATCCTTGAAGCCATCAAATATTAATACATCTGCTGGGTCAGCGAAATTCTGTACTAATGTTTCTGGTTTTACTTCATCGGTCTCTCTGGAATCCACTGGGTTGATACAATATGTTTTTACACGTTCTAAATCTGCATCTGAAATTTCACCACTTAGAACATATGTAGTTGCAGAACGAATAATTGGTTCTTCTGTCTCATTTAATAATTTTACACACTGCTCTGCAGAATCTGCTCTCTGGTCAAACTGTCCAGGAAGATATTCAACTGAGAATGTTTTGTCTTTGTCATTTTTTTTAAATGTTTCTTCAAATAATATATCAACAGGAGGCTCAGAGAATACAATTCCTAATGCCTTCTGATAAGTTTCTTCGCTTAAATTTTCAATGTCATAACGAACTAATACTCTGACATCTTCCAGTTCTTTTAAATTAAGATAGGTTCTTAATTCACCTTTCAATTCTTTCGCATGAACTGCATATTCAGGTTTCTTTTCTACATAAATTCTTTTAACTGTGCTCATAAATAGCTCCTTTCCAGACACCATTTCTAATCTTTAGTTCATCTTAACATACTTTCTTTTATTATTAAAATAAATAATAATAATTTATTATATAAGTATTGCTAATATCAAAATTGTTTGTCTCGTTAACATCAATTAGACCTAATTATAAAAAAGTGTCACTCTTAGTAAAGATATTTTACTATGTGACACTCTCTCATTCTATATAACATTTTTCTAGCAGAATCAATAATAGGACATTCATTAAAATTTTGTCCACCTATTTACTTTTCTTGAAAAAGGGAAAATAGAACAATAACTATCCCAACTATAGAAAAGACTATACCAACCATTGCCGATATTCCATTATCAGGCAAATAAGGTGTTGCTGAAAAACATGAAATGCTAAAAAGAATAAATGCTATTCCCTGTAGAATTCCTTTTTCTGATTTATTCACAAAATTCCCCCCGTTATTCTATTTAATCTTACAAGAAAGATATGGATTAGGATTCATTAGTACCATTTGAGTGCTACTACTTAATGTAACAGCAACACCATTAATTGTAATTCTTGGAGTAAGCGTAAGTTTGCCTTGTTGATGATAATACCTAGACCATACATTTATACATTTACTGCTTGTTATTGTTGCCAGACAACTAATGTAACCTTTATGATTAAAATTTTGATGGTCTCTAATACCTCCTGCATGAGTTGAATCTGGTACAAACTTAAATGAAATTCCAATTCCATTTGATGACGTACTAGATTCTTTTTTACAAGTTACTGTCTCTTGACTCCCAGAAGTTAAATTTCTAGACGTATATTCATAATATGCATTGCGAACCTCAGAAAGCTTTGCCCCATCAAATAACAAGGCGCAACAATCTGTCTTAAGATTTGAAGGTACTTCGTTCCATTTGAAATTATATGTAATTAGCGCTTTATTTTCTGATAAACCAAATACCGAAACAACTTGGGTTAGCTTACCTCCAGGTGTATCTGCTGTATTATTACCAGGCACAATGCNNNNTAATGCTACCAGCTCTCAATTTACTACTACTATTAATATTACTATCCATATCTTCATGATTTTCAGTGTTTTCTTCTATCTCATATTCTATTTGTACCTGATCATAACTAGTTGCATGTGAAATAACCTCTAAATCATCCTCTGGAAATTGACTAACTATTTCTTCATAGGAATACCCTTGTTCAAGTAAAAAAGCAATTCCCTTTTGGACATCCGTTTTTTCAGCAGTAGCAACATAACTAGAGCAGTTAAAAAACACTGTAATGATTACAAATAATGCTAATATTTTTTTCATTTTCTTTCTCCCCAAACATTAATATAGTTTACAAGCGATCTCCATATGTGTTCGCTTACTGTATAAATTCTTAATTCCATCTGCAAAATTACACTACCATATTATTTTTATAAAGTCAAACTTTGATTTAATCCTTCTACATTCTCTATCTATTCTTTAGACACACAACAAGTGGGTAGAAATCTATGACTTCTACCCACTCATATAATTTACAATTATGCAATGACCTTACCAATTGTAATGTCATCCCATACTTTACTGTTTAGTTTTACTGTATAGTTTTTGAATACTTTTTCATACCAAGTATTAAATTCTTCGTTTTCTTTTGTAGAAATCTGATTCTTTACTTCTGTTTCATAAGCTTCATCATCATTGTTGTTGATCATTTTAACAAGATAATATGCTCCATCTGCTTCAATAACATCGGATACTTCGTTGTTGTTCATTTTCTTTAATACTTTTTCAACATCTGTTGTAAATGTACCATCGCCAGCAACGAATTTTCCATCTGCTGTAAAGTTAGAATAGTATTTTTTTGCATCCTTATCTTCACTAGCTTCTGGTGACTCTTCTGGTGTTTCATCGGAAGAAGAGGAATTCGCTTCCTTTTTTACCTTAACAGCATCTGGAGTTAAGGAATCAAAATCTTCTGTTGCAGCACGTTTTGCAAGGTCTTCTAACTCAGCTTTGTATAATGCTTTTGTTTCTTTATCTACATCAACAGTTTTTCCATCTTTGTCCTGTGTTTGTGTATCCACTTTGTAGTACTGTACATCGTACTGTCTGAACTTCGCTTTCTTAACGCCATCTCTGATTTTTTGATCATCAATGTCAAATCCATCAATGGTATCTTGTTTGTAACGGTCTGCACAGTATTTTTTCTCTAATGCTTTTGTTAACACACCTTTTGTCATACCAGTTTTATTCTTCTGCTCAAATGTAAGGTTTTTACGAATTTGTTTTACATCTTTTGCTGCACTCTTTTTATCTTCACTGTTTACTTTGTAACCTGCTTTTACAGCTTCTTTATATAAAACGAAGTACTGTTCAATTGCCTGCTCAGCCTGTAATTTTGCTGTGTCACGGTAAGTCTGGCCTGTCTGCTCATCTTGCATATCCCAGTAGCTTTGTCCATAAAGCTGACGGTAGAAAGAATCCATATAATTACCTTGTGCTTCTGCTGTGTAAAGGTAATACATTGCATCACTTAATGTTACTTTTTCTTTATTAATAGACATAACTTCTTTTGGTTTGAAGTTTTCAACCGCAATCCCAACTACCATCGCAATAACAAGTACAATACCAATTGCACTCATAATAACAGCTTTTAAGTTAGTTGGTGTGTCTTTCTCCATTCTCTTAAGATTCTTCTTTCCATCTACATCAGGTTTCTGTAATGTAGTCTTACTAGTTTTCATCTGTTTTCTCTCCATTCTTCTAATTTTCAATCATCATACATTTTAATTCATAAAAAATTATGACTCTTTTATGACAGTACCCCCAATTTTAATGCCATCCCATTC
>DBKX01000053.1:0-361 GCA_002297865.1 Lachnoclostridium sp. UBA739
GTTGAGAGTGTTGAAGACACTTTGTTCTGTTTGAGATGACTATGTAATTTATAAGAAGCTGAGATTAAAATGAATTTTAGACTTTGTCAACAAAAGAGATTTCAACCTGGTATTCGAATGTTTCGTTAGGATTATCATACCCAGCTAGCCATTCAACCGATACATGAAAGAAATCAGCAATCAGTTTTAATTTGTCCATTTTAGGAGTAGATATTCCATATTTCCATTTAGATAGTGTTGATTTTAAAATGCCAGTTCTTCTTGATACCTCAGCGGCCGTTACCTTATTCTTTTCTAATAGAAGTTCAAAGCGTTTATACATTAACATACACCTTCTTTCTTAAAAATAGTTGCAAAAAAT
>DBKX01000053.1:441-5106 GCA_002297865.1 Lachnoclostridium sp. UBA739
GCTATGAACTATTCTTGGTTAGTTTTAATTTTTGTCCAAATCTATTTTAACATACCATAATGAATAGTTCAAGTATCTTAGCCAATGTTAATAAATATTTATTAACTATTTACTTCTTGCTCTACAAGGACTTTATCGTCTCGTTGTATTGTTCTTACAACTGTTTCATAAGATTAACCATTTCAATTGCAGATAATGCACAATCATATCCTTTATTNNNTCAATAGCCTGTTCAATAGAATCTGTTGTTAAGATACCGAATAATACAGGCACACCAGAGTTCATAGAAGCCTGTGCAATACCTTTTGATACTTCGTTGCATACATAATCATAATGAGAAGTAGCACCACGAATAACTGCACCTACACAGATAACTGCATCATATTTTCCAGACTTAGCCATTTTGTCTGCAATTACAGGTATTTCGAAAGCACCTAGAACCCATGCTACAGAAATGTCATCATCATTTACATTATGTCTTACTAAACCGTCTACAGCACCACTCACTAATTTGGATACAATAAATTCATTAAAACGGGATGCAACAATCCCAACTTTCATACCTTCTGCAACTAATTTTCCTTCTAATGTTTTCATAAAAATATCATCCTTTCTTATTGTTCATTTATTTTGCTGTTTTAACTTAAATCTAACATGTGCCCCATTCGAACTTTCTTTACTTGTAAATAGAAAGCATCGTACTTATTAGGCTTTATCTGCAATGGAACACGTTCTGAAACGTTGATTCCATATTGCTTTAGTTGTTCTACTTTATCAGGATTATTTGTAAGGAGTCGTACTGCGTTAATATGCAAATCCCGTAACATGTGTGCAGCAGGGTAGTAATCTCGTAAGTCTTCCTCAAATCCTAGTGCTAGATTGGCATCTACTGTATCATAGCCGTTATCTTGTAACGAATAAGCTCGAATCTTGTTAATTAGGCCAATACCACGACCTTCTTGACGAAGATACAATAAGACACCACAGCCTTCTTCGGCAATTTTTCGTAAAGATTCCTGTAGTTGTTGACCACAGTCACATTTGGAAGAACCAAGTACATCTCCCGTTAAACATTCCGAGTGCATACGAACTAGTACAGAATCTTCTTTTTGCACGTCTCCCATAGTCAGCGCTATATGATGCTCTTTTGTGATGCAGTCTACATAACCGTGAATGTGAAAGTTGCCGTACTTTGTTGGAAGTTTAGCAGAGGACACATGCTGAAGAAGATTTTCATTCCATTTACGGTAATGTTGTAACGTCTCAATTGAAATCATAGTCATATTGTGTTCTTTGGCGAGTTCGCGCAGTTCGGCACCACGCATCATAGTTCCGTCTTCACGCATAATCTCGCAACAAAGTCCACAAGGCTTTAAGCCTGCTGCCTTCATGAGATCCACAGTTGCCTCTGTGTGACCATTTCGTTCAAGAACACCTTTGTCTTTGGCGATAAGAGGGAACATGTGACCAGGTCGGCGAAAATCAAGTGGTTCTACATCGTCGGATACAGCCATACGTGCAGTAAAACCACGTTCCTCTGCAGAAATACCAGTAGTAGTTTCTTTATGGTCAATCGATACGGTAAATGCAGTTTCATGATTATCTGTATTATGTTCTACCATTGGTGGAAGAATCAGTTTATTGGCAAGTGACTTGGACATTGGCATACAGATTAGTCCCTTGCCGTATGTAGCCATAAAGTTTACATTTTCTGTAGTTGCAAATTCTGCGGCACAGATAAAGTCTCCTTCATTTTCGCGGTCTTCATCATCTGTAACTAAAATAATTTTCCCGTTTCGTAAATCTTCTAATGCTTCTTTTATTGTATTGCATTCCATACTTGATTCCCTCCTAAAAGCCACATTTGGCAAGAAATTCTTCTGTAATACCAGACTTTGCTGTTTCATTTTGTGGAGCTGGTTTCACAAAACGTTCCAGATATTTTGCAATGATATCATTTTCTAAGTTGACAGCGTCACCGATTTTTTTGGAAAGTAATATCGTATTTTCTTTTGTATGAGGAATCAGTGAGACGGAAAAGGTATTTTGATCGAAATGAACC
Source organism: Lachnoclostridium sp. UBA739 (assembly GCA_002297865.1). The sequence continues at coordinate 2,504 of DBKX01000053.1, forward strand.
TCCGTAACAGTAAGACTAGTTCCATCAATAGCAATAGAACCTTTTTCTATTATGTAATGCGTTATCTGGGGTGTTGTGGAAATGCTTGCAATGGTCGCAATTCCATCTTTCACAAAAGATTCTATTGTACCAGTTCCATCAATATGGCCACTAACGATATGACCTCCAAATCGTCCATTTGCTGCCATGGCACGCTCTAGATTTACTTGTGAACCACGTGCTAAGCAGCCAAGGGATGTTCTTTGCAGAGTTTCATTCATGACATCTGCTTCGAAGGAGGATGAAGTTAAGCTGCATACAGTTAGGCAAACACCGTTTACTGCGATACTGTCTCCAAGCTTAACATTACTCATGATTTTAGTTGCTTCAATATGTAATCTTGCAGAAGTTGATCCTTTTGAAATTCCTTTAATAAGGCCAATTTCTTCAATTATTCCTGTAAACATATAATCACCTCAATTTGCGTTGTATTCTAATAAAATATCATTACCTATACGAGTGGTATTTTGCAGTGTAAAGTGGTATGCCTCATCAGGGGTGTCAACCCCTAAGCCTTCAACGGGAGTTTTACTATTGATACCACCGATAATCTTTGGAGCAAGATATATTTTTAATGCATTGACTAGACCAGTTTTTAACAAACTCTCGTTTAATGTGCCGCCACCTTCTGCTAGTACACTGTCAATCTCGATTTCACCAAGTTTATGTAATAGATAGTTCAGATTTAAATGATTGTCCTGTAAGGGAATAGTTAATAAATGAGCTCCCATTTTTTCTATAGCTTGTTGCTTTTCTTCTGAACATGTGTGGCATGCGATATAAGTTGGTACATCATAGGCTGTTTGCAAAATGTTCGAGTTAAGTGGAATACGGCAATTGGTATCGCATACAATACGAATTGGGTCTGTTCCGTCTGGAATACGACATGTTAGTATTGGGTTATCAGCAAGTACAGTACCGATTCCTACTAGGATTGCTTTGTACTGGTTTCGTAATAGATGAACGTGATTTCGCGCTGCTTCTTGAGTAATCCATTTGGAAGCTCCTGTGTGGGTGGCTATCTTTCCATCTGCAGACATAGCATATTTCAATACTACATAAGGAATTTTTTTAGTGATGTAGTAAAAAAATACATGGTTCAGTTGGAGAGCTTCATCTTCCATAACGCCAACTGTGATATCAATTCCGTTGTTTCTAAGAATTTGAATTCCCTTTCCAGCAACCAGTGGATTGGGATCAAGCGTTGCAACGACAACACGTTTAATTTTATGTTCCATAATTGCATCTGTACAAGGTGGTGTTTTTCCATAGTGGCAGCAAGGTTCTAGCGTCACGTATAAAGTGGCATCTGTCGCTGGTTCTGTTAAAGATGCAAATGCGTCACGTTCTGCATGGAGAGCACCACATTTTTTATGATATCCTTGTCCGATAATCCTGCCGTCTTTCACGATGACGGCTCCAACCATAGGATTTGGAGTTGTTTTTCCTATACCTTTTTTGGCAAGTTCTAAGGCGAGTTTCATATAATCTGCATCATTCATGGGGGTTCCTCCTTTTAGTTTGGCAAGTAACAAAGTTTGCTATAAAATAAAAACAGCACAAAAAAAATACCCTGAAAACCTTCAGGGTATCTGAGAGAAGATAGGAGTAACTGAATATAAATGTGCAATGGATTAAAAAAACCCTGAAACAAATATATTCCAGAGCCTCAATAATAATGTAAATTCCATAACAACATATAACAATCTTCTTTCATCCAGACTTTACTGTCGGCTTCGGAATTTCACCGAATCATGCCAGTTACGGCTCGTGGGCTTTACCACCGGTAGGGACTTTCACCCTGCCCTGAAGATACTATTCAATTAAGGCTATTATAGCATTCGCGCAAAAAATGTCAATATAGAAGTAGAAAAGATGTACTTTTTTTCTTTTATACAGTATAATGAACAGGCTAGGAGTATACATGAATGAAATTACACTAATTTTGCGAAAAAGAAAGGTTTGGTTTGACATGAAGAGTGTAATCAGTTTGTTTTTGATTGGGAGTGATGGGACTATCATTCAAAAAATTTCATTACTTGGTGTAGTTATGCTGTTTGCTTTAATTGTGTATGCAATTTTACCAAGATTGACTGAGAAGAAAATCAGAGGATATCACGAACAATGTGAATTAGAAGAGGAAGAAGCAGATGAACTATCAGAAAAACTGACAAGTGATATCAATGAAGGAGCGAAAAAAGTAAATGAAATATAACTATCGTTTGGTGTTGCAGTATGATGGTACAAGATTTAACGGGTGGCAAAAACAAGGGAATACAGATTCTACGATACAAGGTCTGCTTGAACGAAAACTGTCTGAACACTTAAAAGAGAAGATAGATATAAAGGGTTCAGGACGTACGGACAGAGGTGTTCACGCAGCAGGGCAAGTGGCTAACTTTTATACGACTAAGAGAATCGAATCTGGCCAGCTAAAACAATGGCTGAATGAGAGCTTACCAGAAGATATACGGGTAAATGAAGTGGAAGAGGTTTCTTTAGCTTTTCACAGTCGCAAGAGTGCGACGAGTAAAACTTATGAATACTGTATTTGGAACAGTCAA
>DBKX01000053.1:5127-6103 GCA_002297865.1 Lachnoclostridium sp. UBA739
GGTATGCGTATTCAGTTGAACCTGCTTTAAATATTGACAAAATAAAAGAAGCTGCAAAATTGTTGTGTGGAACTCATGATTTCCTTGGGTTCTGTTCTCTAAAGGAGAGTAAAAAAAGTACTGTTAGAACCCTTGAAAGTATTATAATCCGACAGGAAAACAAGAAGATATATATACAATACAAAGGAAATGGTTTTTTATATCATATGGTAAGAATTTTAACTGGAACACTTATTGAGGTAGGGATAGGAAATATGAAACCGGAAGAGGTTGAAACAATATTGGAGGAAAAGAATCGTAATCTAGCTGGACAGACAGTCCCATCACAAGGGTTAAAGCTTCTTAGCGTGGAATACCAGGGGAGTAGAATGACATGAATCAAAAGAAATACACTATGTTTATGAGGATGCATCCATTGGTTAATTTCATGTACTTTCTTGTTATGATGCTCTTTGTTATGTTTTACGTACATCCTGTTTTGCTGGGAATAGCAGGAATTGTCTGTTTTGCTTATTTGTGTTATCTTGGAGGGAATAAGCAGTTTAGAACAATGCTAACGCTAATTCCTTTTATTATGTTACTTAGCCTGATTAATCCTCTGTTTAATCGAAATGGTGATACTGTGTTATGTTATGTATTTCATAGACCGATTACGTTAGAAGCGAGCCTTTATGGTCTGGTGGCGGCACTTATGATTTATGACATGATTTTATTATTTCGTGTGTTTCATATCATTATGAGCAGCGATAAAATTATATGTCTGTTTTCAAAGATGTTACCGATAGGAACGTTGCTTTTTACGATGACGTTACGTTTTGTGCCAATGTATAAAGCACAACTAGCGAAGATGCGTTTGGCACAAAAAGGAATTCAACATGATGTAACCCAAGGCACTAGAATACAGAAAATCCGCAATGGAGTTGAACTTATATCAGGGCTAATTACGTGGGCACTTGAAAATGGGTTAGAATCTGCA
>DBKX01000053.1:6117-7558 GCA_002297865.1 Lachnoclostridium sp. UBA739
GGGAGAGGATATGGTTTATCAGGAAGGACCAGTTATGCCAATATGAAATTTACAAAACTGGATTGGAATGTGTTTGCTTTAGAAGTGGTATTAGCATTAGGACTGCTTTACGGAAGTTTCCATCATGTGTTTCAGATATCGTATTATCCAGTTCTAACGTGGCGTAGAGGTGGAATGTTGGAAATAGTATGCTACAGCCTATATGGTTTGTTTGCACTAATTCCTTTAATTATAGACTATAAGGAGGAAATGACTTGGCATTTCTTGAGGCAAAAAATTTGAGTTTTCGATATGCGACAAAAGATTCTTTTAGCTTAGAAAACGTTTCATTTAATATACAAAAAGGAGAATTTATACTATTATTTGGAGAAACTGGCTGTGGAAAATCTACGTTACTAAAACAGTGGAAGCCGTCCATTTCTCCAACGGGAGAGAAAAAGGGAGAATTGCGTTTTAATGGAAAGCTGCTGAAGGAGTTGGGTCAGCGAGAAGAAGCGTGGAAGATAGGTTATGTTTCGCAGAATCCAGATAATCAGATTGTAACAGATAAGGTTTGGCATGAATTAGCATTTACTCTGGAAAATCTAGGTTACCCTTCTGATGAGATTCGAAAGAGAGTGGCTGAGATAGCGGTTTATTTTGGAATTACTGGATGGTTTCATAAATCCGTTTCTCAACTTTCTGGTGGACAAAAACAGATACTGAATTTGGCGTCTGTCATGATTGCAAAGCCAGAACTGCTTCTGTTGGATGAACCAACTTCGCAGCTTGACCCGATTGCAACGGAGAACTTTATGAACCTTTTATCTCGTATTCATACAGAACTTGGAACAACTATACTGTTAGCAGAGCACCGATTGGAGGAGGCATATGCAAAAGTAGACCGATGTATGGTAATGGAGCAGGGAGAACTGATTTGCTTTGATAAAGTTAGTCAGGTTGCAAAGTACTTGTTTGAGGAAAAGAAGAGTGCCTTTGCCTTATTACCATTACAGGCTAGATTGCCTATTTTAATGAAGCGTGAGTATTCGATTGTTACCGTTGGTCAGGCAAAACGTTTTATAGAAGAAAATATGGAAAAAGCAAGTATGAATATAGAAAATATTGCCTGTGAAAAGAGAGTACCTGTACTATCCTTTCAGAATGTATGGTTTCGTTATGAAAAAAATGGGGTGGATATACTAAGAGATTTTTCTCTTTCTATAGGGAAGGGAGACTTTTTAGCGATAGTCGGTGCCAATGGACAAGGCAAATCTACCTTTTTACAGCTTGCCGCTGGTATATTAAAGCCATATCGTGGAAAAGTGAAATCCAAAGCTTCAAAGGGGATTTCATTGCTGCCACAAAATCCTCAAGATCTTTTCTTGAAAAGTTCGGTAAAAGAGGAATTGTTAACGGTAAGTGAGGAGATTGACGAAATTGCAGAAAGGCTGGAGCTAAG
>DBKX01000053.1:7573-12024 GCA_002297865.1 Lachnoclostridium sp. UBA739
CAACGGAACTGTTAGATAAACATCCTTATGATTTATCAGGAGGACAGCAGCAGATGGTTGGATTAGCTAAGGTACTGCTTACAAGACCAGAAGTGTTATTGCTTGATGAACCAACTAAGGGAGTTGATCAATTGAAAAAGAAAAAGCTGGGAAGCTTGCTTCAGAAACTAAATAGGGAAGGAATTACGATTGTACTTATTTCCCATGATGTAGATTTTTGTGCAGCTTATGCGAATAAAGCTGGTATGGTTTTTGATGGAGTGATGACTGCTGTGGGAGAGCGGCATACTTTTTTCTTGAATCAGTATTTTTTTACTACAACCTGTTTAAAAATATGCAGGGAAGTTTATGAAGGAATGATAATAGAAGAAGAGGTACTTGAATATGGAAGGTTTTAAATATTTAAAGGTTATAATTATTCTTGCAGTGATACCATTACTGATTTTTGTAAATACGCATTTTTTGCGTAATGAGAACTACTATTTGACAAGTAGTATAATTTTAGTTGCGTTAATACTGCCGTTTGGGTTAGAATATAAAAATAGGGAGCCAAATGCGAAGAAGCTTGTTCTGACAGCTTCTCTTGCTGCCATTGCTACGATTGGAAGAATCGCATTTTACATGATACCACAGTTTAAACCAGTATTGGCCATTGTTATTATTTCATCAGTAGTGGTTGGACCGTATGAGGGATTCATGGTTGGCGCATTAACTGGGTTTGTTTCGAATTTCTATTTCGGACAAGGACCTTGGACTGTGTGGCAAATGTTTGCTTTTGGGCTAACAGGCTTCATAGCAGGTTATATCTTTCGAAAGATAAAATTAACGAGGTTATCTTTGTGCATCTATGGTATTTTGTCTGCGTTTTTAATCTATGGACTTATCATGAATTTTGAGACAGTGATTATGGTTCCAGGACCTATTACTCAAAAGAAGATGTTATCGATTTATGCGGCGGGGGTGCCAGTTGATGCAATTCATGGCATTGCCACATATCTATTTTTATTCCTAATATATCAGCCATTTGTGGAAAAACTGACACGAATCAAGATGAAATATAATATTTAGAGATAAAACATAATTTGACATGAGAAACTTTAGTTAGTATAATCTTTGTAGGTGTTTTGTTTGGAATGGGGAGTGAAGATGAGTAGATTAAAACAAATCAAGACGACTTTTGCTTCATTTTTTAAAGGTTTAAAACTGAAGCAAAAATTTGTTATGCTCTATCTTATTGGGATTGTAATCCCGGTCATCGTTGTAGACTCCGTTGTTTTATTTCACATCAATGCTTATCAAGACAGAGAGGCAAAGCAGGATATGGAGAATTCTGTTGTACAAACTCTAAATGAATTTAGCAGTGTGTTTGAACAGATTACATATCTATCTAAAAACATTGTTAATGATACCTCCTTAATTGAATTCTTAAATAGAAATTACACGTCAGAGAAAGATTATCAAAAAGCTTATGTAGAGATTGAAGGAAAATCTGCATTAAATTATTATAAGTTCATCAAAGAAGTTTCCAACATTAAAATTTACGTAGAGAATGACACCATTGTGGAGAGTGACAACATAAAACGGTTGGATGATGCGACAAGAAGAATGTGGTGGTATCAGAAATACAGTGAGAGCGGGGCGAATAGTAGTCTTTTTGAGGATATTACTAGAAATGCAGGAAGTGCAATTAATCCTCATGCAGGTGTGATTACATTAGTTCGCCGATTTATTGCGCTTAATGGACGAGAAGCTTTACTACTGATGGAATTAAATTACAATCAGGTTAATCATACCATTTTGAGAGAACAGAACAAAACTTGTATTTATATATGCAATAATAATAGAGTTATATTTGCAAGTGATTCTAAAATATTCAAGAAAGATGAGAGGGAACTGCCTAGTGAGAAGCAGATTAAAGGGAGAGAGACTGTCGTTACAAGAAGAGTTCCAGCAGTCGGAGAAGAATGGCACGTATATGCAGTGAGTAACCGACAATCTATTGTGAAAACCTTGATATCATCTAAGGCATTATTGCTTGCTATTCTTGGAATCAATCTGCTGCTTCCGACTCTGGTCATCAATTCTTTAGTTAAGTCGGTTATTACAAGGCTTTATGTGCTGGATGAGCATTTTGAAGGATTGAATAGTGGACAGTTAGAAAAAATCCAGGAAGATTTAAGTGGAGATGAAATTAGTCAATTATTTCGCCATTATAATGGATGCGTTGATAAAATACAGGAACTGATAAATGAAATTGTAGAGAAAAATGATGAAAAGCATGCTCTGGAGGCTACCAAGAAACAAGCGGAGTTAAATGCATTAAATACGCAAGTAAATCCACACTTCATGTACAATACATTGGAGTGTATCTGTATGCGAAGTCTTCTTAAGGGAGAAAAGGAAACTGCAGACATTGTCAGATGTCTATCTGTTTTGCTAAGACAGATGTCAAAATGGGACAAAGATGTCGTTACAATTGAAGAAGAGCTTACATTTGTAGAAAAGTATCTTACGATTCAAAAGTATCGTTTTGCAGAGAAAATTGCATATGAGGTAAGGGTAGAGGATTCGGCAAAAGATTTTGTAATTCCGAAGCTTACCCTTGTCTCATTTGTGGAAAATGCCTGTGTGCACGGAATAGAAGAGAGTATCGAAAGTGGTGATGTAAGTGTTACAGCACATGCGGAAAATTCTCAGATTATAATTGTGGTTAAGGATACTGGATGTGGAATGGATGAAGAGACATTAGATAAATTAAGAAAAAAGATTGAAGTCGTAGATGTTAATATGCTATATCACTCAAAAAGCACAGGGGTTTTAAATGCTGTCATGCGTTTAAGGATGTATTTCGGGGAAAGGCTAAGATTTACAATAACAAGTGTTGTGAATGAAGGAACACGAATCGAGATTCGTATTGACCGTGAATTTCAAGTAAACAGGGGGATGTAATCATGTATCAGGTTTTAATCGTAGATGATGAACCGTTTGTTCGTCAGGGTCTAAAAGTTGTGGTAGATTGGGAGGCATATGGATTTCATATCGCTGCAGAAGCGAGAAATGGAATAGAAGCAATTGAATATCTTAAGAAAAGCAAATTTGATTTGATTTTCATGGACATTCGTATGCCTGGTATGAATGGACTTGAAGTTTCGGCTAAAATTCGAAGTAGTATTTCTAAAAGGGTAAAGATTGTATTATTAAGTGGTTACAGCGAATTTACATATGCACAGGAAGCATTAAAATATAATATCAGTCATTATTTGTTGAAGCCGCTTGATCCAGATCAGCTTGTTAAGTTATTGATGGAGACAAGCCATGAACTTGATAAACAAATGAGAGCCGAACAGGCTAGAAAAGATACTGCATCAATAGTAGGAGCGCATTATCTGCTGGAAACATTAACTGGCCGCAAAAATGAAAAAGTAGCAAGAGGTCTTGAAAAGCTTTTTAGCGGACAGTCCAATTTCTCTTATCTTTATATTGAACTAGACGGACAGGATGAATCATTTAAGGAACTATCTCCTGAGGAACAGACCGAAAATTTTTGGGAGTTATATGATTACTTAACTTCAGCAATTGGAAAGTTTAAAGGAAATATTTTATGTAATGTAGATAAGAAACAGGTGTTCGAATTGGGCATTATTTTGTCTGATCAGCTAGTAGAATCCTATCTCTGTAAAGAGAAAGAAGCATTTGTTGAGAAGATTAAGGTTAGAACGAATTTAGCATTTTCTTATAACTTAAAATGGTATTTGGGATGTAATGTTGCAACAATTTCTGAAATTCTTACTTCCTATCTTGCGGCTCTGGATGTAAAAGCCAGTGAGGGTGGAGAAGGTGATGTTGAGTTATTGTCGAGAATTGAAGATGAAATACAGAAAAATTACAGAGATAACTTAAGTCTTAAGGAGTTAAGTGATAAATATTTTATCAATAGTGCATATCTAGGCCAATTGTTTAAGAAGAAATATGGTATTTATTTTAAAGATTATCTAAATTGTGTTCGCATTGATAAAGCGAAGGAACTGTTGTTAAATTCCAATGAGAAAGTGTATAAAATCTCAGAATTGGTTGGATATAATAACGTGGATTACTTTATTAATAAATTTACGAAAGTAGTAGGAACAACACCTAGTAAATTTCGAAATTTGTCTAAGTATTAATTGATTTTAAGTGTTTGATTTGTCGTATTTTCCGTGTAAGCTAACAGTAATGCTATATAGCCTACATGTGAATATGAATGGTCAAGCACTTTTTCTTTTGGCAACTTGAAAATGATGGTTGAATATGGTATTATTTTAATACACTTCCTTGTTATTTCTAACGTGTGGTGATTTACTGACAGATAGTTGTGTCGGTTATTATGCTACAATTCTATGAGTAAAATCTATTTTTAAACCAGTTACAAATCAATGTTTTTAATGGGAGAGAAAAAATGAAAAAAAGGCTTA
>DBKX01000395.1 GCA_002297865.1 Lachnoclostridium sp. UBA739
CGATATTATGACGAGCAAAGATGCTGTAGTTGTAAATGTTATTCAAAGCCATGTGGTTGCTGAGACTGAGGATGACGATGTTGCAGCAACAGAGGAATAAATAGAAAACAAGTAGATTATATTAGGGATTAACTGAGCAAAGTCAGTTAATCCTTTTTTGATCCATATTGAAGGTGGATTTTTCGACGTTGGTATAGTATACTTTAATTGATGTTTATTTGAGTTATTGGTGTTTTGCAAATAAGATTTTTAAAAAAGTACATAGACAAACGGAGGAGAAAGTATGAAACCTACCTTATACATTGTAATCCCTTGTTACAATGAACAAGAAGTCTTACCGATTACGGCACCCGAGTTTTTGCAGGAGATTGAGAAACTGCAGAAGCAGGATTTAATTTCAGATGACAGTAGGATTATGTTTATTGATGACGGGAGCAAGGATGAAACATGGAAAATTATTTCTGAATTATCACGGAAAAATAAGACATTTTGTGGCATTCGTCAGAGTCGAAATCGTGGACATCAGAATGCAGTGTTGGCTGGACTTATGGAAGCAAAAGATAAATGTGACATTACGATTTCTATCGATTGCGATGGACAAGATGACATTAATGCCATGGATGAAATGGTGAAAGCATATCTAGATGGATGCGAAATTGTATATGGGGTACGAAGCAGCCGTAAGACAGATACATTTTTCAAACGTTTTACAGCGGAATCTTTCTATAAGTTCTTAAATTCTATGGGAGCGGAAGTCGTATTCAATCATGCCGATTATCGTTTAATTTCATCTCGTGCTTTAAAAGAATTTGCTAATTTTAAAGAAGTAAATCTTTTTTTACGAGGCATGGTGCCACTGGTTGGATTTAAAAGTACATCAGTCTATTATGAAAGACATGAAAGAATTGCAGGAGAGAGCCATTATCCATTAAAGAAAATGCTTGCTCTTGCATTTAACGGTATCACGAGTTTAAGTGTAAAACCACTAAGTATGATAACAGGATTTGGAGTTATTGTTTCCTTATTAAGTTTCATTGGTGTAATCTGGGCCATTGTAACAGAGATTATAGGCAATGCAACGCCAGGCTGGGCAAGCATGATTTGTGCTGTCTGTTTTATGGGCGGTATACAGCTTATTTGTTTAGGGGTCATAGGAGAGTATATAGGGAAAATCTATATGGAAGTTAAGGGAAGACCAAGATATATCATCAGTGAAAGAACAGATGATAAGTAAAAAAGAAATAGCAGGTAAAGTGCTATAAGATTATAGGGGAAGGATGAGAGAAAAAAATGCGTATGTCGCGTGTTGAGGAAAAAGCAGTAGAGTTTATTGAAAAGTACGTAAATGTTCTATTCTTTATCATTGTTAGTATATCAGCTATTTATGTACGATATGCTGGTCGTGATGTTTTATCAGGAGATACGGTAGGATGCTTACAGCCATGGTTTGATACTATCAAACAAGGTGGAGGTGTAAAGGCGCTTAAGTATCAGGTAGGGGATTATAACGTTTTATATCAGACATGTATTGCATTTATGACCTATTTTAAAGGCAATAGCATGTATATCTTTAAAATATTTTCCGTTATATTTGATTTCGTAATGGCATTTATATCTGCATGGATGATGAGCGATATGCTAAGCAAAAAGAAGTTCAGTACACTGTTTAATATGGTATATACAGTAGTGCTGTTCTTGCCAACAGTTGTATTGAATGGCGCATACTGGGGACAATGTGATGCTATTTATACAGCATTTCTTCTTTTAACTTTGTATTATTTATATAAAGAAAAATATGTTGGTGCATTTGTTTTCTTAGGAATAGCATTCGGATTTAAGTTTCAAGCAGTATTACTTTTACCATTCATTATTTGTTATTATTTTTATAAAAAACGCTTTTCAATTTTTATGTTTGTTATTACAGCCGTTGTTTTCTGGGCAACTGGAATTGTTGCATTTATCAATGGCAGAGGAATCATGGAACCATTTAAGATTTATATGAGTCAGACAAAGACATATGAAAGTATGTATATGAATGTATCAAGTATCTGGGTTCTAGTAGGAAATGATTATAAAAACCTAAAGACATTTGCGATTCAGCTGACAATTATTTTGTGTGGTGTAGGTTTATACATGATAATGTCAAAACGCAAGAAGATTGCCACTGCAGAACAGTTTCTTAATACAGCAACTTGGTTTGTTTGGGTTTGTATTCTATTCCTGCCAGCAATGCATGAAAGATATACATTTAGTTTGGATCTTCTATTAGTTTTCTTATGCTTTATGGATGTTAAATATATTAAATACGCTGCAACGTCAACTACATTAAGTCTTATCACATATGGCGCATACTTATTTGGTAATGGTGGGATTGATAAGTGGTTTGTAATTGTTTACTTGGCTGCATTTGGTCACTATACGTATACAATCATGAAAAAGGACTGGTGTAATGTGATGAATGAAAGTGCAGAAGAAAATTTAGAAAAAGAGCTAGACCATGATTTCGATGAAGAGTCAGAATCGGAAGAATTAGGTTTAGAAGAATAGAAAATTCATATATTAGTAAAGAACGAACTGGCCATTAAAAGCTATAATAAATAATGGTCAGTTTTTATTTGACAAATTGGTTTACAAGTAGTAGACTAAAAATAAGGTTTACAACATGTAGACTAGATATTTCCCGAGTATATAACAATTTAAGAAAGGAGGTGAAACATGAGTACAGTAAAGATAGCAGAAGTAGAATACAAGTTTGTAGAGTTGATTTGGGACAATGAACCGATTCCATCAGGAGAACTAGTGAAGCTGTGCGAGAAGGAATTGAGCTGGAAAAAATCAACGACTTACACGGTACTTAAGCGATTGTGTGTTCGCGGTATTCTGAAAAATGAAGATGCTACAGTAACCTCCCTTATTAGTAAAGAGGAGTACGCAGGCCTTTGCAGTGAACAGTTCGTAGAAGATACTTTTAATGGGTCGCTGCCTAAGTTTCTTGCAGCATTTATGAAAAGAAAGAAGTTAAGTAAGAAACAGGTGGATGAGATTCAGCAGATGATCGATGAGTACAAGGAGTAAGAAGAGGGGGAGTAGAAATGCAGATTAACATTCTATTGCTTCAACTGCAATTTTGCATCTTTACACTAATGGCTATTCTATTACGTAAAGGGATGAAACGAATCCCTAAAGTATATTCCTATATGCTGTGGATCTTAGTCTTTGCCAGATTGCTTTGGCCATTTAGCATAGACAGCGAGATAGGAATCATGCCAGAAAAAGGTGTTACATTATCAGTGGTGGAAGAAAGAATTCATGATAGCAGAATGCAAAAAGGAACCTATAAGAATGGAGTAGCGGCCGTTCAAAAGGTAACAAGGCAAAAATATCAAGATGCCCAAGCAGAAAGTGAGGACATAACAGAAGCACTAAAAAACTATGACGTAGGTTCTATTGTTCTCGGAATCTGGATTGGCGGAACAGTCAGTATTCTTGGATATAATTTAATTCTATTAAGAAGAATGAGAAAGCAGCTGTGTCATGCAAACGGCATAAAGGAAAATATTTTTGTTTCAGACTTTATTGCAACACCATTTACAATGGGGATGATAGATATGCGTATTTATCTTCCTAAGTTCCTAGAAGAAAAGGAACAACCGTATATAATCTGTCATGAAAAGGTACATATTAGAAGAAAAGACTATCTTATAAAAAATATTGCGTTTTTATTAGCATGTATCAATTGGTTTAATCCATTTGTGTGGGTTGCATATCATTTTTTGGAGCAGGATATGGAGATGTCCTGTGACGAGGAGGTCATCAAAATCATGGGAAACGGAATCAAGAAGGAATATTCACAGTCTTTACTTAATTTTGCAACTGGACAGAATAAGAAAGCGCTGACACCAGTTACCTTTGGAGAAGTCAGTGTAAAACAGAGAGTCGGAAATGTATTAACAAGTAAGAGTACAAAGAAATGGATCGGCATAATAGCCATGATGAGCTGTATACTTGGTTTGGCAGCAGTACTATTTCTATGTACTCC
>DBKX01000401.1:0-2859 GCA_002297865.1 Lachnoclostridium sp. UBA739
ATATTTTTATGCATAAAAATATAAACAATAAATAAATTTATAAAGATAATTATTGACTAACAGTCATTTTTGTAGTATAACGTAATAGAACAAAAAATGAATACTAGTCATTTTTAAATGGTAATGAATAGGAGGAACAAAAATGATTAACTTTGGCAAATTTATTGCTAAGCACTGCAAAATGATATTAATTATCTGCGTGCTGCTTTTAATCCCATCCACATATGGAATGGTGAAAACCCGAATTAATTATGACGTACTAAGCTATCTTCCAGAAAACTTAGAGACAGTAGAAGGTCAAAATATTCTGCTAGACGAGTTTGGTATGGGGGCATTTTCCATGGTTGTAGTGGAAGACATGGAAATGAAAGATGTACAAAAGCTCGAAAACAAGTTGGAGGCAATCGACCATGTAAAAGATGTACTTTGGTATGACGATGCAATGGACTTAAATGTTCCAACTGAAATGCTTCCATCTAGTATTAAGGATGCATTATTCCAAGGAAATGCTACAATGCTTATCGCTTTATTCGATGATTCTACATCAAGCGATGTAACAATGGACACTATCACAGAAATGCGTAAAGTTATTAATAAACAATGTTACGTAAGTGGTATGTCAGCTGTTGTAACCGATATTAAAAGCTTATTCAATCAGGAAATGCCTATTTACGTTGCAATCGCAGCTATCCTTTCCTTAATTGTTTTAATGCTCACAATGGAATCCTTATTAGTTCCAGTATTATTCCTTTGCAGCATTGGTGTGGCAATCCTATACAACTTAGGCAGCAACATTTTCTTAGGAGAAATCTCCTACATAACACAAGCATTAACTGCAATCTTACAGTTAGGTGTTACAATGGATTACTCAATCTTCTTATTAAATAGTTATGAAGAAAACAAACACAAATATTCTGGTGATAATGAACGTGCAATGGCTCACGCAATCTCTAATACATTCAAATCCGTTGCAGGTAGTTCCGTAACAACAATCGCTGGATTCGTCGCACTTTGCTTCATGTCCTTTACATTAGGTAAAGACATCGGTGTTGTCATGGCAAAAGGTGTTATTCTTGGAGTTATCTGCTGTGTTACTTTATTACCTTCCTTAATTCTTGTGTTTGATAAGGCAATTGATAAAACAACACACCGTGCATTAATTCCTAACTTAGATGGTATCAGTAATTTTATTACCAAACACTATCTTGTATTCTTTATCTGTTTCCTAGTATTGCTTTTCCCAGCAATCTATGGTAACAACCACGCAAAAGTTTATTATCGTATAGATGAAGCTCTTCCAGCAAACTTAGAAAGTGCTATTGCCAATAAGAAGCTGGATGAAGACTTCAATATGAACTCTGTTCATATGGTTCTTTTGAAAAACGGATTATCTCCAAAAGAGAAATCCGAAATGCTTGATAAAATGGAAGAGATCAAAGGTGTAAAATGGTCATTAGGACTTAACAGTTTAGTTGGTTCTAACTTCCCAGAAAACATGCTTCCAGCGGATGCAACAAAAATGTTAAAAGGTGACAATTACGAACTTGTATTTGTCTGCTCCGATTATAAAACCGCAACTGACGAAGCCAATGCACAGGTTACCAAAATCAACGACTTAGTTAAGAATTACAGTCCTGAATCCATGGTAATTGGTGAAGCACCTTTAACAAAAGACTTAGTAGACGTTACGGATACAGACTTTAAGAACGTAAGTACTGCTTCTATTGCAGCAATCTTCGCTATTATTTTCTTAGTATTCCGTTCCATCTCAGTTCCATTTTTACTTGTTGCCGTAATCGAATTTGCTATCTTCATTAACATGGCATTCCCTTACTACACAAATGTTACGATTCCATTCGTATCCAGTGTCGTAATCGGAACAATCCAGTTAGGAGCAACCGTCGATTATGCTATCTTAATGACTACGAAGTACCAGAAAGAACGTGTTAGTGGTAAATCTAAGAAAGAGGCCGTTAGCATCGCCCATCGTTCTTCTATCAAATCCATCTTAATCAGTGGATGCAGTTTCTTCGCAGCAACATTTGGAGTTGGTATCTACTCAAAGATTGATATGATTAGTTCTATCTGTAACCTATTATCAAGAGGTGCAGTTATTAGTACAATCGTCGTAATCTGTATTTTACCAGCAATGTTTATAATATTTGATGGTCTTATTCTGCATACATCACTTGGTTTCAAACCGAAAAAGCAGGACGCTTATTCACCAAGTGAAAACAACAGTTATCAAGGTTAATAACATTATTCTAGCCACTGACACCGTTAGTTCCAACTAACGTGTCATGGTTAGCATCTATATAAGGAGGAATCATTTATGAATCGTAATAGACAAGGAAAAAAAGTTGATCATACAAAGAAAATTTGCGCAGTAGGTCTTACTGCTGCTTTAGCAATTGGAGTTGGAGTTAGTGGTTTATCCTACACTGGCACACCAAGAGAAAATAAAGTAACTTACACAGACTCAGCAAAAGTAGCTGCTGCCGGCAATACAACAGAAGATACGAAAACAGCTTCCAGTAATTCTTTATTTAAAGATGAAGCTGTCTATGCTCTTGCAGACCCAAGCGGTGCAATCTCAGACATTACAGTAGCTAACTGGTTAAAGAATGCAGGTGGTCTTGGAAGTATTCAGGATGCTACTACTTTAACAGATATCGTCAATACAAAAGGCGATGAAAAATTCACACAAGACGGTGACAAACTTACATGGGACAGTGCCGATGAAGACATCTACTATCAAGGAAAAACTTCTGAAGACTTACCGGTCAGTGTAGCATTTACCTATAAATTAGACGGTCAGGAAATCACTCCTGCTGAACTTGCTGGAAAGAGCGGTTCATT
>DBKX01000401.1:2877-12902 GCA_002297865.1 Lachnoclostridium sp. UBA739
ATTCATTGGAAATCCAGATTAAATACACAAATAACACAAAAGAAAAGACAACAGTAGCTGGAAAAGGTGCAGAACTTTGCACACCATTTGCAATGGCAACTGCCCTTCTTCTCCCAACAGATACATTTGCAAACGTTCAAGTAGATAACGGAAAAGTCCTATCAGACGGTGACAAAGTAGTTGTTGTTGGATATGGTATGCCAGGTGTAAAAGACAGCTTACAATTAAGTGATAAGGTTAACCTTGACATTCCTGATACAGTAACACTTACAGCGGATGTAACAAACTTTGAAATGGGTTCAACTTTAACTTATGCATCTTCTGATTTGTTAAGTGACCTAAACGTAGATGATATCTATGATACAGACTCACTTAAGAAAGACCTTGATGATTTAAAAGATGCTTCTAAAAAATTAGTAGATGGTTCTGCTGATTTAACAGATGGTGTAAAACAGTTAAAAGATAAATCTGGTGACTTCACAGATGGTATTGATACATTAGTAAATGGTTTAAAAGAATTCTCCAAAGGTGTAAGCACATTAAAAACTGGCGTTACTGATTATACTGACGGTGTGAACACATTAGTAACTGGTGTAAATGCTTATGTAAACGGTGCAAATACATTAAGTGATGGTGTTACTTCTTACACAAATGGTGCTGACCAGTTAGTTGCTGGCGTAAACACATTGGGAAGTTCTTTATCCGAATTACCAGATAAATTAACACAGTTATCCAATGGATATTCCAGCGTTATGAACGGAATTAATCAGCTTGCATCCAAAGATAATATGACTGCTTTAACCAATGGTGCAACAAGCTTATCCAATGGCATCACTTCTGTAAATGGTGGTTTAACACAAATTCAAGGTGGTATCAGCACAGTAAACAGCACACTAGCACAACTTGAAGCAAGCTTTGCGAACAATGAAAAATGTATTGAAACCCTAAATGGCGCTCTTGCTGCTATGCCAGAAGGTGCTTCCAAAACACAGTTACAAGCTGTTGTAACAAACTTAAAGAAAGTTACAGATACACAAAAGAGTACAATCACTCAGTTAAAGGCCGCAACTGCTAAAGATTCTTCCCTTGGAAAAGGTGTAAGCACTTTAGTTGCAACAACTGGCTCCAAAGGTGAATTAAAAGGCGGTGCTGAAAAATTAAAAACTGGTATCATAAACTTCTCCGCTGGTGCTTCCAAATTACAAGCTGCACTTCCACAATTACAAAGCGGAACAAACCAATTAGTTGGAGCCGTTGATAAACTTCCATCCGCTATTGCGAAATTAACCACTGGCGCTAACAAACTTGGTGCTAACAGCAAAACATTACGTGCAGGTGCTGCAAAATTAAAGGCAAGTGGTACTCAATTAACAGCAGGTGGTAAAAAATTAACATCCAACAGTGCTGCATTAGTATCTGGTGTCAATAAATTAGATGGTGCATCTAATCAACTTATCGCTGGTGGCGGAAAACTTTCCGACGGTGCTGCTAAGTTAACAGATGGTGTTACTAAATTATATGATGGTTCTGTTGAATTACACGATGGTATGGTGAAATTCGATAAAGACGGCATCAACAAATTATATGATACTGTTAACGATGAATTGCAAGGTACTCTTGACAGATTAAAAGCATTAAAGAAACTTGGTGACAACTACAAATCCTTCTCTGGTAAATCTGATTCCATGGACGGAAATGTTAAATTCATCATCAAAACAGATGAAATCAAAAATGCTGATTCTGACAGTGAAACAGCAACAGACAGCACACAAAACTAAACTAAGCTATCCCATCAATTTTTGATAGATAGTTTCCTATTAGGACAGGGAACTGAAGCCGTGAGGCGATTAGAGTTTGTCTAACGGCGTGGGTGCTATTGGTATTCCTAACAATACGTAACACCCATAAACTCCTATATTACCCAAAAGGCGCCGCCATTTCCACATGGCGGCGCCTTTTGTATTCTTTCGCTAATAATTTTTTTAAAGCTTTAATGGCACTGGGCAATTGTCCCCTGTGCACATTTTAGGATATAGTTCTAATATAAATGCACAAAGTGCAAATGTATATGCCGCAGGCTGTTCTTTTACCACTGCTGCAAGAAAACTTATCTGTTTCGTCGTAACTTCATGAAGCTTTTCATTTTCAATATACCGCTCTAACTGAAGCAATACGTATGCAGCAACTGAATTACCAGAAGGAGTCGCTCCATCATAAATTTCCTTTGGTCTGGCAATCAACTGCTTCGCATCTACTCCATAAAAGAAAAAGCCACCTGCCTCTGAATCCCAGAATAGCGAAATCATTTCATCAGCATTTTTCTTGGCATCCTTAAGATAGGAAATGTCCTGTGTCGCCTCATAAAGCTCAAGCTGTGCCCACAACAAAAAGGAATAATCATCAATGTTCGCAAGTCCAATGGATTCCCCTTCACGATACCTTACAAGGAGCCGTCCCTCTTTATTGCGAAGCTTGTCCTGTATAAACTCATACGCCTTTGTCGCATGTTCCAAATATTCCTTTTTATGAAGCACCCCATAAGCTCTTGAAAACGAAACAATCATCAATGCATTCCAAGATGTCAGCACCTTATCGTCTTTTTTAAGTTCCGTTCTTGTAAGACGATACTCATAAATTTTCTGCCTTAGTTTCTCTAACTTCTCATCGCCTATTCGCAGCGAATTATTGTATATTAAATTTGGTATACTTTTTCCCTCAAAATTACCTGCCTTTGTAATCTGGTAATATCCATTGAACGCTTCACCGTCCTGACAACCTAAAACACTGATTACTTCCTCTGGCGTAAGGGTGTAATATTTGCCTTCTACTCCCTCACTATCCGCATCCTGAGCTGAGAAAAAGCCACCTTCTTCTTGGGTCATTTCATTCATAACATAAGCTAAGTTTTTTTCTGCTACTTCGAGATACATAGACTTCTTGCTTTTTTGATAAGCTTCCAGATAAACCAATATAAGCAATGCGTTATCATATAGCATTTTCTCAAAATGAGGGACAAGCCATCTCTCATCTGTAGAATACCTAGAAAATCCACCACCTATATGGTCGTAAATTCCGCCACGATACATACACTCTAGAGTCTTATCCACCATATGAAGCACTTCTACGTCCTCATGAAAATCTCCGTACCGCAATAAAAACAAAAGCATATGTGGCATGGGAAACTTCGGTGCTCCATCAAATCCTCCGTATTCTTGGTCAAAAGCACATTTAAAATATTCTGCTGCATCTTCTAGCATACTGTTCGTAGGACTTTCCATGGAATATTCCATCTGATACTCTTTCACCAGGTTGTCTGCGATTTCTTCGCCAGAACGGATTAGTTTGTCTGGTTCGGAATTCCATATACGGGTGGTGGCATTTAGAAGACTGGTTAGACCGATCATTGACTCAGTGGAGTGTTTTGGGAGGTAGGTGCATGCGTAGAAGGGTTTTTGTTCTGGGGTCATGAGAATGGTAAGGGGCCATCCTCCTTGGCCGGTCATCATCTGGCAGACTTTCATGTAGATTGCATCTACTTCGGGGCGTTCTTCTTTGTCTACTTTGATGGATATGAAATGGTCATTCAGTATTTTGGCTACTTCTTTGTCTTCGAATGACTCCCGTTCCATGACGTGACACCAATGACATACGTAATTGTTTACCTAGGAATAGCCAATGCTTAAGAAAATCGGTTTGTCCTCCTTCTGTGCCTTGGCAAATGCTTCATCACACCAAGTGTACCAGTCTACAGGATTATAAGCATGCTGGAGTAAATAAGGACTCTTCTCATTAATTAAGCGATTGGCTATTCTTTTTTCCTCTAGGTTCATTAACAATCACCTCCTTAAATGGTTTGCACTTAGTTTTTCCTAGTGTGTGAAAACTATTCAAGGATAGATTGTGATGTGTAATAGAGTAATAATTTATCCGTTAAAAGCCAAAACATTGGAAACTATAAAAAACTAATCTCCAATGTTCGCTCATCGTTTATCGTCTTTTCATATTTAATTTCTTTTATTATGCTTCTTAGTAAAACATTTGCGTGTTCTTCTGAATAGTTACTTTTAAGCTTCATCATTACTTCCTCAAAGGTAATCAATTCAGACTCCACGTCTTTAGAAAAAACTGTTTCAATGTCGTATTTTAACATATTTTGTCTTTCTTGTAAACGGTTAAACTGAATATTTAATTCTTCTATTTTACCCTTGCCTTCTTCGATAGAAAGAATACTATTTTCAATCATATTTATAATTCTTTCTCTCTTTTGATGAAGCTGGTTAATCTGTTGGTCAATTACAGCCACTTCATTTTCTAGAGCAGCCTTCTTCTCTAACTGAACTAGGTTTTGACCAGATTCAATACTATATTTTAAATCATCAATATGAGCTGCTACGCTTGAATAAATTACATCAAGTACTTCTTCTTGTTTCATCCCATAGTTCCCACACTTTTCACCCATGGGACCTCGATACCAACAAGGTTTTATATATATCGTACCATTTGCTTTTTTCATACCAAGTGTTAATGTATGCCCACAGCATTTGCATTTTAATAATTGGGATAGTGCAAAAATTCGTTTGTTATTCTTTTTTGGCTTCTTGCCTGAGTGGCTAAACATTGTAAGAATCTTTTTATGCTCTTCTTCTGTTTTTAACGGCTCATGAGTGCTGTCATACCAGATTCCATCATACTTTACTCTGCCTAAATGAAATTCTGAACGAAGAAGACGATATACTCCTGTGTTATTCCACTTACCATTATATGATGTGGGTATCCCCTGCTTGTTTAATTCGAAAGCAATAGAATATGCTGAGTATTCGCCGGATAGGACCATGTCTATGATATATCTATAGACTTTTTTTGCTTCTTCATCTACTTCTACTTCCTTGGTTAGAGAATTGTATTTGTATCCAAGAGGTGGTGTTCCGTTAACGAATTTCCCCTGCTTGGCACCTTCCACTTTTCCTCGTTTTAATCGCTGCTTTATCATTCGAAATTCTTGCCTTGCAAGTAGGAACTCAAAATCGGACGTTATAATATCTGTTTCTTCTTCGAAGTTATAGGTTCTTGATGGTGTTTCTACCATTACGCCATTTTCTCTAAAGATATTAATAATTTGAGCTTGATTTAAGTCATTTCTTGATAGACGATCTAATGCAACAACTAGTACTCTTTCATATTTGGATATATTATCTAGTAGCCTTGTAAACTCTGGCCTGCCAGTAATACTATCTGAGCTACCGATTTCCTCATATATGTCATATGAATACTCTTTACGTTTTGCAAGTTCAAGTAACTGCATTCTGTGCTTTTCTAAACTAGTTTCCTCATCACCGCGTGATTTTCTTAGGTATATTGCAACTCGCATTATGCAGCCTCCTGTTGTTTCGTTTCTTTTGTAGTGAGTTCATTATATATTTTAAGGATTTGCTTTGTAAGTCTTGGATAGCTTCCGTGGATGGCTGGTTTGTTATGGTTACTTTGAATTTTGATTTGGTTGGTTGATTCATGATTTGTTTCCCCTTTAAATTTGATTATATTTTTATTATATAATGTTGTTTTGAAGGGTAAACTGATAGCATAAAAAATTATTTATCTTACATTCTACTAATCAAATCATTCGAGAATTTATAATATGCTTGCTTTGTATCCAAGAATCTTGCTTTATTAGAATTTACTGTTAAGCTATCCTTTTTTTCTAATTCTATTGATGGTATCAACCACATCGGACATTTGTATTTTTGTGCCATTGCAGGATATGTATTGTGTGAACCCCATACAGCATCACTACCGATCGATTTTTCAATTTCACCAGATGCTTTCATTGAGATATCTTCACTTGAAATCCATTTAACAATTTCTTTTGGAATTTGCTGTGCAAAATCTCTATGAGCACCTGCTACCCCTAATGGTTGATCCTTTCGACCTCTTGCGTTATAAATAGTATATCCTATAAACTTAACAAAATCTGGAGCACACAATGTTTTAAGTTGCTCACTAAGTACATTACAAAGAGAATAATAGGATTTCTTCCATCGTCCTAGTGACTGACCTATATTTCTAATGCCATACATTGAAAATAAATCTGGCGTAGCTGGCATAAAAAAAGCATCGCAATTTTGTAGAATAGCTCTATTTAATACGCCTAAGCTTGGTGACACATCTACAAAAATATATTCAAACCCATACTTTTGAGCATATCGTTTAGCTATTGTTCTAAATTGCGTAATTGTTCTAATAGTTAATACATTCTCATCTGGCGATATAGTCCATCTATCGGCTAATATCCCTTCATACTGGCTTAGAGTTATTCTTCCCGGTATAAGTGATAGATTACTGAATAATTGAATAGGTGGGGGTAATAAATTATAATCATCAACTCCACTTTCTACAGGCTTTAACAAGAAATGAATAGTTCTAGGTGTAGATAAAATACTATTTTCTTCAATATTGAATGTGTTCATTCCAGTAGGAAATCCATCAAGTATGGTCGATTCTTCCTCTTCCCATATTTGTTGTAAATCCGTATCACTTAATCCATACAAGGAAAGATTAGATTGAGGATCTAAATCAAGCATTAACACTTTATGTCCTTGTTCTGCCAGTGCACATGCTGTATGAAATAGTAGAGTAGTTTTACCTACTCCACCTTTATTATGAAAAACTGCAACCATCTTCATTTTTTACATCCCCCTAATTCTCAATTTTAATGAAATCAATAATTTTAATACAATCAGGATTCATGACTAATAATGATTCTACATGCCAATCTTCAAATAGTTGATATTTGGTAATTTGTTCTGCTAATTTTAAATTAGTATCCATCGGAATGTTTCCATTCGTTTTGATTATTAACTCGTCACACTTATGCAGAAATTTCTCAGCTTCTCTTAAGAAATTACCTGATACATAAATTGCATCATAGTTTTTAGATAGCATTTCAAAATCAATATATAATCTTTTTTCTATGTTAGGATCAAACCCAGATATGACCTTGCACTTACGAGTCGGAATATTCCCCCCCTCTTCCTTCTCACCATTTGGAAAAATCAACTTTACATTTTCCAGTCCATCAATATATAGCACTTGGGCATCTTCTGACAGCTCAAATATAGTTGACTTATTATTTATCTTATCTTTAAACATTTCTACAAACAATTTAGAAAATATAAACTCGTGCCACTCGGAACAATACATTCCACATTGTTTATAAGAACTACCCCAAAATCCACCTCGTAATGGTTTTGTTGGTGGCAAATTTAAATCTGAATACAACTGATTATTTTTAACATCTGTAAACTTTTCCTTATCGTATTCTATTCCATATGAGATATACATTATATTAATCTCCTCCAATTAAAAAATCTGAAACTTTTTTAAAGAATGTGTTTAATTATATCATAAACATCTAGCATTTCATGTCATAATATGGCACAAAAAAATTTTTCTGTATCTCTTTTGCCTCAATACATAAAAATACCATCTTCATTACTTTTATTAATACATTAATACTACCTTTATGCCGTCCCTCGATTCCTCGATTCTTTTGCCACAATCTCATTATATATTTTTATCATTTGACTCGCAAAATCCTGTAATGCTTCTCGTGAAGGCTCATTTGTCACAGTAACTTTGAACTATTCTTCTTTACATTCTTTGTATACTCTCACAACTTATTCCTCTTCAAATATAAACTATCCCTGTAATTACTACGCGATGTTTTCGAGTCCCTACCTAAATAACTTGATTGAATTACCTCTACTAGCATTCCACATATCTGATTAAATGCTTTTTGATCGTCAATGTCTCTATATTGGATACCAGACGTATTCAAAATCACGTCAATAACATCATCATCTTCATTATAAGTAAATCCAGAAATAAATCCTGGCATCCACCTACATTCTGCGGCTATCTTCTTTACTTCGCTAGAATCAAAAACTACATTTGATATTTGTCCATTACACCAGTTAATTTCTATTATTTTATCTCTATATAGAAAGAACATCTCATAAGCAAGTAATCGCTCCTGTCTTATTTTTCTCTGAGTTTCAAGATATTTAGCACTAGGCTTTTTTACTTTTAATCTATTTCTCTCTTCTGCTTCAATCTCTCGAAAATCCGTCCAATCATGTTCCAAATTAAACTCTATTTCGCTAACATCATATCCATTACGTAATGCCTTATTTTCCTCTGGATTATCTCTGTTGATGATATATTCTTCATATGCTTTAGCAATATATTTGTTCTTGACTTGAACAAATTGATACCTTAAGTCGTCACTATACCAAGAGGAATTTTGCTTGTGTTCTCTTTTTCTAGCAATTAAGTCATTTGTTATCCCTATATATATGAGTCTATTATTGCGATCTAAATATCTGTATACATAGTACATGTGTTTTCATACCTCCTTACACCAATATAATTATGTCGTGTAAGAGTGAGTTTGGGAGCGGGGGAATTTATTTTTTTTGATAAAGTATTAATTTTATTCAATACCTAAAATATAAAAAAGAGCTAGTAAATTAATACTAACCCTTGTATCCTTATACACATTCACGTTCCTCATCATCCATCCAAAAGAAATATTCCTGTATAAAATATTCATGTATTCCTTCTTCCTCAATAAATTTCTTATCAAGGATTAATTCTTTTTTTAGTTTCTGGACTCTCTCTTGGTGACTATCAATACTTTGTCTAAGAACAACTTGTTCATCTTCTAAACATTTAAGTAAATTACCTAGTGCTTGCTCTAAATTTCTTTTATGAATATCTTTAATCACCACATCATTCATAACCAATTGTTCAATTGCCATATCGTATTCATTACATTTTTTACATGCGTTTTCATGCGAAATCATATCTGATGCTTTTTCATATTTTAAAATAGCTCCACAACATTGGCACATTGCAATTGAAGTTCTATCCTCTCCAGAAATATGAATTAGTGTCATATTTTTATCCTGCTGATCCAAATGTGATTGTACCTCATTATATATTTTATCCAGGACATGTTTTTTCATATCTTTGCGATATAAATACTCTCCTCTATCAATCATAATTTTAACTGGATTATTTTTACCGTAGATAATACATGCAGGCTTCTTAGCTCCATCCCATTTCTTAATCATAAATGGTTGTCCATTATATAATTCGTTTACTCTTTCTTGTACCATTTCTCGTGTCATTTTTAGTTTCATATCTATTTTCTCCTTTATTTTGCGACTTTTTGACGCTGATATTTATATTATATAATGTCAATTTTCAGGGTAAACTCGAACCCAAAAAATTTATTATTCATTCATCTTGCGAAACTTTTTAGTTAAGTAGCTAGGAGTTTTCCTTATGAAGCATCCTATTACTCTGCCCCAAAAAAGGTTGAACTTCTATATATTTAATAGTACATTCCACCTTTTTCGGGGCGTTTTGATTATGCAGTAGCCTTTAATATCCAATAAGTCTTTTTATAATGTGGGGACTTTCTAGACTTATCAACATCACTTTCAATTTTGTATTCAATATTATTTTCTTCAAAGAATGAATTAATAGTTTTCATTCCTAGCTTACGACTTCCATTACTTCTGGTAATACCAAATCTGTTAGAAATAATATTGACTAACTCTTCTCGGTCTTCCTTAAAAATTCTTCTATCAACAAAATTATCAATTACATCTAGACGGATATATTCTTCTTGCTGCAACATTTCAAGATCATACATTGGCACATCAGGAAAATACTCTTTAATTGTATCTTCAAATCCAAATTCTAGGATTCTAGTATAACAATCTCTTTGCCAATTAAGACAAGCTAATCCAGTTTTACTTACAACTAGTTCGATATGCTTATCCCCACTGATACCATCAATAATAGTATCAAGATAAAATGCTTTCATTCTTTTATGAATAACATCATGTCCATATTCTTCAACAAATTCTACTGAACCTAAGCGCACATATTCCTGATAATACTCTAGCTGTTTTTCTACATTTTTTAAATTCATTAATAAAGAACGTCTTGATACTCTA
>DBKX01000334.1 GCA_002297865.1 Lachnoclostridium sp. UBA739
AATCCTATTCCTGTAAAAGATGGGATACCTGAATCTGAAACACTTTCGGAGCAGGCAACTGTACCGTTGGAAATAGATTTTGAACAAGACGATTCTCTTAAAGTACTCTTAAAGGATGGAGAATCAGTGGAGCCAGTCTACCGTATTCCTAAAATCTTAAAGGCACCTGTAAAATCAGGTGATGTGGTAGGAAAGGTGGAATATAAGCTTGGCGATGAAGTGATTCGGGAGTATTCCATTTTTGCATCAAAAGATGTGAAAATGCTAGATTATAAATGGTGTCTTCATAAAGTAATTAGCAGGTTTCTGTGTGGAAATTAGATTGCATCTAGCTTTTTAATATGGTATTCTATCCTTTGAAATCGAATAAAGTCATAGATTGGGAGAATGGTTATGAACACGAAAGAAGAACGACTCGGAACTGAAAACGTATCAAAGCTGATGCTCGCAATGTCAGTTCCGTCAATTATCGCTCAGATAATTAATATTTTATATAGTATCGTAGATCGTATTTATATCGGGCATATCCCTAATGTCGGTACCAATGCATTAATCGGAATTGGGGTTACGTTCCCGATTATTACGTTAATCTCAGCATTTTCAGCATTTGTTGGCAATGGTGGTGCACCGTTATCCTCCATCGCACTTGGGAGGGGTGATCGGGAGCGGGCAGAAAAGATTCTTGGCAATGGAGTATTTCTGTTAGTTCTGTTCACTGTATTATTGATGGGAGTTTTTTATGTATTTCAGACTCCAATTTTGTATCAGTTTGGTGCCAGTGATGCAACCATTGGATATGCATCTTCCTACATATCGATTTATTTGGCAGGAACGATATTTGTTGAGTTATCCTTAGGTTTGAATACCTATATTATTGCACAGGGGCAGTCAATGATTGCGATGGCTTCTATCTTAATTGGTGCTGTTATCAACATTATTCTAGACCCTGTTTTTATATTTGTGCTAGGCATGGACGTGCGTGGAGCTGCAGTTGCAACAGTCATTTCGCAGGCGTGTAGTGCAATCTGGGTAGTGGCGTTCCTAATTGGAAAACATTCTACGCTAAAGATTAAATTAGACTGTATTAAACCAGACTGGAAGATTATTGGCTCCATCTTCGCCCTTGGTATCTCTCCATTTGTAATGCGTGCTACAGAAAGTTTGATTAGCATTGTGATGAACCGAGGCTTGAAACAGTATGGTGGTGACTTGTATGTAGGTTCCATGACAGTAATGCAAAGCGTAATGCAGCTGCTTTCTGCGCCGCTTAGTGGATTTACCCAAGGTGTGCAGCCGATTATCAGCTATAATTATGGTGCAGGAAAATATGACCGTGTAAGAAAAACCTATCGAAGAATGATTGCAATCAGTTTCTTGATTTCCTTTGCTGGAACAGCATCGACAATGATTTGGCCAGGAGTATATGCTCGTATGTTTACCAAGGAGGCAAAACTAATTCTGTTAGTACAGCACAAAATGCCGATATTTATGCTTGGTATGTTATTATTCGGATTGCAGATGGGCATTCAGCCTACGTTCCTTGCGTTGGGACAGGCTAAAATATCCCTGTTTATTGCGATGCTTCGTAAAGTTATATTATTAGTACCGTTGGCAATGATCCTTCCACATTGGATGGGTGTGGATGGAGTGTATATTGCAGAGCCAGTTTCTGATATAATATCTGTAGTAGTTGCATGTGGCTTGTTCTATTTTAATATTAATAGAATCTTGACGAAAGAAAATGCGGCAAATTAACAGAATCGTTGGATATTCGAAAAACGATTGTTTAACATGCTTAACTCCTGTCAAAAATATAGTAGAATATAACATTTTACTATACATTTGACAGGAGTCTTTTTATGAATCACTTTTTAACAGACTATTTAACCAAATTCATTAACGTTCCATTTGTCCTAAAAACAGAAACAGATGAAACGAAAATTGGTAATGGAAAGGCAGAATTCACCGTTACCTTTCATAAGGAAATCAGCAAAACCGATTTATTAACCAGTACTTCTCTAGCACTTGGAGAAGCTTATATGAGAGGTGACATAGAAGTAGATCGTGACTTATATGAAGTCTTAGATCTCTTTATGGGGCACATGAACAAATTTACCACAGATAAATCCAAACTGAAAAAATTAATTATCACTTCCCTAAATCGGAAAAATCAGAAAGCTGAAGTTATCTCCCATTATGACATAGGGAATGATTTTTATAAGCTATGGCTGGATGAATCCATGAGCTATTCCTGTGCCTATTTTAAAACAGACCAGGATACTTTGTATGAAGCTCAGGTAAATAAAGTAGAACACATTTTAGAGAAACTCCATTTGAAAGAAGGCAGGACACTTTTAGATATTGGCTGTGGTTGGGGCTTTTTGCTGAAACAGGCGATTAAGAAGTACGGTGTAAAAGGAATGGGAATTACATTAAGCGAAGAGCAGTACAAGAAAATACAAGAGGATATCAGAAAAGAAGGATTAGAAGGAAAACTCACCGTAAAACTTATGGATTACCGCCAGTTAGAAGAAAGTGACCTGCAGTTTGACCGTGTCGTTAGTGTGGGCATGATTGAACACGTTGGCAGAGGACATTATGAGCGTTTTATGAAAAATGTGAATGCGGTACTTAAACCAAAAGGATTGTTCTTGCTTCATTATATTAGTGCATTGGAAGAACATGAAGGAGATCCATGGATAAAGCGATACATTTTTCCAGGTGGAGTAATACCAAGCCTTCGTGAAATCATCGATATACTTCCAGAGTTTCATTTTTATACGCTGGATGTAGAGAGTTTGCGTCGTCATTATAGCCGAACCCTTGCATACTGGAGAAAGAATTTTCTTAAGCATAGGGATGAAATTGTACAGTCAAAGGGCGAAGAATTTGCACGTATGTGGGAATTATATTTGGCATCGTGTCAGGCAACCTTTTATAATGGAGTAATCGATATACATCAGATATTAGTATCGAAAGGTGTTAATAATGAAATACCGATGAATCGAGTAAGATAAAAAAACATGAGTGAAATCAAAGAGCCAAACCTTTGTTAGAGTGGTTTAGCTCTTTTGTACATAGAGTTTTGATAGAATAAGAACTGGCTTGTTTTAAAATTGTTATTCTTCGTGCATTTCAAGTAACTCATTATTGGTAGCGATTGTCTTCTTAACACGATTGATATACTGTCTAGAACAGTTAAGCTGTTTTCCAATATCTTTATCACTATACCCCTTCATAAGAAGGATTACGATTTCTTTTTTTGGATAACACAATGTATTGAGTTTCTTATGTAAATCATATAAAAACAAGGTGTCCTTCATAGTAGAATCATCGGAACTTATGATTAGATCCTCATAAGGAGTCTGATTTTCGATTTTTTCCTGCTCACATTTACTGCTTGCGTATAGTTTGCAAAATCGATGATAGATGGCGTTTTTCAAGTAAGATATGCAAGCGTATTCATTTTCTAAATAGGTTACATTTTCGAGAGCCTCGTACAAGGCTAGACATAGTTCCTGTATACTATCTTCATACTCAATGTAGTAAAGTTTTTTTGCATATTTTTTAATTAATGGCTGAAATCGATTCAGAATTAAATTGAAATCGTTTTCATCTTGATGAATTTTGAAGTGTTTCATTAGTTGTAAGATACTTTGACTCATATTTTATCATCCCCTCATCTTTAAATAAGGAGAAAATATGTTATTTGGAAACTTAATCATAAGAATAATGTAATTATATAGATAAAGATATCATATATGAACAAAACAAAGATTTTTAATAAAA
>DBKX01000373.1:0-511 GCA_002297865.1 Lachnoclostridium sp. UBA739
TTCATCTGCAGGTGGAGTGAGCTTTGACCGAAAAATTTGATTGCAGCAAGGTTAGATGGCGGTTCTTGCCATTGATGTGATAATATCTTAGTGCTTTAATGAGAATGTTTACATTTTTGGAAGTCATAATCAAAAGTTTAACTTAATGGGCCATACTTTCGATTCTTTGTTGCACAAGCCGGATATAAGTGATATAATCAATTAATTCAATCGTTGTATCAAAAGGCGTGATTATATGGCAAACCCGTCTCCGATGCGTTATCCCGGAGGAAAAAAACGTTTAGCAGGATTTATTCAGCTTGTTATTGAAAATCTTAATATGTCAGGTTGCACATATGTAGAACCATTTGCTGGTGGAGCAGGCGTAGCACTTTCGTTACTTCTTGATGGTACGGTTAATCGCATTGTGATAAACGATTACGATAAAGCTATTTATTCGTTTTGGCGGGCGATAAAGCAAGAACCAGATTCGCTTATAAATTTGATTCGAAATACGCCTGTTACAATAGAA
>DBKX01000373.1:518-792 GCA_002297865.1 Lachnoclostridium sp. UBA739
AAATATATTCAAACTCAACGGCGTATTCCCTTAATCTCGCATTTGCAACACTATTTCTCAATCGAACAAACCGTTCCGGAATTCTAAGCGCGGGACCGATTGGTGGATATGCGCAGGATGGTGACTGGAAACTCGATGTTCGGTTTGACAAAAAAGCAATTATTGACAAAATTGAGAAAATTGCTCAAAAGAAAGATCAAATAGCAGTGTACAACAAGGATATTATTAGTTTTTTGCGTAACTATGTGCCCGCGTTTGGCGACAACTTGTTTTT
>DBKX01000373.1:808-1947 GCA_002297865.1 Lachnoclostridium sp. UBA739
TAATGGCCAAAAGTTATACAAAAACTTTTTTACACCGCAAGACCATAAACGTATTTGCGACGTAATAACACAAGAAATCGATTTTCCTTGGATTATTACATATGATGATGTTGAGCAAATAGCCAATATGTATTCTGATTATGAAATTAGACGTTTTGATTTGACCTATAGTGCTGCTAATAAAGGGATTGCGTCCGAGCTTATGATTTTTTCTGATATAGAAAGCTGCCCTACACAAAAGCAATTAGATGATAATAGGATTAAAATCAATCTTCGAATATAGAGGTATGTTATGATAATTAGAAGTGTGGAAATAGAAAAATTCCGTGCGTTTGAGAATGCTTCATTTACTCTTGGAAAGCGTATTACTGCAATTTCAGGACGAAATGCGACACAAAAGACTACGGTGTTAGGAATGATTGGACAGCCATTTACCATTTCTGCGAAAGATCATCCAATGTATGGTTGTAAAACAATTGATGGTTATAATTTTCGTTCTCAATTTAAAGACAAATTTAAAATATCCGCAGCACATGACATTATTGGAGAACATAAATGGAAACTCAATCTGCATAATGGAATTTATAAGTCTGATCATTATTCCGTTGAAAGTATTGCCCGTAAGCAATCTGGACATGAACCTGCGTTAAGGTTTTGGAATGCAGAGAGTCGAGAGAAAGGTGCAGGGTATATACAATTACCAGTTTATTTTTTAAGCTTAAGTCGGATTTTTCCCATTGGAGAAACTGGAAAAACACAATCTTTAACCACAACACTTACTTCGGATGAGCTGGAGTATTGTATTACAAATTATAGAAAAATTCTTTCCATTCAAAGTTTAAGTGGCAATCCATCTGTTGGTATCGAAAAAGCAACGGGATCCAAAATTTTTACTGGTATAAGTGATAACACACATGATGTTTTTACAAATTCTGCGGGTGAAGGAAATATAACAAGAATTATATTAGCGGTTCTTTCCTTTAGAAGGCTGAAAGAAAAATATGGTCGTGATTACAAGGGCGGTATTCTTCTCATCGACGAACTAGATGCCACTTTGTACGGCTTTTCTCAGGAGAAGCTAGTGGACTACTTATGGCAGGCGGCAGATGATTACAAAATTCAGATAGTTTTTACAACAG
>DBKX01000373.1:1978-7821 GCA_002297865.1 Lachnoclostridium sp. UBA739
ACGCAAGGAACGACAAGAAAAAGGCATAGATCTTCCTGCTTTTGCATATAATAGTTCTATAGTTTATTTAGAACCGCAGTATGATCGAGAAGGAAAGCGAACGATTATGCCCAAAAATATATCGACAAGCGAAGAGTTAAATCAGGTACTAAATGATATAAACCTATCTATTTCGACGAGTAACAGCAAAATCAATATTTACTGTGAGGATGCCCGTGCTACTTCTTTCTTGCAGTATGTTTTGTCGAATAGCTTACATGTTAACTTAGATTTATATATGACATTTGTTGATATTGATTTAGGGTGGACAAATTATGTTCAGCTTATAGGGAAGGGCATCCCTGAGTTCAGAAACAATGTGGTTGTTCTTGATGGTGATGTGCCTAAAAAAGAAGAGTATAAGTCTAAAGCTAATATTATACAAAAGGCCGGGAATACCATTTTCCTACCACTTGTAATCGAAAAAGGAATTTTTGAGTTCTTAAAGAACTATGATGCATTCTTGAAATTTAGAGATGAATTTTCAAGGGTTCAAGGATTCACATATGATGTGTGTTTTAACAACTGGCCGCTCGACTCCAACGCATACAACACCAATGATTTTAAGGAATGGTATTCTTATGTAGAGGGCATACTTGGAGATTCAACAGCTTTATTCAGTTTTTGGTGTGAAGAACATCAAGATGAAGTTTCAGCATTTATAGAACAATTTGTTGATGTTTTCAATCATCTTGCAGAAAGAAATGCGGTTGATGCTATACCGGCAACTATGCATAACGATGAAAGTAAATTGTAATAGAGTTATAAAATTAGCGATATGGGTAACAATGTAATTGACTGTCTGGATTTTAGATTGATTTATGCTTAATAGATTGTGTTACTACAATTTGATCTTGGCCACTTTGGGCTTTCAAAGTGGCCATTTATTTTGAAGACAGGTTTTGTGAGTTGTCTTTTCAGACAGTTATTGTAGAAAGTTGTGTTGAATCCAGTTGCTTTATTTTTACACAATGACAGTGTGGATATTCTGAATTATTTATTTGTATTAGATGATTTTGTAATAACTGAAGCTTGAGTAATTGGCAGAACAATCCGCTCATCAGGTTTATATATGGTAAAGGTTTAAACCTGTCCTTAAATTAGATTTATCGATACTTTCTGCCGATGCGTAAGATTAAATAGAATTTTTTTGAAAAAGAATTAAAAATTGATTATTATGAATAAAATTATAAAAAGTAGGCTGTTATATGTTTTGCAATGCTTATGGCAGAGTACTGATGCAGAACATTATGTTACGACGGCGGAGATTCTTGCATACTTAAAAGATAATGGTATTGTTTGTGATAGAAAGACGATACCCGGAGATATTGAAAAACTTCGTGACATAGGTATTGATGTTGAAGAAGAACGCAGTCGTGAAATGCGATATTCTTTGAGCAGCCACTTGTTCACATTGCCTGAGCTGAAGTTATTGATTGATGCAGTGGAGTCATCTAAGTTCATTACTGTAAAGAAAAGCACTGAACTTGTTGAAAAGCTCTCACAAATGAGCAGTAGGTATCAGTCGATGGAGCTAAAACGGAATTTGTACATTTCGGAGCGTGTAAAGCCGATAAATGAACAAATCTACTATTTGGTTGATAACATAAACACCGCTATTAATCGTTGCAAAAAGATTACGTTTAAGTATTTCCATTATGATCAGTATCGCAAAGAAGTTCCTAAGAATGCGGGAGAGCGTTACATTTTTTCGCCCTACTATTTGGTTTGGAATGAAGATCATTATTATGTTGTGGGGTATAGCGACAAGCATAATAAAATCGTATCATTTCGGGTTGATCGGATGAAAGAGATAGACATTCTATCTGATGATGCGGTAGAAAGACCTAGGGACTTCAACTTGGCCGACTTCACCAGACAGGTATTCGATATGTATGATGGTCAAAAAGAAACGGTTACGCTGTTTTGTAATAACGATATGATGAATTATGTCATAGATAGGTTTGGAGATGAGGTGAAAACATCACCAGTGGATTGCGAACATTTTGAGGCCGTTGCAGAGGTGTCTGTAAGTCAAACGTTTTTTGCGTGGGTTTTTCAATTCAATGGAGATATAAAAATTATAGAACCTGAACCGGTTGTAGTAAAATATCGCGAAATGCTTAAGAACGCATTGGAAGGCAGAGCTGTAACCGTGGGGCGATAGTAGTGGTTGTACAGGCTATGAAAATAGTACTTGAAAATGAGTTGGGCGTAAAAACGCCCAACTCATTTTTATAATAATAAAACCCTTGCGCGCGAACATTTGTTCGGATATAATAGAGTCACAATGTTAGAAGTTGTCATGCACGTTGAGAAATATTTTAGCTTGTTATTAAATATAGCGAGGTGATTATACAATGGACGAGCTGTGGAAACCATACCCTATGTTTTGCCCGAACTGCGGTAAGATAAACTATGGGTACAAAAACACAGACGGAAAAATCAAATATGAGTGCAGCAAATGCATGATTAAGTTTGTCCGAGTGCAAAAGAGTAGGCGTCACGATACCATAGATATATATGCACCTGACGGATAGAAAAATTGAAAACTGAATACAGCATAACGACGGTAAGGTCAGGCTGAAACAGGGTCACCTTAAATCCTTATCAGGTCATATGCGTTGATTGTTTCGGTTGGTTAAACCAAGCTTGTGCAAACAGAGATGAGAGGCCACCGACAAAGCAGATAGCCACAGGCTAAATCTGTTTTGCCGGTGGCTTGTTTTATTTGGACAGGAAAACTGAATAGGAGCTTCCGGCTAAGAATTTAGAAGGGGAGCTCTGAAGTGCTATACAGCTGGCTTTGTTATATAGCTCAGTATCCGTGATTTGAAAAATTTTAATTATTTTTTAAATTTTTCAAATCAAAGGAGATCATTATGAGCTGGAATGACGGATATGAAAGAAAAAAGTTTGAACGAAAACAGGTTGGACAGGCAAAAAGGTTTAAAGATCTTGGGATGACCGATGAGCAGATACAAGAAATATATGCATCAGATTTGAGAGAGTATCGAGATAATCGTATTTTTTCAATTCATACCCACTCTATTGATTCATTGGAAAATGATGATAGCAGAAACGGCCTATATAAGAAGTTTGTAACTTCGACGACTTGTTCTATGGATATGAGTGAGTGCAGTCGATTCGAGTGGATTGAAGAAATAGAAAATAGCGTGCTGTATCTCGCAATTTCCAAACTTGCGGTACAGCAAAAAGAATTGTTGACGCTGTTATATATCGATGGATATAGCCAGGTAGAAATTGCAGAGTTTTTTCACACCAGTAAGGATGCAATAAACAAAAGATTTCTTCGCATAAACAAGCGGATTACTGCTTCTGTCGCAAAACAGGGAGGGCTTTATAAATGAATGATTTTAAGAATCGCTCTCCATATATCGAGCTTTGCTTATGCCGCCGATGCGCAAGTGTTTATTACGACGATCCAACATATTGGATTGAAAAGGCAGAGATCTTTCAGGACGAATTGCATATGTGTGATATTTGCCATCAGCGATATGGACTAGATTATTCCATTTGGAGAAAGTCAAGTGCGCGATTTAAAAAATCGCATCGTTGAGGGGGTGCCTGAAAACGGATATGATTAAAGCAGATAAAGAAAACAATATTTTCGGTGCACTGAAACTCATTGAGCAGCTTTATCTTGATGGTGAAATCTCCGGCTATGTGTTTAGAAACATCCTTCAAGAATACAAGGATAACGTTTGTATTGCCGATTTCACTTGTTACAAAAAAGAAAAGCAGAAAGGCAAGAATAAGTAATGTATGGACTGAATTCTGATTTTCAAAAACGAGATGTAGCTATATATGCGCGTGTATCGACTGAACACGAAGCACAGCTATCTGCTTTGGAAAATCAAATAGATTGGTATAAACCTATATTAGAAGCACGACCTGATTGGACTTTAACAGCACAGTATATTGATGAGGGCATAACGGGAACATCTGCTGAAAAACGTCCGCGTTTTATGCAGATGATAGAGGATGCCCGGCAGCGGAAATTCAATATGATTATCACCCGTGAGGTATCCCGCTTTGCCCGAAACACGGTGGATACGCTTCAATATACACGCCTGTTGAAGGAGTACGGCGTTGAGGTCTTTTTCATCAACGATAACATCAAAACCTTTGACGGCGACGGCGAACTGCGCCTTACGATAATGGCGACGCTTGCACAGGATGAAAGCCGTAAAACATCCATCCGTGTAAAAGCCGGACAACAAACCTCTATGCAAAACGGTGTTTTTTACGGCAACGGGAATATCCTCGGATATGACCGCGTCGGTAAAGAGATGGTCATTAACCCCGAACAGGCAAAGACGGTGCGAATGATCTACGATATGTACCTGAGTGGAATGGGGGTGACAGCCATCCAGTATGAGCTTGAAAAAGCGGGGCGGCTGACAGCAATGGGAAAGGAACGGTGGTTTTCATCGTACATTGCAAAAATGCTTCGCAATTCCTTTTACTGCGGTATTATAACCTACCACAAGGAATATACTCCTGATTTCCTGAAGCAGAAGAAAATAAAGAATTACGGTGATTTGGAGTATGTTCAGGTTCAAGGTACGCACGAACCGATCGTAACCGTCGAGGAGTATGAGCAGGTTCAGAAACTGATGGATGCCAAGTCGGTGGTCATGAAAAACCATAACAAAGGAAAACGCAGAGTAGGAAGAATGCAGCATACCACTGCTTTCGGACGCTTGATGATTTGTCAGTGCGGAAACAAGTTTAACTTGCGGTTTCATTCCCGTGATGGGCGGACAGACGGCGTTGATTACCAGTGCTACACATCGGTAAACCGTGGGAGCGTTGCCAAGCGCCTGAACAAAGGCATCTCCATTGAGCATTCGTGTGAATCGCCTTATATTCAGGGCTGGAAGCTGGAAATGATGGCGGAGCAGGTATTTTACCGCTACATCGAAAACGCAGACAAAGTGATAGATTTGTCCTATGCGATGCTCGAAAAGCACATTGCCGATCAGGAAGAACTGCCGGACAATACAGATGTTATCCAGCGCAAGCAAGGCGAAATTGAGAAGCTAATGAATAAGCGGACAAACCTGATTGAGATGAGAGCCGAGGGTGACATTGATAAGGAAATGTTTCGCTCAAAGAAGCAGGAGATCGAGGATCGTGTTGCCAAGCTCACGGAAGAAATCAAAGGCTTGCAGCCTGAGAAGGAGCCGACAAGCAACGAGGATTATTCCGCTAAGCTCTTAGAACTGCGAGAGCGGTTGAAGGAGTACACCGGATTTGACTACTCGGGTATCCCCGAAAGCATTGTTGAGGCGTTTGTTGAGCGCATTTGGGTGTCGAAGGATGAGTTTCGTTGGTATCTGAGAACCGGAAGCAAGGAGAAAGGCGAATTTGACCCTGACAACCATATCAAAATCGGTTCCTTTACACTGACAATCGACGATGCGAAGAAGTATATCTACAGCTTTTAGACCCGCAGGAGAGTCTATAAGTGGGTGGATTTGAATGTGAGCGTGTGGATATGAAATAGTTGGCGCTATGTGTCGCTTGCAGCACAGGCAGCTATCAAGAAGCACAACGCATAAATCTAAATCAAAAGCTCCGTCCGGTTCTCCGGGCGGAGCTTTTTGCTTTATTTAATAATGCGCCTTGCCCGCAAAAAAGTGAAAATTTTTTTGAAAAAAAGTGTAACCTTTTTCATTTTCGCAGACTATATATATGGGACGCTTAACAGCGGAAAATCTCTTTTTCTGCATGTTTTATCTATACTTTTGCATCGGCGGTTACATAGAACACCGTTT
>DBKX01000029.1:0-6694 GCA_002297865.1 Lachnoclostridium sp. UBA739
GTAATAGGTAGAACTCCTATTATGACACTTCCAGCACCCAATATTGACTATAGTCTTACTCCATCAGTCGAGCAGCCATACGCCAACTACGATTTACTGGTAGAGGTTCCAGGATTTGAAAGTGTGGAAATCAGTAATATAGAAATTCTACCAGATGTTTTGGCGATTCAGAATCTTGCATTAATTCCACTTGAGAATGCACAAGGAGAATCAGCAGAACTATTTGTTATTCCACCTCATACTTTATATGGAGATTACCCTCCTAAAATTGCAGAGGCGGAGATTAAGCCGTTAGGTCAGTCTGGTGAAATTGTATTATCTAAAATTGTAATTCCGGAGTATGTTGTAGTACATGATGGACCACCATCGGATACATCTGCAGCAAATTATTACGTCAAATATAAGGATTATATAAAAAATGTTGCTTCCAGTGAAATATATGCGACGTGGCCAGAGGCTACTATTATGGCAAATGTACTATGTATTCAATCTTTTGTATTGAATCGTGTTTATACCGAGTGGTACAGAAACAGAGGATACCAATTTACAATTACCAATTCTACTGCATATGACCAGAAATTTATTCCTGGAAGAAATATATTTGACAGTATTTCAGAAGTGGTAGACCAGATTTTTGCCAATTATATTACAAGACCAAATATTGAACAGCCTTTGTTTACCCAGTTCTGTGATGGAAGAAGAGTAAGCTGTCCAAACTGGTTATCGCAGTGGGGTTCAAAAGCGTTAGGAGACCAGGGATACTCAGCAATTGATATCCTTAGAAATTATTATGGTAATGATATTTATATTGCAATTGCTGAAGAAGTATCAGGCGTTCCGTCTTCATGGCCAGGAAGAGATCTTGAAATAGGTTCCCGTGGCGATAAGGTTCGTCAGATGCAGCGGCAGTTAAATGTAATTTCCAATGGTTATCCACTGATTCCAAAGATTGCTCAAGATGGGGTTTATGGAGCAAAGACGGCAGAAGCGGTAAAGGTATTTCAACAGGTCTTCGATTTGCCACAGACAGGTGTTGTGGATTTTCCAACGTGGTATAAAATATCAGAGATATATGTTGGTGTTAGCAGGATTGCAGAACTAAATTAATAGGAATATTACATAAAAAGGTGGCTTAGGTCACCTTTTTATGTATGGGTGCAAGGGCAAATCAATAGAAAAATAAGTGTTTTTGTATGATGCATGTGAAGTACTACATATATTAAGGCAGATTCAGAAGTTGAAATGGTAATGGTAATGGGCATGTCTACAGTATGTTCACCCGACTTGACAAAACGAAAAATGATAGCCATAATAGAACACAAATAAAATTTGAGGTGATCCCGATGGAAAAAACAATAAGCCAGATAGAAACACTAAAGAAAGAAAAAGATGCGGTTATATTGGCTCATTATTACGTAAACGATGAAGTACAGCAGATTGCAGATTACATAGGAGATTCATATTATCTGGCAAAGATAGCGAAAGAAGTACCACAAAGTGTCATATGTTTTTGCGGTGTTTCCTTTATGGGAGAAAGCGCAAAAATTCTAAATCCTGAGAAGACAGTTGTTATGCCAGACAAAGATGCAGACTGTCCAATGGCACATATGGTGGATATCGATCGGATCAAAGAGGTAAGAGAACAGTACGAGGATGTAGCCGTAGTTTGTTATATTAATTCCCAGGCTGATATTAAGCAGTATGCAGATGTTTGTGTAACTTCATCCAATGCACAGAAAATTGTATCAGCATTACCGAATAAAAATATTTTCTTTATACCAGATGAGAACTTAGGACGTTATCTGTCAACACAGCTTCCAGAAAAGAACTTTATCTTTAATGATGGATTTTGTCATGTGCATAAAAGCATTAAGAAAGAAGAAGTGCTAAAGGCAAAACAGGCAAGACCAGATGCGTTAGTACTTGCACATCCAGAATGTACCTTAGAAGTATTAGCCCTTGCAGATTACATTGGAAGTACTTCAGGAATTATAGATTACGCAAGTAAAAGCGATGCTAAGGAGTTTATCATTTGTACGGAGATGGGAGTATTCTATGAACTGAATCAGAAAAATCCTGATAAGAAGTTCTACTCAGTAGGACACAGACAATTCTGTCCGAATATGAAACGTATTACAATTGAAAAAGTTTTAAAATCACTTCAAGAGTTAGCACCAGCAGTTGAAATGGACGAGGAATTAAGTAAAAAAGCGGAATATCCATTGAATCGTATGTTGGATTTGGCAAAATAGGAGGCTGGTTAACCAATGAAACCACAAAGATATGATGCGATAATTGTAGGTACAGGTGTTGCAGGATTATTTGCAGGGCTGTGTCTGCCAAAGCATTTAAAAGTATTGATGATTACGAAGGATGAGATTGAGAACAGCGATTCCTATTTGGCTCAAGGTGGTATTAGTACATTAAAGGCGCCAGATGATTTTGAGAATTATTACGAAGATACTATGCGTGCCGGCCACTACGAAAATAACCCTGATTCTGTTCGTATTATGATTGAGTCATCCCACCAGATTATTGATGATCTAATTCATTACGGTGTAGAATTTGATAAAGACGAAGAAGGCAATCTGGCGTATACAAGAGAAGCAGCTCATTCCACATTTCGAATTTTGCACCATGATGACTTGACTGGAAAAGAAATTATGATAAAGCTGATTGATAATGTTGAAAAGCGTAAAAATATTGAGGTTCGTAAATTTACCACGATGATGGATTTGCTGCAGAAAGACAATATATGTTGTGGAATTGTAGCAAGGGATAAGGATGGAGTGGTTTCATCTATTTATGCCAAAACAGTAATTCTTGCAACAGGTGGAATTGGAGGTTTGTTTAAAAATTCTACAAACTTTAGGCATATCTGTGGTGACAGTTTCGGTATGGCGCTTGCCCATGGAGTTGAAATGGAAAACTTAAATTACATACAGATCCATCCAACAACTCTTTATTCCAAAAAGGAAGGCAGAAAGTTTCTTATCTCAGAATCAGTTCGTGGAGAAGGTGCAGTTTTGTTAAATGAAGATCACCGTCGTTTTGTAAATGAATTACTGCCAAGAGATACAGTTACCAACGAGATTAAGAAGGAAATGGAACGTCAGGGAACGGATCATGTTTATCTTACAATGAAACATATGACAAGAGAACAGGTAGAAAAACGTTTTCCAAATATTTTTAAGCGTTGTTTAGAAGAAGGTTATGATTTGTCAAAAGATTATGTACCAGTAACCCCTGCCCAACACTATATTATGGGTGGTATTAAGGCAACGGTTAATGGTGAGACTTCCATGAAAAATCTTTATGCAGTTGGTGAGACAGCATGCAACGGTGTTCATGGTGCCAATCGTCTTGCAAGTAACTCACTGCTAGAAAGTCTTGTGTTCTCAAAACGTGCTGCACATGTGATTGAGGAGACAATAGCAGATATTAAAGAACTGGAAGTTACAGTTGATTTAGATAAATATAGCGATATGGACCAATGGAAAAAAGCAAATAGAAAACGAATTATGGATGAAATCAAGCGAAAGGATGAAAAGTTTTATGCTAAATGGTGTGACAATGAAGCTTAATGCTGATAAATATATTATTTCTGCTTTAAAAGAAGACATTACCAGTGAAGATGTAACGACGAATGCGGTTATGCGTGAGGATAAATTAGGCCGTGCGGATTTAATCGCCAAGGAAGATGGAATTCTATGTGGATTAGAAGTATTCCGTCGTGTGTTTGAACTGTTGGATGATACTTCTGTATTCGAGACGAAGTTTAAAGATGGTGATGCAGTAAAAAA
Organism: Lachnoclostridium sp. UBA739; assembly: GCA_002297865.1. Next base: position 3,804 of record DBKX01000029.1, read on the forward strand.
TGGTGAAGTAATTGGTGTGGTGAAAGGTGATATTAAAGCTCTTTTATCAGGTGAACGTACAGCACTTAATTATTTACAGAGAATGAGCGGAATTGCTACATTTACCAATCAGTTTGTAAAGGAACTAGAAGGATATAAAACCAAATTGCTGGATACCAGAAAGACGACACCAAATATGAGAATTTTTGAGAAATATGCAGTTAAAGTTGGTGGCGGATGCAATCACCGTTATAATCTGTCAGATGGTATTTTGCTAAAGGATAATCATATCGGAGCAGCAGGAAGTGTAACAAAGGCCATTGAAATGGCGAAAGAATATGCACCATTTGTCCGTAAGATAGAAGTGGAAGTGGAAACGCTTGAGATGGTAGATGAAGCGGTTAAGGCAGGAGCAGATATCATTATGCTGGATAACATGGATAATGAAACGATGAAAGAGGCCGTTAGGCGAATTGGTAATCAGGCACAGACGGAATGTTCTGGGAATGTGACAAAAGAACGTTTGAAAGAAATCGCAGAAATTGGAGTAGACTTTGTATCTGCGGGAGCACTTACGCATTCTGCACCGATATTGGATATTTCGCTTAAAAATTTGAGGGCGGAGTAAAATAGAGAAAGATAGAAAATGGGACACTTGAATTAGCAAGTGTCCTTTTGTATAATTTAAGAATATTATTAGATTAACAGGAGCGTGGTTTAAGGTGAGTTCAGATAATAGAGAGGAAGAGAAATTAGATCAGGCGGTATATGGAAATGCACATGTGCAACAGTATAAAACAGATGTGGCATTTATTTCTTTAATGCAGGGAGTATCTAGAAATCGATACGTAATACCAGAGTTTCAGCGTGTATATAAATGGACACAAGAACAAGTAGAGGCACTTGCAGTTTCATTGATAAGAGGATTACCAATTCCACCGATTTATGCGTATCGAAATAATGAAGGAAAATTGGAAATATTAGATGGACAGCAAAGAGTCATCAGTATGTTTTTATACTATATAGGGAAATATACAAAACGTGTAAGAAATAATTACATGAACTTAAAGAAGAACTGTAAAGGAAATGCCCCTTTTGAAGAACAATTGGAAGAAACATATGGTTTAAAAGATGTTCAGTATAAGATGAAGTATTATGACATAGATAATGATGATGAAGGGGAAGAGATTGATATTACTTATAGTAAGTTACCAGATAAAGTAAAGGATAAAATAGATTACACTACAATTACCGTTGTGGAAATCAATATTGATAATCAAGAATTGAAAAATAAATATTTATATAAAATTTTTGCAAATTTAAATGCAGGTGGAACCCAGTTGACAAAGCAGGAATTAAGAAACGGGATTTACAGATGTGATTTTTATGATATGCTTTTTGAATTTCAGGAAAAGAATGAAAATTGGAATGCATTTTATCAAAAAGAGAAAGATGACAGCCGAGGAATTGAACGATTATTAAGATTATGTGCGTTTCGATATTATGTTTATGTGAAGGATGGAAAATTTGTAATTGATTCTTACAAAAACATAAATAGCATGTTAAATGACTTTTCAGAAAAAGCAGTTCATTTTGACAAGGAGACAATCGAAGAATATAAAAGAAGTTTAGAACATTTTTTTGGTTTGTTTGAGCCTTCTTATATACCAAAGGAAATCTCATTTTTGGAAAATCTGTTTACTGTCACAGATAAGGAAAAAATAGATGTAAAATTAACAAAAGAAATATGTGAGCATATATTGAATACAAATGAATATCAGGCTACGATTCGACAAGGAAATGCGACGAAAGCGGTAATTGAAACAAAACTTAAGGAGGTATATCGTGGATTACAAAGATATGTTGAAGAGAGTAAGCCAGATTATAACGGATAGTGAAAAACAGAACTGGATTATAATTGGAGATAATTCATGTGGAAAGTCTGAATTATTGAAAGAACTGGTAAAAGAGAACGAAGAGAATGTGTATTATATTGATTCAGTTAATCGATACATGAATATAAGGAATATAAATGTTTCAGAACAAACAGTTTATTATGATGTTACAGTGGAAGAAATAATTGACTGGAGGATTCGAGCCGAAAATTTTAATTATAAGGACAGTTTTGGGGAGCAAGAGCATATTGAACGTCTATATCCAGAATATGCAGAATCTTTATGCGGCATAATCAAAGAATTTTTGGGGATTGAACTGAAAATTGAAAAGGAAAATGTTGATAAATTCGGGGATAGTATTGTGAATGTTTATATTAATGGCGAAAAAGTGGAATTATCCAGCGGCTATCAGGCATTGATTCGCATATTTGCAGAAATTATATTTTATAGTGAAATTTCAGAAAAAGAAGGAACGATTATAATTGATGAAATTGATGAATTCTTATCTCCAAGAAACTCTGCTAAAATTTTAATGTATCTGACAGAAAGGTTTCCACAGCATAGATTCATTGTAAGTACGCATTCGGGTGAGCTTGTCTGCCATTCTGAAGACTGTAAGATGGCTATTTTACAAGAAAATGAATTTCAAGTGTTAGATAGTAATGATTTTGATACTATGACAGACGTAAATGTACTTTTTCAAAAGATATTTGAAGAAGACACTATAGAAAATACTGATGAAATGGAAAAGAAACTAGAAAGATTATTAGAACTTAAGCTTTCTCATTGTTATGGTGAGCAAGAAGAAAAGGAATTAGAATCAATTAAGGAAGAGGATTTATCAATCGTGCAAAAAGTTATGTACAATCAGATCAGGAGCTGGAAGTAATGAGTAATATTATGAAGCTGCAAATTCCTTTGTTTTTGCCAGGTTATGATAAAAACAGAAAATATGGATACACTGGGAAAAAGGGTGAAAATTTACTTGATTTATTATATCAAACATCCAAAGGATAA
>DBKX01000029.1:6741-6914 GCA_002297865.1 Lachnoclostridium sp. UBA739
CTAAGATTGAGGTGGATTCGAAAAGATTTGGACACTTAGAACATGCGATAGAGAAAAGTCATTGTGAACAAATATTAAAGGATTGTGTACCAAATATTGGTTTGGCTTGTCCAAAATGCAATCAGTCCTTCAAGACCAAAGGGGACGATAAGGTTACGTTTTCAAAAGATCAG
>DBKX01000029.1:6931-9989 GCA_002297865.1 Lachnoclostridium sp. UBA739
GATGAATTGCGCTCTTGTAATTGCAGGAAAGAAAAATGTCAAAAGGAATGCAAGGTGTATAAAGAACTAAAGTATGCTTATATAAAGCAGCGTAGCATTATATTACAGCCAATGGGCGTGAACAGCGGGGCAAAAGAATATAGAATCCAATATAATTTATACAGCTTAAAGTTTGAGCCAAGCAGTCTGGTTCAATATTCTCACGAGGAGTTTAAGTTTATAGAGGAGCATATTAAACAATTTAAGTTAAATGACTCAAAATATCGAACAAAAGAACTGTTTCGATTTTGTGAAGATATTTTGAATGGAGATAAAAGTTTAAGAATTGGCAAATACAATAATATGATAGTAGATTTGTTGATTGACCAGATTAAAGGTATGGCATTTAGGGATATAGAGCAGTTATGCGAAATGATACATACAATAGGAAAAATGAAAAAAGTAATTTGAATAGCAATCTTTCTTCTTAAATAGCAAGTTATATGTTTAGAATATGCCATACAATAATCTACATTAATGTATAGTTATGTGGTAGGATGTGGTATAAAGGTACTGGTATATACTCGATTTCGTGCTTGTTGTAGAATTGACTGTTCAGCACATAGCTTAAGAGAGAACTATACACTTTCATTGGATCCATATGAGTTTAGAAATTATCTATCAGATGATTTTGTGAAAGCAGTAAAAAGGGAGGCGCACTATGTACCGACCCCCAAAAGTTAGACCAAGAATCTAACGATTGGAGGTCGGTATTTTTATGGCAAACTATTCTTATGAATTTAAGAAAAAAGTTGTATTAGAGTATCTTGATGGTCAAGATGCTTGGTGAACTTCGTAACCAGGGATATGTTGTTAACTTTTTCTATCGTCTATGAAAGCCAAACCTGCGAAGATAACAAGTAAGAGTGTTAAAACTTCCAGCGTACTCATAGAGCATCCCCCTCCTTTAGTACTAGAGGGCAAAATCGAAACATGCATCCTTTATTCCAAATAGATTACCAAGACATTATAATTTCAAATTGAAACATACAACAAATAGTTAAGAAAGGTGTCTTTATTATCTTAATTATAGCCTCAGTATTCAAATCTATTCTCTAACTGTAATATTTATAAAATAAACTTTGCTGACTTTTTATTCATAGCTGAAAAAAATACTTGCCATATCTGGTGCATTGTGGTATCATTGTAACAATTTAGGGTGCTTTAGCAAAGAACAAAAGATAAGGTAGCTAAAGGTACTTAGTTGTGTTTTTATTCAAAAAAAAGAGGATTTTTCTTTTCCTTTTTTTTACCCAAAATTACGAATATTTATTCAAAAAGCGTTAATAAATATTCAACACATACAAAAATACAAATGCTCTAATGAAGTAGAAAGGATTGAGGTGCAGCATATGAAAGCTTTTCTTATACTCGAAGACGGGACAGTTTTTACAGGTAAAAGTGTAGGGGCTACTCATGATGTGATAAGTGAAATCGTATTTAACACGTCCATGACAGGTTATCTGGAAGTGTTGACAGATCCAAGTTACGCAGGTCAGGCAGTTGCAATGACTTATCCACTTATCGGAAACTATGGAGTGTGTTACAAGGATATGGAGTCTTTAAAGGCATGGCCAGACGGATATATCGTAAGAGAAATTGCAAGAAGACCTAGCAATTTCCGTTCAGAAGATTCGATTGAAACATTCTTAAAGGATCAGAATATTCCAGGAATATCAGGAGTTGATACACGTGCATTAACCAAAATTCTTAGAGAAAAAGGTACTATGAATGGTATGATTACGACCAATGAGAATTTTGACTTAGAGAAAGTATTAGAGCAATTAAAAACATATAAAGTAACAGGCGTTGTGAACAAAGTTACAACAAAAGAAGTAAAAGTTTATAAACCAGGTGATTTCGGTACAGAAGATTGTGGCATCCAGAAAAAAGTTGCTATGATGGATTTTGGATGCAAAAATAACATTATTCGTTCTTTAGTAAAACGTGGATGCGAAGTAACTGTTTATCCAGCGGACACAAAAGCAGAAACGATTCTATCAACTGATATTGATGGTATTATGTTAACCAATGGACCTGGTGACCCATCTGAATGCGTAGAAATTATCGCAGAAATTAAGAAATTATATGAATCAGACACCCCAATCTTTGCGATTTGCTTAGGACATCAGCTTATGGCTCTTGCCAATGGTGCAAAGACAGAAAAAATGAAATATGGACATCGTGGTGCCAATCATCCAGTTAAGGATCTTGCAACAGGAAAAGTATACATTTCCTCTCAGAACCATGGTTATGTCGTAGTAGATGGAAGTATCGATGAGAGTATCGCAGAGACTTCCTTTATTAATGTAAACGATGGAACAGTAGAAGGGGTTCATTATTTAAATAAAAACATTTTCACAGTTCAGTTTCACCCAGAGGCCTGCGCTGGTCCAGTGGATTCTAATTTCTTATTCGATGAATTTATCAACATGATGGAGGTGGTTAAGAATGCCTAAGATGACAGATATTAAAAAAGTATTAGTAATTGGTTCTGGTCCAATCGTAATCGGACAGGCAGCAGAATTTGACTACGCAGGAACGCAGGCGTGCCGTTCCTTGAAAGAAGAAGGTGTTGAGGTTGTACTGATCAACTCAAACCCAGCTACCATCATGACAGACAAGGACATCGCAGATATGGTTTACATAGAGCCATTGACAACGGAATTTTTACAAGAAGTGATTAAGAAAGAAAAACCAGATAGTGTGTTACCTACCCTTGGTGGTCAGGCAGCATTAAACCTTGCTATGGAGCTTGAGGAATCAGGTTTTCTTAGAGAACAGAATGTAAGATTAATCGGTACTACTTCTCTTACCATTAAGAAAGCAGAGGACCGTTTAGAGTTTAAGAAGACAATGGAGAAAATCAACGAGCCAATTGCTGCTAGTACTGTAGTAACAACAGTTGACGACGCAGTTGATTTTGCCAATGAGATAAATTATCCAGTGGTTATCCGTCCAGCTTACACATTAGGTGGCAGTGGCGGTGGTATCGCACACACAGAAGAAGAATTACGTG
>DBKX01000020.1 GCA_002297865.1 Lachnoclostridium sp. UBA739
TTTGAATGATATTGAAGGGGTGGGAGATGTAAGAAGAAAAGCCTTAATGAAGTATTTTAAATCCATCGAGGCGATTAGGGAAGCTTCGCAGGAGGAACTTGCACAAGCCCCTTCTATGAATGAACAGGTTGCGCAGAAGGTATACCACTTCTTTCATAGCGGGAACCAGGGAGAGTAATGGATTTCAAGTTGCAGTGAAAAACCTTATATGGTAGAATTTACATTAAGGGTTGATTAATGGGGGATGCTTTGATTCGAAAGAGAGGATTGTTTGAATGGCATATACTGTTGAATTGACAAAGTTTATAGACAAGATGAATTTAGAATTACTGACACCGGATGTCAATGTTAACGAAACTTTAGTATCTCAGACGGATGTGAATCGTCCAGCACTTCAGTTAGCAGGTTTCTTTGATTATTTCGATTCTAATCGTATTCAGGTTATAGGACAAGTGGAATATACCTATATGGAAAAGATGGAGAAAGATCATGGTGTAGCGATGATGAAGAAGATAATGGAAAGCAAAGTTCCTTGCATTGTCTTTTGCCGTAACTTAGAAGTGCAGCCAGAAATAATTGAGCTTGGTAACAAACATGGAGTGCCAATTTTAAGAACCACAAAAACAACATCTTCTTTCATGGCAGAAGTAATCAGATGGCTCAATGTTGAACTAGCACCACGAATCTCGATTCATGGAGTGTTAGTGGATGTATACGGAGAAGGTCTTCTGATTATGGGTGAAAGCGGAATCGGTAAGAGTGAAGCTGCCTTGGAATTAATCAAAAGAGGACATCGCCTGGTTTCTGATGATGTGGTGGAAATCAAACGTGTTAGTGATGAAACTTTAATTGGCACTGCTCCAGATATTACTCGTCATTTTATTGAACTTCGTGGTATTGGAATTATTGATGTTAAAACACTTTTTGGTGTTGAAAGCGTTAAGAATACTCAGTCAATTGATTTGGTAATAAAGTTAGAAGAGTGGGATCGTGAGCAGGAATATGATCGCCTTGGGTTAGAAGAACAGTATACGGAATTTTTAGGTAACAAAGTTGTGTGTCATTCTATTCCGATTCGTCCAGGAAGAAATCTGGCAGTGATTTGTGAATCCGCAGCAGTAAACTATAGGCAGAAAAAGATGGGTTATAATGCAGCACGTGAATTATACAACAGGGTTACCAATAATTTAATGAAAAAATAAGATAAATATAATGGATATGGAAGTTCTTATTACACTTAGTAAGGTATTCTGGTGTGAATGAGAAGCCATATTACTAAGAAAGGTGGACAAAATGGCTAAGTATTGTATGGGTATTGATGTTGGAGGGACAACAGTAAAACTGGGGCTATTCACTGAGGATGGCACTGTCTTAGACAAATGGGAGATTGTAACTAGAAAAGATGACGGCGGTGCGTTCATTTTATCTGATATAGCACAATCTTTAGAGGAAAAATGGAGTTCAAAGAACATTGCCAAGGAAGATGTAATTGGAATTGGAATAGGAATTCCTGGACCAATTATGGAAGATGGAACTGTACTAAAATGTGCTAACTTAGGCTGGGGTGTATTTAACGTAGCGGATGAAGTTAGAAAACTAACCGGTATTCAAAATGTCAAGGTAGGAAATGATGCCAATGTTGCAGCGTTAGGAGAAGCTTGGCAAGGCGGTGGAAAAGGTTACGAGAATATTATTATGATTACACTTGGCACAGGAGTTGGCGGCGGTGTCATTCTCGGTGGAAAGATTTTGACTGGATCAAAGGGAGCAGCAGGTGAAATTGGACATATTACTGTAAATTATGATGAAGAAGATACATGTGGATGCGGTAAAAGAGGATGTTTAGAACAGTTTGCTTCTGCAACTGGTATTGTAAAAGAAGCAAAGAGACTTCTGATTACATCTGATAAACCATCCAAGTTACGTGATTTACAGTATCTATCTGCTAAGGCGATTTTCGATTGTGCCAAAGAAGGCGATGAATTAGCGAATGACTTAGTAGAACAGTTAGGTAAGTACTTAGGATTAGCAGCTTCCCATATTGCAGCAGTTGTTGATCCAGAGGCATTTGTAATCGGTGGAGGAGTATCCAAGGCAGGAGAAATGCTTACTACATTGATTAAAAAGTATTACGAACAGAATGTTATGTTCGCACTACAAAACAAAGAGTTCAGACTTGCTGAACTTGGAAATGATGCAGGTATCTTTGGCTGTGCTAAAATGGTACTTGAATAAAAGAAAAAGAAAAGCATATATATAGGCATATATAGTTAAAAAAGAGGTAGAAAGTGTATCAGAAATTCAAAAACGAACTATGTAATATTATGAAAGAGGGACAGTTTAAAGAAGCAGAACCAATGAAAAACCATACAACGTTTCGTATTGGTGGTCCTGCTGGATTTTATGCAATTCCTAAGACAGAAGCGGAACTGAGTGAGATTATTAAGCTGTGTAATCAATATGAGGTTCCATTCTTTATTCTGGGTAATGGCAGTAATCTTCTTGTAAGCGATGAAGGATTTGATGGTGTTGTGATTGAAATCAAAGACCAGTTTGCTTATTGTAAGGTAAATGAGTCAGGTGTTAAGACAACAGTCAAAGCTGGGGCTGGAATTTTATTATCTAAACTTGCAAAAGAAGTTTACAATTATTCCCTTTCGGGATTTGAGTTTGCCTCAGGTATTCCTGGAACATTAGGCGGCGCAGTCGCAATGAATGCAGGAGCATATGGCGGAGAAATCAAGGATCATATTGTGAGTGCAAAAATAATGACTCGTGATGGTCATGTGAAGGAATTACGAAAAGATGAGTTAGAACTTGGATATCGCAGAAGTGTTATTACTAAGACAGCGGATATAATTCTGGAAGCAACATTTGAATTCGAAAAGGGAAACCAAGATGAAATTGTTGCACTTATGAAAGACTTTAATGGCAGAAGAAGAGAAAAACAGCCTTTAGAGTTTCCTAGCGCTGGAAGTACATTTAAAAGACCAGAAGGATATTTCGCGGGAAAACTTATTATGGATGCAGGATTAAGAGGATTCCGTATTGGAGATGTTATGGTATCAGAGAAACACTGTGGCTTTGTAGTTAATACAGGAAATGGGACAGCAGCACAGGTGATCGAACTGATCGAACAGGTTACTAAGAAGGTAGAAGAACAATTTGGGGTAAAATTAGAACCAGAAGTTCGTTTTGTAGGCAAGTTTTAAGAAAGATTTATTGCAGAAGGAAAAGACGAGAAAGGTTTGGTGCAAAAATGAGATTTGTCATAGTAACAGGAATGTCTGGAGCTGGAAAAAGTTCCGTTCTAAAAATGCTAGAGGATGCAGGATATTTCTGTGTAGACAATCTGCCAATTCCTCTTATTCCAAAACTGTCCCATTTTATAGTTTATGAGGAGCAGACTGTAACAAAGGCTGCGTTGGGGATTGATATCCGTAACGGACAGGCTTTGGAAGAACTGGATGATGTATTAAATCAGTTAAATGAATATGAAGTAGTACCTGAGATATTGTTTTTAGACTCCACCACTGAAGTTCTGGTGAAACGTTACAAAGAGACGAGGCGTAATCATCCTCTTGTTAGTGAAGGGCGTGTGGATAAAGGAATTGAGATAGAGCGAGACAGATTACAATTTATCAAAAAACGAGCTACTTATATAATAGATACAAGTCATATGCTGATAAGGGAACTGAAGACTGAGATTGATAAGATATTTGTTCAAGGAGAACATTATAATAACTTTTTTATTTCAGTGGTTTCATTTGGATTTAAATATGGAATATTGTCAGATGCAGATCTTGTATTTGATGTACGTTTTCTGCCGAATCCATTTTACATTCCAGAATTAAAGAAAAAGACTGGAAAAGATGAAGTTGTATATAATTATGTAATGGATTCTGAAGCAGCAGATGAGTTTCTTGATAAATTGGAGGATATGCTTAAGTTCTTAATTCCTAACTATATAGCCGAAGGAAAGAACCAGCTTGTAATTGGAATCGGATGTACAGGGGGGAAGCATCGTTCTGTCACTATAGCAAGAGCAATAACGGAGCGTTTATCTAAGCTTGAATATGGAGTGAAGATAGAACACAGGGATGTAGAGAAGGATGTTTAAGATGTCATTTTCGAAAGAAGTAAAAGATGAATTAGCAAGACAGATACCGGCTTCACGGCATTGTTGTGTCGCAGAACTAGCTGCTATTATTAGCTGTTGCGGTGAGTTAATAATTGGCAAAACTGGTAAATGGTGTTTGAAAGTTCATACAGAAAACTTGACAGTAGCAAGAATTTATTTTATGTTAATAAGGAAAACATTCCAAGTTAAGACTGAAATACTAGTGAAGCGTAATGTATCATTAAAAAAGAGTAAAAACTATTTTATTTATATACGTTCACAACATGATGTGGAAAAGGTCCTAAGGGCAACGAAACTTCTGGGAGAAGAACATTACCTTATGAAGGAATTAATACCTAGCCATTTAGTGATACAAAATACATGTTGCAAGCGTGCATTTATAAGAGGAGTATTCTTGGCAGCTGGTTCTATCACAGATCCTTCTAAAACATATCATTTTGAAATTGTGGCAAATAGTCGTATGAAAGCAGCATACATTGCAGAAATCTTACATTCTTTTGAGATTGATGCAAAAATAATTGCCCGAAAAAAATACTTTGTAGTATATGTGAAAGAAGGAGCGCAGATTGTAGATGTACTCAATATTATGGAAGCGCATATTGCATTGATGAACCTGGAGAATGTTCGGATTTTAAAGGAAATGAGAAATTCAATTAATCGACAGGTAAATTGTGAAACTGCGAATATTAATAAAACTGTTGTTGCGGCTACAAAGCAGATTGATGACATTATTTATATTCGCGATATGGTAGGTTTGAGCGAATTATCAGAAGGGTTAGAGGAAGTTGCAAGGCTTCGTATTGAACAGCCTGATGCATCGCTAAAAGAATTGGGAGCGTTATTAAATCCACCGTTGGGAAAGTCTGGTGTTAATCATAGGTTAAGGCGTATAAGTAAAATTGCAGATAGTTTAAGGGAACAAAAGGAGGAATAATGTATGGTAACCAAAAAAATGACAATTAAAATTCCAACTGGTTTAGAAGCTAGACCTGTTGCAGTCCTTGTACAAGTTGCAAGCCAATTCGAAAGCTCTATTCATATCGAATGTGAAGATAAAAAGGTAAATGCAAAAAGCATTATGGGTATGATGAGTCTTGGACTTGCTGCTGGAGAAGAAGTAATTGTTTCGGCAGATGGCAAGGATGAAGAACTTGCTATGGAAAAGATTGAATCGTATTTAAATAGTGGAAAATAGATCGATTTATGATAGAAATAAGACCTAGCAGTATGGAACCATTCATGTTGCTAGGTTTTTTTGATGGATAGAAATCTAAAAGGATGATTCTGATCAGTTCAATTTCATCATTTACACATAATTTCAAGTTCCCTTTTTCGCCGAAATATGATAAACTTGAATCTAAACGATCATTTGTAATAGGAGGGGGAGGTACCATGAATTTTACACATCTTCATGTCCATACAGAATACAGTTTACTGG
>DBKX01000144.1 GCA_002297865.1 Lachnoclostridium sp. UBA739
GATTTCTCATACATAATTGTTTTTTGTTTAAATTAATTTGGCAATTAATTTGTAAACATATAGTAACATATATTTAATAATTTTGTAATATATTATTATTGGAAGACTTTCCAGGTGGTGCCATTATTAACATCTTTTCAAGTCCTATCCCTTGTACCTGACAAAGACTTGTTAGGTACTTTAATCCATGAGAGCGCATCCATGCTGAGTGTATGCCAAAAAGAGGCTTCACCTATAACGAAGCCTCTCTCTAACGATCTTATGCCTTAAAATCTTTTCCTATTTTGCTATTCTTTTTTCTAATAACATGCTCTTTATCTTCTTATACCTTACTGTAATAAAATCTGATAAAGCAAAAATAATAATTGCCAAAACACATACAATTGATGGTGCGAATCCTTCTTTATTCAACATAATAAAAGACCAACCTAATATTAAATAAGATACAACATAAATATCTGTAATATTCCTCCCCCATCTCAACATGCAATTTTTAAGTGTCTTTGGAATAAAAGAAACCAAAAAATAGAATAAACTAATCCACAAAAACACAAATGAAAGCAATACTAAATTTCCAATTATATCATGGTGATAATATGCTTGTTGCCATAACTCTCCAAATGCACCAAATTGAACATCATTTATATAACTATAAATCCACAAAGGGATAGATACTCCTACTGAAATCACTAGTATCCTTTTATAGAGTAAATGTTTATTGGAACATCTTATTAGATATTCACCAAACACATAACCTGCCATAGGATATGTAATCCAGTTAAAAAACGGGAACCATGAATAATCGCTTGTTCCCCAGAACAAACCAAAAATCGCATTGGCTAAATGACTTGAAAATGATACATTATGCAGGGACATATTGAGCGATGCAAATATACACCAGCATATGAACAATTTCATATGTGAAAACTCATATTTCTTAACTAATGCAAAAAACAAAAAGGCTAGTCCTGCAAATTGAAGAATATCGATTCCCCACAATAGAAAATTACCTTTCCCAATATAACTAACATCATTTTCCTTTTTATACAATATTAGATAAGGTATCATATCACGGAACAAACTAAATACATAACCACCTATTAATAGCCTAAAACCACGAATAGCAAGATGCATGGGCGAATTATGTCGTGCATAAATAATTCCCAATCCTAACAAAAACATAAACACTGGTGCCGCTGGTGGACTTCCCAAAAACTCAACTAATCTGTTATAAGTTCCTCCATCGTATGCCTCTCCTTGGTAATATTCATTTACATGAACCCAAACCATGAATACAACTGCCATACCCTTTGCACAATCTAGTTCTACTTGTCTTTCGTTATTAACCTGTTTACTGTGAAATATATTCTCCATATATGTCCAAACATCCTTTTCTTATTCAATAATGAATTTATTCAACTCAGTCTCAAGCAGATCCATCATGTCTTCATTGTGTTTTACTTGTTCCTTATTATCTTGCGAATTCATTGTAAGACTTACTGTCAAATTTGTCACTTCTCCTACTCCTGCTGTACATTCTTTGGTAGCCTCACATATCGCATTGACCGCATCTACTACCTCGGTCATACTGTTCTCAATATTGGTTGACTGCGCATTCATCTTCTCAAATATTTCTGTTATCCTTTCAGAGTTTTTTAAATAATCCTCTCCTACTGTTTTTAGTTTTTCGTAGGCACCGACCGTCTTCTCTGAAACGTAACCAACCATACTTTCTGATTCGCTTGCAAGTTCTTCTACAACTGAAACAATCATCTCACTGATTTGCTTTATTCCTTTTGCAGTTACAGTCGTATCTTCCGCTAATTTAGAAATTTCTTCAGCGACTACTGAGAATCCTCTTCCAGCTTCTCCTGCCCTCGCAGCTTCAATTGAAGCATTTAGTGCAAGCATGCTTGTTTTGTCAGCAACATCAATAATTTTTTCAGTAAGTTCGTTGATTTTCTCCACATTACTTGCTTGTCTAATCTTTTCTTGAACAGATACAGTAAGTCTTTCTGAATCTTTCTCAATCAACTCACTTTCTCTAACGGCCTCTTCACAAATATCATTTGCCCTTTCCTTAACCTCACCAGTTAAGTTTTTGCCATTGCTTAAGTCAGTCGATATTGTTGTAAGTTGCTCTTTTACCAAATCAATTATGTTTGTTATATCTTCAATACTGGAATAGTTTTCTTCTATCATTGCATTTACTTCTTCTGCTGAAGAACTAACACTCTCCAATTCACTCACGGAACCATCTACAGATTTCTTTGTTTTCTCAATTGACGATCGAACTGATTTAGAAACATCTGTTATATTCTTTATAAGAACATAAATATACTCTAACAGTTGATTTATCCTATTACATATGTCTCCAATTTCGTCATTTCGTTTCACATCAATTTTCTTCGTCAAATCACCATTACTACTGATTAATTCTTGAAGTTTTACATCTACTTGTTTCAATTGTTTGACCATTTTATTAATGATAAAATAGACAACTACAATTGATGCTAGAAGTATTATAATAGCGATAAGGACAATTCTATGTAACACCTCGTTTATATTCTTCTGCACGAATTCTGCATCATAATCAATACCTAACACTGCCATCACTTCTCCTTTGCTGTTATACAAAGGTACAAAAGCTGTAATCAATTTTCCATACCCAGAATCATCCATGTACGGCATAACACTAGCATTTCCTTGAAATGCTGGCTCTACTAAATCAAAGTATGACTCTTCTAAATCCTCCAGAAAAGCACTCTCTTCGTTATTTGAAAAAAAGTATTTATAGACTCCATCATATTTTGCAATCATATAGATATATTTTGCACCAGTTTCTTCGATTAATTTATTGGAAAAATCTAGAACATATTGATACTTTGCTTTATCCCCATCTTGGTCTTTTACAGCTTCAACTATCTGCAAATCATACATATCCTTAATGAGTGATGCCACTGAAACTGCTTCATTTCCTCCTTGCTGTACATATTTTTTACTCGACATCTTATATACAGAAGAAGCTAATACTATAGAAAAAATAATAAACATCAAAGTAACTGACACAACAAGCCTTAACTTGATACTTAATCTAAATTTCATAAACTCCATCCTTTCTAACCCAATGGTTATTTCCTATGTTATTTATTCATACAGAATATTACATAATTAGGTATTTCAATTTTAAAAAATATTCAAATACCTTTTCAAAAATAAAATTGAAATTAGAACTCCTACCCCTCATTATTCTTATGTTTATGTAAGGATTTGTTAGCAGCTATGTACACAAGAATTGATTATTTATATATGTCGTAACCTAATACATATAAATATAAATAAATTGAATTCGAAATAAAAAGAATTGTTATCATTTGTTTATCATACTAATCACTATATTATAAATGTTAAATTAGTTTTATCATAGTCCTTTAATATTTCTAGATAATCCTCCCTTCAGCACTCGCAAGTATATCTAATCATATTATAACGACAAAAAGCAGAATATTTCAACCATTTTATTCTCCTTTTCAACAATCCATTACATTTTTCCGTCCCCGACTGCTTCTATGCTCATGTTTGATGTGAACTTAAAGTCCTACTCAGACACATCTTTTCATAATGAGGAATTAAAGTCATTAACTGGTTATCGTTTTGATATAACTAAAANNATACACTTCTGTACTTTATCTAGAAAATATCTTTTTCAGACTTGACGTTTAATAGTTTGTTAGTCTTTCTATACCAAAAGGAGTAAACTTTTCATCGTTTACTCCTTTTTTCATTAATCCTGCACTTCAATCTTACGAATTTCCTTCGTTCTAATTTCCTTACAGATTTCATCTACAAATGCAGCTAATGTTTTCTGTCCTTCATCGCCTAAATAACGACTTCTTACAGATACAAGACCTTCTTCTTGTTCCTTCTGTCCTACAACTAAGATATAAGGCACTCGGTCAAGTCTTGCTTCACGGATTTTGTAACCAATCTTCTCAGCACGAGTATCCATAGTAGCTAATACACCATTGTTCTTTAACTCTTCTTCTACCTTCTTAGCATAATCTGCATATTTATCAGAAATAGGAAGCACACGTACCTGTTCTGGACATAACCATGTTGGAAATAAACCAGCATATTTTTCAATTAACCATGCAAGCGTTCTTTCATAACATCCCATACTTGTACGGTGGATGATATAAGGACGTACCTTTTCACCTTTTTCATCGATATAGTACATATCGAATTTTTCAGCGATTTCACAGTCAAGCTGAATTGTTACCATTGTATCTTCTTTTCCGTATACATTCTTAGCCTGGATATCAAGCTTTGGACCATAGAATGCCGCTTCACCTTCTGCTTCTGTAAATGGAATGTCTAATTCCTGTAAGAACTTACGCATCATACCTTGTGTTTCTTCCCAGTATTCATCTGTTCCGATATATTTTTCACGATTATTTGGATCCCATTTGGATAAACGATAAGTTACATCATTTTCTAATCCTAATGTTTTTAAGCAATACAAAGCTAAGTCCACACAGCCTTTAAATTCTTCTTCAACCTGATCTGGACGGATGATTAAATGTCCTTCAGAAATTGTAAACTGACGAACACGTGTTAGGCCATGCATTTCTCCAGAATCTTCATTACGGAACAATGTGGATGTTTCACCATAACGGCAAGGAAGATCACGATAAGATTTTTGACTTGCTTTGTATACATAATACTGGAAAGGACATGTCATTGGGCGCAATGCCATAACTTCTTTGTCGCTCTCAGGATCGCCAAGTACGAACATACCATCTAAATAATGATCCCAGTGTCCAGAAATCTTATACAAGTCACTCTTTGCCATAAGTGGCGTTCTTGTTCTCATGTAACCACGTTTTTCTTCTTCATCTTCGATCCATCTTTGTAATGTCTGAATCATTTTTGTTCCCTTAGGCATTAATAAAGGAAGCCCCTGACCGATAACATCAACTGTTGTGAATAGTTCCATTTCACGTCCTAACTTGTTGTGGTCACGTTTCTTGATATCTTCTAAGTGCTCTAAGTAAGCATCTAAATCTGCTTTCTTTGTAAATGCTGTACCATATACACGAGTAAGCATCTTATTCTTTTCGCTGCCTCTCCAGTAAGCACCTGAAGAAGAAATTAATTTAATCGCTTTAATTCCTTTTGTACTCATTAAGTGAGGACCAGCACATAAATCAACGAAATCACCCTGACGATAGAAGGAAATAGTCTCACCTTCTGGAAGGTCTTCAATTAACTCTACTTTGTAAGGTTCATTTCTTTCTTTCATGAAAGCAATGGCTTCTTCTCTAGGAAGTGTAAATCTTTCTAACTCTTTGCCTTCTTTGATGATTTTCTTCATCTCAGCTTCAATCTTATCTAGCGCTGCACGGTCAAATGATTCGCAGTCGAAGTCATAATAAAATCCTGTATCAATACTTGGTCCAATTGCTAATTTTGCTTCTGGATAAAGTCTTTTCACTGCTTCTGCTAAAATGTGAGAAGTTGTATGACGATATGGCGCTTTACCAGCTTCATCATTAAATGTTAATATACTTAATTCACAGTCACTGTCAACTACTGTTCTTAAATCAACTACTTTTCCGTTAATTTCACCAGCTGTAGCCATTCTAGCTAATCCTTCGCTGATATCTTTGGCAATGTCGTATACGCTCATTGCTTTGTCATATTCTTTAAAAGAGCCATCTTTTAATGTTACTTTCATAATTACATCTCCTTCTTTTCATTTCAGTTTACATTACAATAAATTACAGAAAAAAAGCTCTTCCACTTCCAGCTTTTCTTCTACTGAAAGGGACGAGCTATATCTATTCATAGTCGCGGTTCCACCCTAATTCCTGCATAGCAGGCACTTAATGAAACACAAAAGTGTAATCGACACATATGCGTATTCTGATGATAACGGAATCACCGGGCCGGATTGGGGCCACTCAGAGGTAGTTTTCAAATGTTTCTTCTATAAGGCACTTCCAGCATACATGCCTCTCTCTGAATAGTTCCACATCCTACTCTTCTCGTCAACGTGTTCGAATCAATTGCAATTCGCAATTTCTATAAATATAGTCTATATTATAGCACTCATAACTATTTTGTCAACGTCCTTATTAATACTTACAACGTAACTTGCATAATAAATCCAGCCTATTCTATGCCTAGTATCTGGTATAACTCATCTAAATGGGCAATTTCATAATCTACTACTGCTGACGTTTCATTGACAAGATGGTCTGGATTCATCCAGCAAGTTGTAATCCCAGCATTATTGCCACCCAAAATATCAGAAGAAAGACTATCTCCAATGATTAAAGCATCTTTTCTATGTTCTTCTCCAATTACCTCAAACGCCAGATTAAAGAATTCTCTTGCTGGTTTCTGACATTTCAGTTCTTCTGATATAAACACACCATCTACATAACGAACAATTCCTGAATCCTCTAATCTTCTATGCTGTGTCTTTGCAACACC
This sequence comes from Lachnoclostridium sp. UBA739, assembly GCA_002297865.1. Next base: position 6,499 of record DBKX01000144.1, read on the forward strand.
ATTGGTTACGATATAACACTTGTGTCCAACTCTTCTTGCAGCTGCTAACAAAGTAATCGCACCATCCATGAGAAAACTTCCTGCTCCAAGCATGTCCTGGTATTCCTTCTCAAAGGCTACGCCGTCTCCAATCACACCAAGTTGTTCAAATAGCTTTCCAAAACGAGTATTCACTACTTCATCTCTCGTAATTTCATCCTTTTCATATCGTCTCCATAATCCGTGATTAATCTCATCATATGCTTTCTTCGCTTCATCATCATATGGAAATCCATGTTTTTTCATTGTTTCTACAAATGCCTGCTTCTCAGTTTGCGTAAAATCAAGCAATGTATTATCTGCATCAAATAATAGTATTGGATATTTCATATTAGTACCTAACCTTTCTTCCCACTTGTGTGCATCTCCCTCTGACTTTAGGAACTTTGAATTTTCTTATAAATTTGAAAATACTAGGATATCAAATCCTTTTGACACCCTAGTATCTGTTTTATCACTCTAAATTATAAATCTTCCTGCATCTTATAGTCATCCATCACAAACCCATTGCCAAAATCATTCACAAGGGACTCAACTTTCTTCAGACCAAATTTTTCATACATTGCAATTGTTTCTAAATTCTTTTTATGTGTATATAAATAAATATGTTTCAAATCCATTGCCTCACTTAAGCCCTTTAAAAACTGGTATGCCTGTTTTGCATAACCTTTATTTCGAAATTCTTTTAATACATAAAGCTTACTAATAAAGATTCTGTCTTCTTCCATCTTTATTGCAAAATATCCTACATTGCATTCATTGTTATTTAACATAAAATAATCAAAACCCGCTTTATGTATCTGCTCTGTGATTGCCTCAACAGACTGATATTCTTTCACCATATAATCAATTTGCTCATCTGAAATAATTCCAGCGTAATGTTCATGATAAACTTCATCTGCCATTGATGCTACTTGACTGATATCATCAGCATCCATAACAGGTAAAAATGTAATCGCCACTATACAACTCCTCCTTGCTAATCAGTCCAAAGATAAGAAAAATAACGGTCATCTTCCATATCTCCACTCACTACCTTGATATCCGAATCTTTAATACCTGCATAAATAAAATCACGCAAACCTTTTCTGTTTGCATCAAAATCAATTACAAGTACTGACTTGCCATCTATTTTCTGTCCATCATACGTATTGTCCATCGGAATTCGAAAGGTTTCCAAGTCTAAAGAACCAAAACTTGCGGCCGTTGTAAGATAACTGATCATCTCTGATTTTGTCATACTGGTTTTTACATAAGATAAAAGGTCTGTCGCAATTGATACCATATTCACAACATTTTGATGTTTGTATTTATCAAAAATTGCTTTTAATACTGTTCTCTGTCGATAAGTACGTCCAAAATCATTAGCTTCTCCATTGGATGCTGTCTTGTATCTGACACGACAGTAACCCAAGGCCTGATTTCCATTGAGGGTCTGAAGTCCTTCTTTTACACATCGGTTTTTCTTCTTAGAAATATAATTTGTTGTATTTAAGTAGTACGCTTCATCACTTGTCAATTCTATATCTACGCCACCAAGCTCATCAACGATTTTTTCAAATGCGTCAAAATTCACTCGAACGTAACCATCAATCTGGATTCCAAAATTCTGTTCAATCGTTTCTGCTAGTAGCACACCTCCACCATTGTGGAAAGCAGCATTCAGCTTATTATTTTTATAACCTGGTATAGTTACATACATATCTCGCATAACAGAAGTTAGCTTAATTGATTTCTCAACTGTGTTAAGTGTAGCAATCATGGAAGAATCAGAACGACCTAAAACTCCATCATTAATCGCTTCTTCTCCAATCAGCAAAATGTTAACAACCTTCTGTTCAATTACATTATTAAATTCTTGTGGTTTTAGATTTGCCTTCTGTTGGGCTAATTCATCTGGTGTCAAATCCGTCTCTGCTTTCTTGATATCTTCTGGTCTTTCTGTTTGGATTTTATCAAGCATAAAATAAGCAGTTAAACATGCGCCACCAATTAGAAGTCCCAATACGCACAATCCTACAAGCAGCTTCTTTTTCCATGACCACTTTTTCTTCTTTGTATCTTCCTGTGCATTTTCAAGATAACTTTCCAACGCACCTGGTTCTGGTTCCTGTAACTTCATATCATCAAGATTAATTGAAGGTACTTCCTCTTCTTTTGCAATCACTGGTACTTCTTGCTGTCCTTTTTCTGTATTTGATTCTTCTTTCTTCTCTTCTTTCAAATCTTCGCCCTTTTTTTCTTCTTTTATATCAATATCGTCATGTGTCTTTTCTTTTCCGGAATCTTCGGGATTATCACCCTTCTCAACCTGTTCTCCTATTGAGTAGCTGATTTCGTCAATCCAGTCATCTTCCTTTCGCTTTTTCTCATCCATATGATTATACACCAACCTATCTCAACCACTGCATATTTATCTTAGCCTTTTCATTTTACCAAAATGACATAATTTTTCAACTACTTTGTTACAAAATTAATAAAAATGTATTACAATTTTTATTTTCATATGCATATTGACTGAAACATTTTTGAAACAATCTTATTTTGCAAGATGTTCCTTTAAGATTGTGTTTTCTAGTATTTCTGCTGCCTCTTCCACAAGCTTTACACAAGGTCGTTTTTGATAATAGGCTGTTGTTCTCTCTTCTGGCTTTGTATCTTTAAATTCAGCCGCCGTTACCTGCGGATTGTCTAGTCCTAAAAGTTCACGGCAAATAATAGTACCATTTCGTTTACGAAACTCTTCTGCCAGCATTTGTACCATGTCATAATTCTGCCTTTTTCCTGCTGCATCCTTTCCTTCTGTTGCCCCGCTCTCCAAACCTGCTACTAAAAACATACCAGAACAGGTGCCACAAACCTCACGCATGCGCCCCATTCCAGCTCCAAAAGAACTTGCAATACGTAAAGCTGTTTTCTCATCGATTCCATATATATCACTATAAGCAGCAAATACAGCCTGTGAACAGTTAAATCCTTCTTGAAACAGGCGTACCGCCTTTTCTTTTCTAGACTCCATACTTTGCCTCCTAAATATGCCCCATCAATCCGTCTTTTACAATTGCAAACGCTTCTCTTACATAATAGTTTAAAAAGAGCAGAGTACCTGTATCCGCCCCAAGACCTTCTACCTTTTGCGTCAGCTGTTTCTTAGCTATGTGTACTCCTCGATATAAATGAAAGCGATTCGTTACAATGACCACATAATCGGATTGTTCCATTAACTTCTTACTATACATTATATTTTCATTGGTATTGGTTGACTTATCCTCCATGATAACTCGCTCCTCTTCCAATCCATTCTCTACTAAGTAATCACGCATGGCCTTAGCTTCTGTAATGTCTTCTTTATACCCCTGGGCACCTGAGACAATTACTTTTGTCTCTTTATTATCCATTGCATACGATATCGCTGCATCCAAGCGGCAACGAAGGGCTTTTGATACTTTCGTACCATTTACCTGAGCCCCTAATACAATCATGTAATCAGCTCCAGCATCGGGTTTTGCAAATCCTGTCCTCAGGATCAAGCTTTCAATAAATGCAAAAAATACAATTAAAATCACAAACACTGCTATTAGCATATTCAGTACCTTTGATGCACCAGCATATTGCAATTTTCCCATTTGGTTTAATAGGAAACAAAGAACAAAACAGCCCAATGCTCCCACTATCCAGACTAAAGAAAAATCTCTACGGAATCCCAAAATTGATACAATTATCGAATAATACACAACTGCAGCAATTCCTAAAACAACTAATATTACCTGCATGATAATCAATTTCTTTTCTCCTCGTTTATCCATATTGTAATTCCCTTCTACTTAGTACATCCTCATATACATCAAGTATCTCACTCGCAAACACATGTGTCGAAAAACGATAAGCGGTTTCTTTTGCATTTTTACAATATTGTTCTTCTTTCCCACTATACAAAACGTTATCTAATGCATGAACAAATTCCTCTTGACTACGGAAAAAGAAACCATTCCCCCCTTCTTCCATAATACCATTTAGGCACTTATCCTCTTTCGCAATAACCGGAAGCCCTGATGCCATAGCTTCAATAAAGGTTAATCCTTGTGTTTCACTATTGGAAGCACTTACGAATACATCACCTAGCTGATAGTATTTTCCTACTTCATCATATGGTTTTTCTCCTAGAAACAGAATAGACTTTTCACAAGATAGCCCCTTAACCATATTCTTTAAATGAGAACTTGCTGGTCCATCTCCAACTATTACAAATTTTGCATCCTCATGCTTTTTCATATAGAATGGCATATAACTTAACAATTCTTCCATATTTTTTTCATGAGACAATCTACCTAGATACAAGATTACTTTATCATTCTTTTGAATTCCATACTCAGTTCGTATCTCGTCCAGTTCTTTCGCCTGGTATCTGCCTTCATCAAACTTATCCAAATCGATTCCCGATGGAATGACTTCTATATGTCGTTTGACATGATAAGCTCGCAACAGTTCCTTGACCTTCTCTGTTGGAACAATGACTTCATCCACCGTATTACAACAAACCTTGGAAAATGCCCGAACTGCTTTCTTTGCTTTGTTATCCAATAACACACCTTTTGTTATATAATGTGTATAATCTTCATAAATCGTGTGATAAGTATGAATAATCGGAATCTTCAGCTCTTTTGCCATAATCCTTCCGAATATGCCAAGGGAAAATTCCGTATTGGTATGTATAATATCTAAGTTTAATTTCTTAATTATGGACGCAGTTTTTCTTTGATACAGCAGGCCAACTCGCCTGTCACTAATTAAAATACATGGTAAACTGTGTACCCGATATACATTCTTTTCATCCTTTGGTGCCCCTGGTGATGTGGTAGTAAACACATACACGTTATGTCCCTGTTTTTCTAGTTCTTCCTTTAACACATATACCGATGCAGCAACACCATTAATCTCCGGATAGTAAGTCTCGGTAAATAAACCTATATTCATTCTTGCACCTCTTATATACAATGTTATCATCCACTATTAATATAGAAGAAGTTTCATCAAAAGTAAACATAATTTTTTGTTGTTTTGATTTTCCACTTATTGTACATCCCTATAAATTATGCTAAAATAAACTTTGATTATCAAACTACAGTGAGGGAGATGCATTATGATTATACAGCCAAAAGTAAAAGGCTTTATTTGTACAACAGCACACCCAAAGGGATGCGCCGAAAACGTAAAAAGACAAATTACATATGTTAAAAACCATCCTGCTATGGAAGGTGCAAAAAACGTTCTTGTAATTGGATGTTCCACCGGCTACGGACTTGCTTCCAGAATAAGTTTAGCTTATGGTGCAAAGGCAAACACATTAGGTATTATGTTTGAAAAACAGCCTACCGAAAGAAGATGCGCCACTGCTGGTTACTACAACACAAAAGCTTTTGATGAGATTGCCGCAAGTGATGGTCTTTATGCGAAAACCATTAATGGCGATGCATTTTCAAAAGAAATCAAAGAACAGACAATTGAAACAATCAAACAAGATCTTGGTAAGATTGATATGATTGTATATAGTATTGCAGCACCAAGAAGAACAAAAAATGGTGTTACATACTCTTCTGTTATCAAAGCTATTTCAGAAGAATTTAAAAACAAGAACTGGGATTTAGTACACAATACTATAATTGATGCAAGCATTCCTTATGCAACAGAAGAAGAAGTTGCGAATACCATAACGGTTATGGGCGGCGAAGATTGGAAGGACTGGATTACAGCATTAGAACATGCTGGTGTTCTTGCTGACAAAGTAACAACTCTTGCTTACTCTTACATCGGCCCTGAAGTAACACATGCAATCTACAAAAATGGTACCATTGGAATGGCGAAGAATCATCTGATTGCTACTTCTAAAGAAATTACAAAAGAATTTAAAGGTGTAAATGCTTATGTATCTGTGAATAAAGCACTTGTTACACAGGCAAGTTCTGCAATTCCTGTTGTGCCTCTATATATCTCTTTGTTATATAAAGTAATGAAAGAGAAAGGAATTCACGAAGGCTGTATCGAGCAGATGTATCGTTTGTTCCATGACAAAGTATTAGGTCCTGATGGCATATTGACTGATGAAAATGGATTAATTCGTGTAGATGATCTTGAAATGCGCGAGGATGTGCAACAAGCAGTTATGGAGAACTGGGACAAGGTTTCCACCGAAAATCTGATGGATTTTGCAGACACAGACGGTTATTGGGAAGATTTTTACAAAATGTTCGGATTCCATTTTGATAATGTTGATTACGAGGAAGATATTCCTCTTGTGTAGAAAAGAATTATGGTACAAAAATGCCGCCCCTATAAACAGAGCGGCATTTTTAGAATTCAACTCTATACGAAAACTCCGTTCAATTCACTCTTAAATTGCTTAATATATTTCTTTGCTTCTTCCAGGTCATAGTTGCATTCCTCTAATATTTCAATAAAATGCGTTCCCACAATACAACCATCTATTGTATCTTTCACAAACTCAACATCCTTGGCCGTCTGAATTCCAAATCCCATCATAACCGGAATCTTTGACTGTTCTTTCACTTCTTTCAAATACTCTTTTACCGTATCATAAAATTGACCTTCCTGGCCAGTCACTCCCATGGAAGATACACAATATACAAAGCCGCGGGCATTTTCTAGAATCATCGGAACTCTCTGTTTTGATACAGGAGAAACCAGTTCAATCAGGATTGGCGCATGTTCCGAAGTCAAACATGCCTTAATCTCCTTTTGCTCTTCAAATGGCAAGTCAGGAACAATCAGACCATCTACTCCAGCTTCTTCACATTTCTTAACAAACTCTTTTACCCCATAGTGCAAAATAGTATTGTAATACATCATAAATATGATTGGAATCTGGCACTCTTCTCGCACTTCTTTTACTGCCTGAAATGTTTTCTTTAAATTGGTTCCTTTTAAAATAGAACGATAGGAAGCATCCTGAATCACTGGACCGTCTGCAACTGGATCAGAAAATGGAATTCCAAGTTCCACAATATCGGTACCTGCCTCTTCCTGCGCCTTTAATAATTCTTTCATTCCTTCCATATCTGGAAGTCCTGCTGTCATATATGTAATAAATGCCTTTTCTCCTTTTTCCTGTAACTGGCTTAACCTTTCTTCGATACGATTCATAATCATTACCCCCTATTTATTCAAAGATTCCTTATTTCCTTCTAACCATGCCTGAATGGTATGGCAGTCCTTATCACCTCGTCCAGATAAGCACATCACAATAATCTCATCCTTTGAACACTCTTTGGCATACTTAAGCAAATATGCTAAAGCATGAGAACTCTCAATAGCCGGAATAATTCCTTCCATTTTACAAAGTTCTAACAATGCGTTCATTGCCTCATCATCTGTAACGGATACATACTGCGCACGGCCAGTATCTTTTAAGTAAGCATGTTCTGGACCAACACCCGGATAATCAAGACCTGCTGAGATAGAATGGGCCAACTGAACATTACCGTCATCATCCTGTAGCAGATAAGAACGCATTCCATGTAACACTCCTGGTTTTCCTAATGCCATGGCACTTGCATGTTTTCCTGTTTCGATACCAAGTCCAGCTGCCTCAACGCCAATCAGTTTTACGTCCTTATCCTCAATAAATTCTGCAAACATTCCGATGGAATTGGAACCTCCTCCAACACAAGCCATTACCGTATCTGGAAGTCTTCCTTCTTTTTGTAAAATCTGTTTTCTAGCTTCCTTGCTGATTACACTTTGAAATGTTTTCACTATTTTGGGATAAGGGTAAGGTCCAACAGCGGAACCGATAACATAGAAGGTATCCTCCGCTTCTTTTGCCCAGGTACGAATCGCTTCATTGGTTGCATCCTTTAAAGTACGGCTTCCTGATGTTACACATTCCACAGAACTTCCTAGCATCTTCATACGAAGTACATTCAGTTCCTGACGTTTAATGTCCTCTTCTCCCATATATACCTTACATTCCATATTAAATAAAGCTGCACCTGTTGCGGTTGCAACGCCATGCTGTCCTGCACCTGTTTCTGCAATTACCTTTTTCTTGCCCATACGTTTTGCTAATAGAATCTGACCAATAACATTGTTGATTTTGTGAGCTCCTGTGTGATTCAAATCCTCACGTTTCAGATAAATCTTTGGTCCATATTTTTCCGTCAATCGGGATGCGAAGTAAAGAGGCGTTTCCCTGCCAACATACTCTTTCATATAATAATCAAATTCTTCCCAGAACTTTGGATCGTGAATGGCTTCCTCAAATGCCTCATCCACCTCTTTTAATGTATTCATTAAGGACTCTGCTACGTACTGTCCTCCAAATTCTCCATAATATGTACTCATACTCTTAATCATCCTTTCCTTCTTCGGAATTTTCTATCGGTTAAAAACAGCTTTTACAAACCGTGCAATCTTTTCTTTGTCTTTTCCCTTGCCTGTTTCCTTTTCTACACCCGAACTTACATCTACAATTCCAGGATGCAGTAATCTGATTGCCTCTCCAACGTTTTTGTCTGTTAATCCACCAGCCAGCATNNGTTATCCACCATTTTTTTTAACATTCCCCAATCGAAGGTTTCTCCTCCGCCTGGTGTCCTGCCATCAAACACAAAATAAGAAATCTTGTTGGATGCCTCTTTCATTACTTTTTGAATATCTTCTTCCGTCTCCACGTTTACAGCTCGAAAGACAGGTATTTTCACATATTGTTCTACTTCTCTATGTAACGAACCATGAATCTGAATTACATCGAACCCAGCCTCCTGTATCAACTCTACCTGCTCTTTGGTTGGTGACACAGTCACAGCAACTGTCTTTACAGATTCTTTCAAACCAGCTTTTAGCTGCTGTGCCTGTTCTAATGTAAGGTTTCGTTTACTTTTTGGAACATATAAAACAAATCCTGCGTAAGTAATTGGAAACTCATTTATAATATCAATATCTTCTTTGCAAGTTAGTCCGCATATTTTAATCTCTGTCATGCTTCACCCTCCTATAATTCAAAAGGTAGAGAGTCCGTTATTTTTAACTCATCTGGTGTTACGATGCAGTTCTTAACGATAATGTCAACTCCATGACTTCTAGCCTTACGAAGTGCCTCACCAAACTCTGGCTGAGTTTTCTCATTTGGTCTGAACACCTTCATTCCTGCCATCTGTACTACAAATACGATATAGGCATCATAGCCATCTTCTTTGCAAGAGATCAATTCTTCAATATGCTTCACGCCTCGTTCCGTTGGTGCATCCGGAAACATGGCTACACCATCTTCCTCTAAGGTGACACCTTTCACTTCCAGAAATATTTTCTTTTCACCTTGTTCCAGATAAAAATCGAATCTTGAATTTCCATATTTCTTTTCTGGTTTCATAAACGTAATACCTGGTAAAAACTCTCCTGCTTGAATCCACTCTTTCACAACCTTATTGGGAGCTTGTGAATCCATATTAATCATTAGATTTCCTTTTTCCACTCCAATTAACGAATATCTTGTTTTTCTCTTGGTATCCTCACCATGATCCTGAATGTAAACCGTTGTTTCACCTGGTATCAATAGTTCTCTGCATCTTCCTGTATTCTTCACATGACAGATTACTTCTTGCCCGTCAAGCTCTGCATGGGCAATAAAACGATTCGGTCTTGCAAGGAATTTTGCTTTTTTTATGTTTTCATATCGCATCCCATCATCCCTTCTCACCTGTTATATACTGCTTTCCACTCCCTTGCCAGTGAAAGTGGATGTTCTGCTTCCATAAATGCTCTGCCAATGAGCAGTGCATCTACCTGACATTCTTTTAAAAACTCAATATCTTCTGTACTGGTCACACCACTTTCTGATACAAACAATGGTTTATGCTCTGGTGCTTTGCTCTCCAAATACTGAATTAGCCGCTTTGTTGTCTCTAATGATATGGTAAAGTCTCTCAAATCACGATTATTTACACCAACAATCTTAGCTCCTATGTTAATTGCCCGCTGCATCTCTTCTTCATTATGGACTTCTAATAAAACATCCATTCCTAGAGAATAAGCCAAATCATAAAAACTTTTCAGTTGCTCATCATTTAAAATAGCTGCTATTAGCAATATGGCATCTGCACCAATTCGTTTTGCTTCATAAATTTGATATTTCTCTATTATAAAGTCTTTCCTCAAAATTGGTAGTGGTGATATTTTCCTTATCTGCTGTAAGTATTCTGCACTCCCATGAAAATGATCTTCTTCCGTTAGACAAGAGATTGCATCTACCGATTGGTTGTACTGGTCAATCCTATCTTCTAACTTCACCTTACTTTGTATCTGACCAAGACTCGGAGAAGCTTTTTTAAATTCTCCTATGATTGATAATCCATCTTTTTTCAATGCTTCATAGAACGAAACACATTTTCTTTTGGACTGTAATGCCAGTTCCTTCATTTCCATTTCGCCGATATTGGCTTTCTGCGTGGTCAAGCGCTTTCTTTTATCTGCTACTATTTCATCTAATATCATAGTTTTCCCTCACTAGATTCGATTATTTACAAAGTTTTCAATTAACCGTTTTCCATGTTCTGTATAAATGGACTCTGGATGAAACTGAAGTCCCACAACTGGATAATCCTTATGGCGTACCGCCATTACTTGCCCGTCTTCCGTTTCCGCTGTAACCTTTAAGCACTCTGGAATAGTTTCTGGAATTAGTGCCAGGGAATGATATCTGGCAACTTGTAACGGAACATCAATTCCTGTAAATACTCCTGTTTTATCATGATTGATTACGGATTGTTTTCCATGGAGAATTTCTTTTGCATAGGAAACGGTCGCCCCAAATGCTTCTCCGATACATTGATGTCCTAAGCAAATTCCCATGATAGGTTTTTCTTTATAAAATGCTTTCACTACATCCATACAGATACCTGCTTCTTTTGGACTTTTCGGACCTGGAGATAATACAATTTTATCTGGATTCATCTGGCGAATCTCCTCTATTGTAATCTTATCGTTTCGGACTACCTCAATGTCTGGCTCAAAAGTTCCAATGTATTGATACAAGTTATATGTAAAGGAATCATAGTTATCGATTAAAAGAATCATGTCTCCACCTCCTATAAATTTTCTTCTTTCACTAACGTCTTTGCAAGGGCCATTACTTTGTTGCAACATTCGTAATATTCATTTTCTGGAACAGAGTCTAGGACAATTCCTGCTCCCGCTTGTAAATACACTTTCTTATCTTTCTTTATCATAGTACGAATGGTAATGCAGAAGTCCATATTACCGTCAAATGCTAAATAACCGGTTGCCCCGCCATACAGTCCTCTTCGATTTTCTTCTAACTCATCTATAATCTCCATGGCACGAATCTTTGGTGCTCCACTTAAGGTTCCTGCTGGAAGAAAGGATGCTACCAGTTCAAGGGGATGAGATGTTCCTTTTTTCTTTCCCTCAACTAACGAAACAATATGCATTACGTGAGAGTAATTCTGTACATTCATAAACTGCGTTACTTTCACGGTTCCAAACTGGGCTATCCTTCCCATGTCATTTCTTGCAAGATCTACTAACATTACATGCTCTGCTCTTTCTTTTTCATCTGACAACAAGTCTTGCTTTAATATTTCATCTTCTTCCTTGTTGGCACCACGTCTCCTTGTTCCCGCTATCGGACAAGTATACACTTTATCTTCTGATTTTTTCACTAGCATTTCTGGAGAACTTCCTATAATTTCAAACTTAGGAAACTTAAAATAATATAAATACGGTGACGGATTTAAAACTCTTAGTTTTTTATATAAGGTAAATCCATCCTGTTCTGTTTCAATGGTCCATCTTTGTGAAAGAACCGTCTGAAAGATATGGCCTTCTTTTATGTAATTTTTAATCTTCTCAACCTTTGCACCATATTGTTCTATAGAATCTGATTTATCCACAATAATTCCATCCTGTACAAAGGACTCTTTTTCTTCTCCACTGTAACCGTTCATCGTTTCCTCTAATAAATTGGAGGCCCGTTCCATTGCTCGTTTTTTTCCTTCCTGACTATCTTCTTCTAAAACAACCGCTGCCAAGGTTTCCGCCACATGGTCAATTACTATAAATTCAGTAGCAAGCATAAGCTGAATGGTTTCAATGCCAATAGTATCTTTCTTACTATCCGGTAACACCTCTGTGTATCGAATAAAGTCATATCCTAAACTGCCTACAAGACCGCCTATAAATGCAAGCTCTCCGTCTTCCTTTTCTACATGGAATTCGCTATAATACTCTTTTAATCTTTCATAAGGATTTCCTTCTCGAACTTCCATTTCACCATTTTTTTTATGTATTACTAAACTGTTTTCTTTTGATGTTATAATCTCATCTGGTTCTTTGCCAAATATAGAATAACGCCCGTTGTTTTTATCATAACTCTCAAGTAGAAAACCTATCTTCTTTCCAACTAAATTTTCATATAACCCTATTGTTGTTTCATTTACAATACTAATTGTCTTACGGTACGCCTTTAAATTTCTCACTGTTTTTCCCCTTCCTTAAAATAAAAAAAAAGCCCTAGCAATTAAGAATTGCTAGGGACGTATTATCGTGGTGCCACCCTTGTTCATAACCTAAATCATGGCATTTTATTTTATAAATAAAAAAAGCACTTCCTAAATAGGAAATACTCGCCACCATTTACATTATCTTATTACTGATACAGAATTACTTCGATATCTACCCTCTGTAACGTGAGGACACGGTCTCGGCTACACACTTAACAGCTTCACCTAACATCTCGCAAACCCATTCCTATCAGACTTCCATATCGATTCGCACCAGCCATCGACTCTCTGAAATGTTGTTCTGTAGTACTATTTTTGTTCTTAGATTTTATTCGTTATATATAATCTATTTACAGTTTACGCCTTATTATTTCATATGTCAACCCCCAAATTTATTTTCAATAATCTTTGTGTACCCACTGATAGTTGGAATATTTTCAGCATATTTACTATATCATATAATAAGTAGTAATTTCATATTTATGTGATATTTCTGTAACATATGTGACATAAAAGTTTCATTGGAACTTGTATGTAAAACATGTTATACTTATTTAGATGATGCCCAGGTATCCTATAGATAAAATAAATTAGAAAAGAGAAGGAAAAAGATGAGAAGTAAGCATAAACCTATTATTATTGCTTTTACATTAACGCTTCTTATCCTGCTGGTCATATATTTTGGCATGGCGTTTTACTTTAAGTCACACTTCTTTATCGGTTCTTCTATCAACGGAATTGATTCCAGCCGACAAGGCATAAAGGCTGTTGAAGAAAGTATACGACGTGAAGTAAAAAATTATGTGCTTCAGATTGATGGTCGCAACAAACTAACAGATGCCATTACAGCTGATGATATTGATTATGAATTTGTCTCAGATGGCTCTGTTGAAAAACTCTTAAAGGCACAGAATCCATATGCATGGATTTCTAGTTTATTTCATAAGAGTTCTAACGACATGCATGTTACAACGGCTTTTAATGATCAGAAACTAAAGGATAAGGTTAATTCACTTGTATTTTTTAAAGAGGACAATGTGAAACCTCCAGTTGATGCAAAGGTGATATATAACGAAAAAGCTGGCAAATACGAAATTATGCCAGAAGAAATTGGTTCAACAATTAATAAAAAAGTATTTCTTTCTTCAATAACAAATGCTATTGAGTCCGGTGATACTTATTTTAACTCGGAGGATGCAAAATGCTATATTGATCCGAAATATACATCCACTTCGACCGAACTCACCAAATTATTAGATACTATGAATCAGTATATTGGTGTAACCATTACTTATGAATTTGGTGACCGATATGAAATATGTGACAAAGATTATATCCAGGATTGGCTCGAAGTTGATGATAAATTTAACGTCACATTTAATTTAGAAAAAGTACGTTCCTATATTGACTCAATTGCACGAATTTATAACACATTTGGTAAAACAAGAGATTTTGTGAACCACGATGGTAAGATAATTGAAGTAAGTGGCGGAGATTATGGCTGGCTTATGGATCGTGCTGCTGAAACTACAAGATTAATAGAGTTAATTCAAGCAGGTAAAAACGTTCAAGTCGAACCAACTTATTCGCAAACAGCTCGTTCTCGTAACACCAATGATATCGGTAACAGCTATATTGAAATCGATCTTACGCTACAGCATGTGTGGGTTTATAAAGATGGTAAATTAGTAGCAGATACAGATTGCGTAACTGGTAATTCCAGCAGAGGATTTGATACTCCTACTGGAATATATCAAATCACATATAAGGAGCGTAATGCTACGCTAAAAGGCGAAAATTATAGTTCTGACGTAAACTATTGGATGCCATTTTACTATAATGTTGGTCTTCATGACGCACCTTGGAGAAACAGTTTTGGCGGATCTATTTACAAACGAAGCGGTTCTCATGGATGTGTTAACCTTCCACCAAAAATTGCCGAAATTGTATTTGCGAATATCGAAAAAGGAACTCCCGTTGTATGTTACAGCAGCCAACCAGAAGGTAAAAATGTGAATAGTTCACGTACTCAACCTGAAAAGGAGCCAGCAGCTTCTCCTGAACCAGCGAAAAATGACAACACAACTTCAAAAAATAATTGATTATTGACAAAGTATCATACTTTAATTTTGAGGGTATAATTGATAATGAAAGGAAGTATAACCTATGAAAAAATTTGGTAAGTTTTTAGTTACAACTTTTTCTCTTGCCGCGATTCTAGGTGGAGCATATTATTTTTATCAGAATGTATTCAAAAAATCAGAAGAACAAGAGGAAGAATTTGATGATTTCGATGATTTTGATGACTTTGATGATTTTGATGACTTCGATGACTTCGATGATTTTGACGACACTGATAAGAATAGTTCTTCTAAGAAAAGTAATTCTAAGCGCGGATATACAACATTAGATATAGATGCAATGAAAGCTGATAAGGAAGCAGACCCAAATGCCGATCAAGATGTTGACCATGACAATGTAGAAGTATTTGACTTGAACGAGGAAGATAACAATTAAAAATATTAAAAAGCAGCGTACAATATGTACAGCTGCTTTTTAATATTTAATTCTAATTCATTATTGTTTATAGCAACTAAGAAAATCTCCTAGCTTTTCAACGGAGTCCTTAAGTACCTCTATACGTGGCAAATAAACTACTCTGAAGTGGTCTGGCTGTTCCCAGTTAAAGCCGCCTCCGTGGATGATAAGTATCTTTTTATCTCTTAATAAATCCAATGCAAATTTTTCATCATTTAAAATATTGAACTTTTTCGTATCAAGTTTAGGGAAAATGTAAAATGCCGCTTTCGGTTTTACGGCGCTTACCCCTGGTATATCATTTAACGCCTTATATATATATTCTCTCTGCTCGTATATTCTTCCTCCTGGAACAATATAGTTTTTTACACTTTGATAACCACCTAGTGCCGTTTGGACAATAGACTGAGCTGGTACGTTGGAGCAGAGTCTCATATTGGATAACATATTAAGTCCTTCCATATAATCTCTTGCCATATCCTTATTTCCGCTAAGAACCATCCAGCCAATACGATATCCCGCAATCATGTGTGATTTGGATAATCCACTAAATGTTACGCAGAATAAATCAGGTGCAAGTGATGCAATTGATACATGTTCTTCGTCATCCATAACTAGGCGATCATAAATTTCATCTGAATATATAATTAGCTGGTGTTCTCTTGCAATTTCAACGATTTGCTGCAAAACTTCCCTTGGATATAATGCTCCGGTAGGATTGTTTGGATTAATAATAACAATGGCTTTTGTATTGGCTGTTACCTTCTTTTTTATGTCATCTATATCTGGATACCACTCGGCCTCTTCATCACAGATATAATGAACTGCTTTACCTCCAGCTAATGTTACACAAGCAGTCCATAATGGATAATCGGGTGATGGAACTAAAACTTCATCGCCATTATCAAGAAGTGCCGACATACTTAAATTAATTAATTCACTAACTCCATTACCTGTATAAATATCTTCAATCGAAACATTTGGTATGTTCTTTATCTGTGCATATTGCATTATGGCCTTTCTTGCTCCAAAAAGTCCTTTCGCATTGGAGTACCCTTCACACTCCGTTAACTGCTTTTGCATATCATATATGACTTCATCCGGTGTACGAAAACCAAAAGGGGCTGGATTCCCAATATTTAATTTTAATACATGGATTCCACTTTCCTCCATTCTTGCTGCTTCTTCTACAACAGGTCCTCTTACATCATACAAAACATTATCCAATTTCATTGATTTATTAAACGTTCTCATATGTACTGCCCCCTCTATGGAATTATTTCTATTCAAACCCTTATCATTTTCTGTTCGATTATTTTCTTCCGCTTTCCCATATAGCCACCTAGCATCCACTTTCAGCGTTTCTGCTAGAAACTGGCCAATGTTTTCTCGTGGAACTGCCTTC
>DBKX01000414.1:0-1429 GCA_002297865.1 Lachnoclostridium sp. UBA739
AAGATGGGCGAATGTGGCTCCATATAAGCCAGAGCCAACTATCAGATAGTCGTATTTCTTTTCCATATTATAGTCGTTTTCTAAATTTTGATAATACTTGCATCAGTAATGCATCCTTGCATATAATCAAGAACACAAAATACAACAGGATTCCACTACATCCTTGTATGATGAGAATCGAAAGAACTGGTAGGTTCAATCTACTGACAGCATATAAAACTATAGCCATCAAGATACCTCCCAAGATATAATTCAAATGACTTCGCTTGAAATAAGTAATAGGGAGGTATTTCCTACCTATGAAGTACATCGAGACAGTCGTGGCAACCTCAGCTCCTAAATAAGCTATGGATGTTCCAACGTAAGAGAAGAATGGTATCAAACAAAGATTTAAAATCAAATCCATTATCGCTCCGATTCCACAACAAAAAGTCACAATATTAATCTTACCCTTAGGGAAAAGTACTTGTATGCCAAACACATTTGATATAGCCACCATCAATATGATAGGAGCAATTATCTGAGACGGCAAGATGGAGTTTTCAAACTTCGCTCCACACAAAGCGGTTACCAAACTTGGAGCACAGAATATCAATCCAACAGTCAGTGGTAAAGCCAGCGCCAAAGTAAAGTCGTATGATTTCTGAATCAATTTATTAAACTCGCTTTCCTTATCCTCCGCTATCAGGTGCGAGGCTCTAGGCATCATCACGGAACCTAAGCAAGAAGAAAGTTGAAGCAACATCTGCATCACCTTTGTTGCTGCTGCAAAATATCCCACAGCCAAGGCATTCTTTAAGAATCCCAACAAAACGGTATTCAGTTGAAGATAAATACTTGTCACCACTCCGAGTGAAAAGACCTTTAACACAGGCTTAATATGTCTCGTAATATGCAGCTCTGAAAAGATGATATTCCTTCGATGGATATACTTGCGAAGACGGAAGAAATTGAAGATATTTCCGCCAAGAATGCCAAACACCGTATAACAACCATAATAGAGTAAGTCTGTTTTGCTCTTTACGAAGATGAACAACAAAATCACAGAGATTGTCTTTATGATCAATCCTCTTATCGTAATATACTTAAAGTCCTCAATGCCTTGATAGAACCATTCGCATCCTATCGCTGTAAATAGGATTGTAAGACTGAGAATCAGAAACAGCGGTATGTTAACTTGTATCTGGGGAACCACCAAGCACAGGACTGCTACTACCGCATATCCCACCAATGTCAACATGGAGTGCAGCAGAAGAATTTCCACTGCCGTCCGGTTCATCTTCACCACATCATTTCTATCTCTCGCAATCTCACGGATGGCATACATAGGTATGCCAAGGCAAGTAAAGAGGGAGATATAAGATATAATGGACTGGAAGAAGTTGACCTGTCCTATACCATCCGCCTCTATCACTCGACAGACATAAGG
>DBKX01000414.1:1454-4746 GCA_002297865.1 Lachnoclostridium sp. UBA739
TCCCGTATTGATAAGATTGAGTATATAATTAACTTTTACTGATTGTGCCATAAATATATTTAAATGTCTTAACTGCAATGCTCTTGATGAAAATCACAACAAACGCCAAAGCTATCGTGCCAAAGAATCTAATCAAGAAAGCTAAAATTGCGCCTGTGTTGTCTGTAACATATGCTCCCAACCAATTATATATCAAATAAAGCAACACATAATTGAATGGATCCGAGAACAAGTACAAGTCGTAGCTATAACGAGAGAAAGTTTTGTAAATTTTATTATCAGCAACAACTTTAAAGGAACCTATTTTTTTTGAAGCTTGCATCATTATAATGGAACCATATACGCCCATTACAACCACAAGGATGTAATGCACACTCTTCATTATCCAATTTTCTCCAGTGCCACATTTCCAGAAAAAGGCGAAGACGCATAGGTAAAGTACTGAATGAAGGAGCACTTGTCGCCCCCCCCCATATTTTTGTATCTATCTGCCTAAGTCCCTTAAAACCTAAAGAAAAATAGAACAAATGCTTAATTGCTCCAAGCAATCCCAAGAACTCAAAGCCTTTATCTACAAGATAAGTGCCAACCAATGTTGGAACTAACAAGGATATGAGGAAATACTTGCTATCCGTAAAACCTGTTTTATACAGAACATAATAAAACAAGAATATCCAAAACAAGCTGGCTACAAACCAAAGATGGGAATTTCCCATCAAAAGAAATTGCCCCAAGAACATATCCTGCAACACATTGGCAGAATTGCTATAGTATCCTCCCAGGTACTTAAGTGGCAAAGTGAGCAACAATGTGGTAAACAGGAATGGTATCAATAATCTTCTGGCTTTATTTTTTACCAGAAATTGCCCACACATTACCTTTCCGATGGTCAATTCGAAACATGCACCGCTAAGCATCATAAACAAAGGCATATGGAATGTATAGATAAATCCCACAAAGGTACCTATTAGCTTTGCCATTATTGAATAATCATGGGGATTGATGTCATCAAAATAACATATACCACCATAATTCGTCATCAAATTTGTATAAGTACAATGCCCTATTATAACCAAGAGCATCGTCAATGTGCGCGCATCGTCTATCCACGCTATATGTTTTGCTTTTTCCATATTGTATTCTTCGCTATTCGCTTGTTGTTATCTGAAGTTTGAGACATATTAATCTAACCTAATTTTGAATTATACAGTTTACTCATATTTATAAGCATTTCCATATCGTGTGATTTTCAATTGCACACAAGAATCAATAAAAGTATATCTATATCCTATCATACCAAATGCACTTGCATCCTCTTTCGTTTTCTGAGTGACATAAATTTGTTTGGTTACTTTTTTATATTTATCAAGAACGACTTTATTTGGAAGTTGCTGAGTTAGAAAAGCTGCTGTTACAGCAGAATCGACTTCGCTGTTGAAAAATGGAACAATATTCTGAGCCGTTTTTGAAGCATGATGAGGAATCTTTATCCATTTACAGCCATACAAAGAAGATATTTCTGACTCTTTTAAAGATTTATCTGGTGCGTCACCGCCAAAAAAGAAACAAAAACCATCAACATCCAAAATCATAGACAACGAAATGTCATTCAAAAGCGAATCGCTAATTTTCTTCTGTTTTCTTCTTTTATCATCCAACATAAAATCTATTGGTGTAAGGCAGTACAAATTCACGTTACGGGTTTGTCCCGTCAAAGAATCTTCGATGCTAAAAGAATATACACTGCGTTTCTCCTTTGGTTGGCAATCTATTGACTTCAAATTTTTCTTATCGAATTTAGTATTGATTTTCTTCAGAACCTTTTTGGACATAGGCCGCATATTCACAACATCATTATCTGTGCCGTAGATTTGTTTAGGAATTACTCCTATGCTTCCTTTTCGATAGTATTTATCAACAAGGGATTCAAATCCGCAGGAATGGTCATCATGAGGATGAGTCCACACAAAACAATCTATTTTTTTTACATGAAAATGCACGAGAAGTTTTGCTATCAGATTGCATTCTACACCATTTACTTCCGTTGTGCAACAATCCATTGAAATAGTTCGGATAACTTCTGAACCTTTCAGAAACAAGATTAAGACACCTTCGCCATTCCCTTTTTTGCCTCCTACGACAAAAATTTGGATTGCAAATTCATTGATGTCTAATTTAAGGCAGTTATCTACAATAGCCATGATAAATCTGCATTATATTCTTCAATTATATCGTCATTTTCCAAAATTCGCTCTCCAAACGAAAGATTTTCTATAATTGTAGTAGATTCACGAACAACAATACCATCTGCGCTTATTTCAGAATTGGTTTGCTTAATGACTTCGTAAGTGGTAGATAACATCTCTTCACCTTCAATCAAAGAAAAAACATCTATGTCATCCATGATAAAAATTGTCTATATATTGTTCTGTAAACGTATCGACAAAATAGTTGAAGATGGGTTCATTCATTTGCTCTGATATCATTTTTTCAATGCGGTCTACCGTAGAAAAGTCATCAGACTTTATCAAACTGCCGTTTTTATAAGAGTCTATATCAAAAACATATTGAATTTTCTTAATGCCATCTTCTTCTACCTCTTGTACAATACGTTGTATGTTGAACACCGTTTTGACATCCTTTTGGAATATCAAATCTGAATATGCTTTTTTCAAAGGAAAATAAGCTGGACCTTTTTTGTATGTTTCCCAAATGGATTCTTCTACAGATTGTTTTAAAGCATCAACATTTTTAAATTTCGCAATGTCTACTTTTCTTAATCCCAATCTTCTTATAGATATGAAAGAGTCGAATTTTCTTATGCAGTCTATAGCATTAGACATTAGTCTAATATATTCATTGCCTCCTTCATACTCTTGAGAGCAATTTATCTCTATATAAGCGAAGTCAGATCCTAACATAAAATTTGCATTACTCGAACCAATTGTACAACCTGTAAATTGATAGAGAGTTTTCTTCTCTAAATTAACATTCACAGGATGACTACTTAATTGAGAATTCAACTCAACATTATAGTTATTGTTATTAATCTGTCTGAATTTAGTAAATTTACCATTCNNTTTACACATCCGACAATGTCTGTCAAACCTATAAAATCCACTCTTATAATAACCTTATTTAATATGGTAGACTTTACATTAGAACGACTAAATTTATTCTTTGCCATAAGTTCTTATATAAATGTAGCATCAGCTGCATGTTACCAAGCAGTAATACCTATCTGTAATTCTGAATAAAGTAATTTGATTGGTTCCCCACCGCAGTATCGCTC
>DBKX01000008.1:0-18906 GCA_002297865.1 Lachnoclostridium sp. UBA739
TACACATGTTAGGAGGAAGTTATACATGCTTACTGAGAAATTAGAAAATGAATTGCAGCAGCTTGTGGAGATTGGAAAGTCGCATGACTATAAGATAAATGCAATTACCTTTTTTAATATATATGCAAGTTTGCCATCTAATCATAGAACCGATGACATACTAAATGATATGAAGGACTACCTTAATAGAAACAGCATTGAACTTGTGACAGATGAAGTAGAAATGGAAGAAGAGCAGGTAAACTTAATTGACCAGATACAGCCATTTAATCCGAAAGAGATTGATATTTCCATGGATAGATTAAGTATAGATAGTCTTATTAAACGTATTAAAAATTCAGAGATAAATCTCAATACGGAATTTCAAAGAAAAAGTGGCTTATGGAGTGATATTAAGAAGAGCCAGTTGATTGAGTCGTTGCTTTTGAATATTCCACTTCCTGCTTTTTATTTTGATGCAAGTAATGAAGATGATTGGCTGATTATAGATGGTTTGCAGCGAATTACTGCATTACGAGAATTTGTAGTGGATAAAACGTTAAAACTTACAGGATTAGAGTTTTTTCATGACTTAGAGGGGGTTACATTTGATAAATTACCAAGGACATTTGTAAGGAGAATTGAAGAAACGAATATTGTGGTGTACAAGGTAAATCCAGGCACACCAGTTAATGTAAAGTATAATATTTTCAAGCGGATTAATACAGGTGGCTTAGAATTAAAACCACAGGAAATAAGACATGCGTTGTATCAAGGAAAAGCTACCGAAACATTAAAGAAAATTGCAGGCAATAAAGTGTTTGTCGAACTTCTGGGAAATCATATAAAAAGAGATAGGATGCAAGATCAGGAATTCGTTTTACGTTACATAGCAGTCTGTTATTATGGTATTGAAAAATATGAAGGACTTCCGGATGAGTTCTTGAATAACACTATGGAGTATCTTAATCAGGAGAACTGCGAAAAAAGTGATGCGATAGAAAGCAAGCTGATACAAGTGTTTGAAACAGTTAATCATATTTTGGGACGTTTTGCGTTTCGGAAGATGGCAAAGGATGGGAGACTTCGTCCAATTAATAAAGCAATATTTGAGGTGTGGTGTAAAAATATATTTGCATTAAGTGAAGAGGAAAGAAAACAGCTGGTAAAGAAAAATACCTTAGTATGTGAGCAGTTTACGATACTTTGTGAAAATGATACTTTTCTTCAGAACATTAAAGCAAGTGATAAAAGCGCATTTCAAAAAAGAATGAACAGTATTTCAGAGTTAATAAAGGGGGTCTTGGATGTTAAGTAAAATACATCTTACTAATATTAAATGTTTTGAACAACTGGAATTGTCATTAGGAAATCTGACATTGCTGTCAGGTATTAATAGTATGGGAAAGTCTACAGTTATTCAAGCCTTATTGCTGTTGCGTAATTCCTATGAGAAAGGACTCTTAAATAAAGGAATTTTTCTAAATAATGATTATACGCAAATCGGAGTGGGTAAAGAACTACTAAATAGCGGCGCTGCTACAGATGATCCGTTCCAAATTGGAATTGAGGATAAGAACAAATTTACATGGAATATCAGTTACGAAAGTGATGCTGACTTTTTAAAGGTACAGCAAAGTGGTGAGGGAGCGCTTCGAAAGGTTAATTTATTTGGAAGTGGATTTGAATTTCTTTCTGCGGAACGATTAGGACCAAGAAGCAGTTATAGAAAATCGTATTTTCATGTACATGAAAAAGAAAGTATGGGTGTACATGGTGAGTATGCGGTACATTTTCTTTCGGATAATGAAAATTTAAAATTATCGAATACTTCTGTTTTGCATCCTGGAGAAGAAATAAACATGTTACGTCTTCAAGTGGAAAAATGGCTAAGTGAAATTTCACCTGGTCTAAAAATCAGTTTTGAGGATTATGATCGTGCTAACCTGTTGGGGTTACAGATAAGGCAGACCGGTGGAGATATTATTCAGTCTTATAGTCCTCTTAATGTTGGATTTGGAATTTCGTACATATTACCAATTATTGTGACGTTGTTAAAAGCAGAAGAAGGAGATTTAGTTATTTTAGAAAATCCTGAGGCACATCTTCATCCAAAGGGCCAGAGAAAAATGGGAGAATTAATTTCGAAGGCAGCCAATGGAGGAGTACAGATTATTTTAGAAACTCACAGTGATCATATTCTAAATGGAATACGATTAAGTGCTCGTAATAAAGAAATAGATCCTGAGAAAGTACAGCTTTATTATTTTAGCAAGGATCAGGACATGAAACCAGTTGTAGAAAATCCAATCATACAACCAGATGGAAGACTTAATTTCTGGCCAGATGGTTTTTTTGATGAGTGGGATAAGGCAATTGATGAAATGTTTTAGGGGGAAAGCACATGCAGATGATACTGAATGAACTTTCAGCTAACTTTCCTGTTAGTACACGAGAAGAAGGAAAGTTAGTTATGGCTAATTTTTTGGAAGTCTGCCAAGAGGTTAGAAAAATACTGTTAAACGATTCTATGATTTTGGACAAGGACTACAATGTATTTTATCTTGCTAAAAATTATCATATCTCAGAATGGCGTAAAGATCCTACCGTTGATAGGGAACAGCAACGTCTTTTCCGATCTATATTAAATAAAGCAGTTGTTTATGACGGAAGAGAGATAGATGATGTCCATATAGATGTTTCAGATTCGGAATTTACATACGATGAGAAGAGTGCAATTGGCTGTTTAATTGCTTATGAGACAAATAATTTTGTCGTTAGTTTTAAAACACATAAATGTTGGGAAAAGACATTTATCAAAGGATTGTATTCTACTCTTCTTGAAGAAGAGACTATTGAATCACCAAAAGAAGTTCAAGTATTTAATATTTGCAAGACCAAAGATATAGATGGATTAAAAGAAAATTATCATGAACAGATAAATCAAAAATTTCAAAATATAAGAAGTGGCAGAGATTTGGTTGAGCATTTGACAGAGTGGTTTCCAGCAATTCAGTTTTGTGATAGAGCAATAGAGCAGCTTTCGAAAGAGAATTACTTGATTAATCTACAGCAGATAATAAAAAAGCTATTAGAATTAAATCAGTATTTTAGTGATGTGAAAGGAAGCTTCGATATGAGTGCCTTAAAACATTGTACACCAGAATCTGAGGCAACATTAAAGCATTATAAGCAGGAACATACATTCCTAACACCTGATGGAAGAGAGGAATTATTTAGTTTTCATTTAAGATATACAGGTACTTATGCGGGAAGAATTTTTTTCAAACCAGATGTAGGAAATCAAAGATGTATTGTAGCTCATATAGGTAAGAAGCTTAAAAATCAAACATATCATTAATATGAAAAAGTAAAAGGACGTGAAATATGAAACCTACAGCAATTACAGAAAAGCTTCTTGAAGCCAGAGAGTATGAGGAACTTCATAATAAAGAGATACCAAACGATCAGAGACCAGTGTTCCATATGTCTACACCAGTGGGATGAATGATCCAAACGGATTCTCAATGTTTAAAGGAAGCTGTCATCTGTTTTTCTCTAAGGATTCCATCCATTGGGAATTTGTAAAGATACTGGATGCTCGTCATCATGAATATGGAGAGATGTGGGAATGCCCAAATTTCTTCTCTCTTGATGGACAACAGGTACTGGTTGTTTCACCACAGTTTATGGAAGCAGATGGTGGAGAATTCCACTGTGGAAACAATACAGTGTATTTTATCGGAGAATATGATTCCGAAAATCATAGCTGGTCCAGGAAAGAGGCACATCAGCTTGATTTTGAATTGGATTTCTACGCAGCTCAGACCATGGAGGCGGAAGACGTATTATGGTTGCTTTAATTTATACACCTTCGGATGCTAACAAACTTATCTGGAGTACAGATGGAAATGTACTGGTGGATATTGAAAAACATGATATTGTAGTGGACTAATCAGCAAAACTGCCACATGAAGAATGAAAGCAAGATTTTCACGTGGCAGTTTATTTTGGGTGTAGTTCATTTGGGTGTTATTCCACGGCAATTAAAATTCAAAGTCGCATTCACTGTCTTTGTTTATAATGACTGATTTAATTCCCGACACTTTGTTAAGTGCTTCAACAAGTCCACATATTGCAGCATTAGACGATTCCATATCCTAAATTCAAAATCTAGATAGATAACAACCTTATCATCCTCTTTAGATACATTTATATATCCAAGATAAGTATTCTTTTGTTCATAAGCGGAAGCAAATTCACTAATCATTTTTTTCGTCTCCGCAAACTTTTTCTCCGTAATTTCTTAAAAGTAATACACATTAAACGTAAAATTTTCTCCATCAATACCCACCACATGTACTTCAAAATTCAAATTCAGCTGGGAAATACCAATCATTTCGTCTAAATTAAAATCCATTTCATCTACCTCCATAACTAGAAAAATTATACAATAAGATTGTACTATATCTAGAAGATTTTTTCCAATATATATTTATCAGCCAATCAGCATAACACCTAGAAAATGTACTAACATAGGACTCCACAGAGACTTTCCTTTGCGATATAAATATCCAAATAGTAGACCAAGTACAAATGCACATTGAGTAGCAACCGCTGCTGTTGGAAATGTACTACCTAAAAATAATTTAATAAAATATGCTGGAAGGTGAAGAACTATAAAGAATATGGTAGAAACGACATTAGCCTTTCTTTCCGATACAAATGCTGATAATGCGTTCAATCCCCATCCCCGGTAGACAAGCTCCTCCGCAAAAGAAACCATGAGGAATGTTGGAAAATGATTTAGAAA
Source organism: Lachnoclostridium sp. UBA739 (assembly GCA_002297865.1). The sequence continues at coordinate 4,793 of DBKX01000008.1, forward strand.
ACTAAAGTTGGGATTAATCCACAAGCCCCTATGATTAAAAATCATTGTGGCAAAATTGTACAGTACAATGACTGCCTCCCTCAGCATTGAAAAAGATCTTTGTGTAGCCCCAGGCATTGGTGACAAGCGACCACAGCAATATGCTTATAAAAAGAGAAGTAATGACTTTCGTAAGTGACAAGTGATGTATTTTTTGTCTTGTAGGATTCATGTTATATCCCCTTCCGAATTATTTCTTCTTATTATAATGGAATTTTTAGGATAATTCAAGTAGCGGTATATTTCGGAAAAAATTACTTATACAGTTTACATTCTAAAAATCCTCCCCTTATTATAAAATATATAATACTGATAAGCCTTACACCCAAAAACAAATCAACGTCAATTCATTACAATAATATTTAATATTAAGGAGGATTTACAATGAAAAGTAAAGGGCATATCTACATGGCCAATCTGCTCATGAAAGAAATGAAAGAAAGTGGTACGGTTACTATCGGCAATTTTGGAACCTATTGTATCCCATCGGATGTGAGAAACGTAATTTTGGCAGAGCCAGAAGCGTTTCGTGCTGGTGCAATCGGGCCAGACTTTTATCCTGACATGTTAATTGGACAAGCAACTATACACCCATCTAATTCAGGTAAATGGCTCACAATTATGGAACAGGAGCTATTAAAGACTTCTAAAAATTCAGCAGAGTGGAATTGCGCATATTCGTTCTATCTAGGTTACATGATGCATTACGCCAATGACATGTGGACACACGATTATGTCAATGGCTGGGCAGGAGGAAGTTTTCCTTCCTTTGCAGACATACAAGAAAATTCTGAAAGTGCAGCAGTTGCCATTCGTCATGTATTAGTGGAAACATACATTGATCACAAAGTACCACAAACAGAAAGTATGGATATTGAAGCACCAATTGATTTTATTTACCGTTGTTTCTCTTCAAAAGAAGCCAGAGCATGTTATGATGATCAAAATGTCTTAAATTATCTATTAAACTATCGAGATGAAGTAAATGAGCTTGCATCAGATAGCTCGATTCGAATGCTGGATGTAGCAAACTATTTTCCATCATGGGAAAAGCAGTTAGATACAGCTATCATGGAGTGGTTGAAAACTTGGAATAAGGTTGCGAAGGATATGTTACTAGATGACGGTGGAATGACCCAAGCAAAAGCTGACTTAGAATACTGGGTGAAAACATATGCTATCGAAGCAACCGCATTGCCAGTATCGCTGATAAATGCAGGGAGAGCATTGAAATTTGTAAAAGTGGCCATAGAAGCAATGTTAGAACCACTAAAACAGATGGCAATTGAAGTATTATCTCAGTTGGTATACGAAGCGACTGGGGTGCGAATTGAAGATGTAGAATTGCTGTTACAAGAATTAAAGAAAATGATGAAACAGCCAGAACTGTATCTGAATAATGGCATTTTATATGAAGATACTAATATTACCTCTCAGATAGATGTACAGTGTGGCAATTTTGGAAAGAGTTCATCTACAACTTATAACCAGACATTTATTCCATTTGATAGAACTTTGAATATGGGGCGTTTAAGTTTAGTGGGAGCGCAAAGTTTAAATGTACTTATGCAAAATTATGGCTCTAGTGTGCAGTTTGTGAAGAAACAATTGCCTGCGGCAGTTAGTAGATTAGATATTACTATCAAGACTTCCTCCAAAATGTGGTCAGGAACAGATGACAATGTGTACTTTGGACTTATGCTAAGAAATGGTGAAGTTCTAGAGTATTTAATGGATAAGCCAGGATATAATGATTTTGAGATGGGAGACGAAGACACCTATACGTTCCAGTTGCCACGAACAGTATGTTATGATGACATTAGTGCCATTCAGTTAAGAAAAGATTACATAAAAGCAGACGATGACTGGAGAATGGCGTCCATGCTTGTAAAAGATGCAGCAGATGGTTTTGTACTATTAAATAATACAACAGGTCAATTATTGACAAAGAGAAATAGATATACGTTTCCTGTAAACAAGAAGCCAGCAATTGATATTGTATCTGTGGATTCTCAAGTATTAAGTCACGTATATAGTTTAGATGTGGTATTACCAGAGCCTGGATATAAATCTTGGGAACACTGTTTCCTAAAGAGCAGTGATATATTGTGGACTCAATTTACAAAAAAACTATTTAAATTATAGAAGATTGAAGAAATTCTGTACTAGCGTCAATCCCCTCTAGAGGTTATATAAGGAATGTATCAACGAGATAAGAAGAATATTTCATAAGTAGCCTTAAGCATTATATCATAAATATTTCCTTTCTTTTTTTATTATTACGGTATAAAATAAGAAAGAGTAATAATAAAAAAGTTGGAGGTATCTATGAAACAAGGAAGAAAAGTATCATTATTAATGGCATTTGTTATGGTACTAAGCATTACTGCCATAACTGTATCGGAAAAGAACATTAACGTAGTTCAAGCAGCTTCCATTACTGGCTGCAACACACTGGAACGAAGTTTTACAGAAGATAAAATATCATACCAGAAAGTTGGCGACACTTACTTTGGTTTTAATGACAACAAAATATATGCAAAGAAAGCAGGCGAAAAGGCGACTAAAATTGCAAGCACATCAAAGTATATAATAACTGCTTTAACAAATGGATCAAAGGTTTATTATCAAATCGGTAAAACAGTATACTCGGTAGGGCAAGATGGAAAGAATAAGAAGACTGTACGTACCTGGAAGAAGGATGGTTATACTTTATCAGGTGTGTACGGAAGTAACGTGTATTATTCTTATCGATATGGAGAATTTGATTTTGATCAGCATACATACTGCTATAATATGAAAACGAAAAAAGCAACAAGAGTATTTAAAAACCTTGCTATTAATCAACAACAAGGAATTTATATGACGGTTGTGGGGTTGGCAAATGATGTTAGCCCTGTAGAACTTAATTGCTATAATTTAAAAACTAAGAAGTTAACAAATTTATGCAAAGAACAACTTGGTGGTTCCTTTGTAGGCAATAAAATTTATTATGCAAAATTCTTAAGCTATGATATTGATACGTATAGCTATAAGTTTAGAATTGAGTACTATGATTTGAAGAATGATAAGACTGTAAAAGTGAAAACAATTAATGGATTACAGTATGTCTGTGATTTTACAAGTAAAGGATGTTATTACATGGATCAAGATTACAACAAGACATTTTATAATTATAAGACTGGAAAAACGATAAAAGTATAATACTAAGACAAAGAAGCAGTTTTCTTGAATGTTAAGAAAACTGCTTCTTTGCCTTAATATATAAAATTAAATATAATTGACATGAGATTTTCCCATAGGTAGAATATAACTAGTAAATATAAATTGACAAGAGGGCAAAGTATGAACTACGCAGATATAAAACGAATTGATGTAGCCAATGGACCAGGTGTCCGAGTATCATTATTTGTAAGTGGCTGCACACATCATTGTAAAGGATGTTTTAATGAAGTAACATGGGATTTTAATTATGGCAATCCATTTACTGAAAAAGAGATAGATCTTATTATAGAATATTTAGATAAAGACTTTATCAAAGGTTTGACCATTTTAGGCGGTGAACCATTTGAATATGCCAATCAGAAAGGATTACTTCCATTGTTGCGAAGGGTAAGAAAAGAATTGCCTGAGAAATCTATTTGGTGCTTTTCTGGATATTTGTTTGATGAGCAGATTGTTGGTCAAATGTGTGAGAAGTGGGAAGAGACTAGGGAAATGCTTTCTTACTTAGATGTTGTGGTGGACGGTAAGTTTGAAGAAGAGCGTAAGAATCTAGGCATTCGTTTTCGTGGTTCCGATAATCAGAGAATTATTCTGGTGAAAGATTCTCTTGAGAAGGGCGAAGTTGTTCTTTGGGATGAGGCACAGTAAGTTTAGTTGGCTTTACAAGAGAAGTGTTGACATGATAAAATGACGGAAGCCGAAAATGTAAGGATGCGTTTTCAAAAATACATGACGAATGGAGAATACAATGAATAAAGAGACTATACGAATTAAATATCATTCAAAGGAAATACAAAAACTGGAATATATTGATGGTAAAAGTGATTGGATTGACTTGAGAAGTGCAGAACATGTTACCTTGAAGAAGGGAGAATTTCATTTAATTAAATTAGGTGTATCCATGCAATTGCCAGAAGGTTATGAAGCAGTGATAGTTCCTAGAAGTTCAACATACCTTAATTTTGGAATTATTCAAACAAATCATATGGGAGTAGTGGATGAATGCTATTGTGGGGACAATGATGTTTGGATGATGCCTGCTTTAGCAATGAGAGATACCGAAATCAATGTGAATGACAGAATATGTCAGTTTAGAATTCAGAAACACCAGCCACAAATCATTTTTTATGAAGTTGAGCATTTAGATAATAGCGATCGTGGCGGGATTGGAAGTACAGGGAAAAAATAATAGAAATGCCAGAAGAATCAAAACACTTCTGGCATTTTACATAGTAATGAGTAATATTTATTTGGAGGTTACATGGAAGAAGCTTTTCTAAAACAAATAATGCTATCTTTGTGAGTTAAAAAATCAGACTAGGTATAGTCAAGATATTATTGATATGAGTACCACATTGCTGGTCTAGCAGCAAATCCTTCAACATTTACAAGGTAACCGTACTCCATAACGATGTTACCCTCAGCTAAGAAAGAAGCTGTTTTAGGGTCGCTTCCTGGAGAACGAAGCCATGTATTTACTTTACAGGTTGGCATTACATCTGCATATTGTTCTGCTTCATCGACACTAAGAAGGAAAACGTGATCCTTTGTGTCATTACCACCATCTACTTGGTACATTTGGTTATCTTCCATTGTAACGTTGGAAAGAAGAATATTTTCCTTTTCTTCTTGTGTAAAGGTATCCATAAATTCTCTATTAAGATACTGTCTAAGAGAAGAATGTTCCCAAGTTACATTTTCTAATGCGTTGTGAAATGTCATATTAGCCAATGCCCTGTTCTTAATAAGCAGAGCGGCGTCATTTTTCTTGTCTAAGATAGTCCAAGAATGACCACCAATCACAACTTTCTTTCCGATTTCAGTATTTCGGACAATAATTTGTTCTACCGCAGCTTCCTGCACTTCACTGTCATTGTAAGAGTGCGCTTGGGCAAATAACTGCCTTGCTTCCGGATAATCTTGATTGTCTTTTAATTTCAGTCCGTAATAATACTTGCACTCTTGTAGCATGGATTCAGAATCTTTATATGTGTCAAGCTTTGCATAAAGTTTAATCGCCATGTTATACATGCCAGCTGTTTTGTAAGCGCGCGCGCGGAGATACTTAAAAGATGTAGTTGTGCATGAGATAAACAGCACCACTACGAAAACCGCTATCATTACTCGCATCATATTACCTCGGATAATTTTTTTTTCAAATTTTTCTTTGAGCTGTAAACATTTTTCTGCCATATTAGGTGAATCCTGATAATCTTCAAGAGCACGAAATTGTTCCTCCGCTACGTCACAGTCCCTTGTGTTTTTTGCGTTGGATAATTTCTTTAATGCTGCTTCATAAGCATTTGCTTTTATATCAAGTCTTGTCTGTTTTGCACGTTTGCGGCATTCCCTGCAATAGTGCTTAGAGTCTTTGTAGTCTTCTATTTGTTTGAAACTAGCAAGAGCTTTACGATATATCAGGATTTTGTCTCTACATGCAACCATACAGTCAGCTGCATGAAATAATTTTACTGTTCGCTGGTAAATCTCTTCCATTCTGTTATAGACCTTTCTTTTCATTCAGAATTTTGTGTTACATTGTTGTAATAAATTATGAAACAAATAAAGTAACTAAGTAGGTTATACACTATAGCGGAGCCATAAGAACCTTTCCTGAACCACGATACACATTAACTAATCCTTCACCAGATGCAGCAGAACCAATTAAACTTTTGGTTGAACGTTCTACTGTAAAGGTTAGGCTTTGGCTCCATGCAATTGCATAGCTGCCATCAATTTTAAGAACGTCGTTATCTAAAGTGATTTCAATTAATTCCTCGCGCGGTACAGGTGATTCTAATACTGCTAATCCGGAACCAGTCAAGCAGGAGTTGAATAATCCTTCATTACCTGCAAGTGCGGAAGATAGAGTATTACGTGCAATCGTTTTCATGTCAACACTTCCATCACAAGCAAGGAATAAACCATCTTCTATGACCATACCTTTCCATGAGGAAATATCTTCGATTAAAAGATGTTTGTAGGTTGGTTCTAAGACAACCATGCCATTACCATGATAACGAGGTTTCACTGCACTTTCTTTGGTAACTTTTGAACTAGCAAACTTCTTGATTAGGTCTCCAGCACCTTTTATATTAGTTGCTGCAGCTACATTGCCAGCCATCCATTGCATTGCACCAGCTTGGACAATTACATCAGAATCATTTAAGTTAATGAAAACCTGTCTCTTTCTTATGTTCATCTGTGATGCATAAAAACTTTGTATCGCATCGGATGGATTTACGCTAAGATCTTGTGTATATTCAAATATGGTATAAGCCCCTCTTTTGTCTAGTGTTTTTCTGTTGTTTGTGTCATTCAAGTTGAGTTGAAACATGATATCCTCCTTTAAATGTTCTAACCTTGTAATACATTGTATCATATGTTGCTAATATGCACAAATACATGTCATGTGCTTATATTGTATCATTTGAACAAATGACTTTAAAAAAATTATACTTATTAGAATAAAATGGAAATGTCAAGTAATTTATAAAAAATATTGCATAAGAAAGGTATGGGAATGTATAAGCATATATTTAATAGTAATAAAAAATAAATTATTTAAAATGATTTTATACAAATTCAATAAATTTTTGCATTGACTTTGTTTGAAAAGCATTTACACAATAAGCAAATCCGACTTCACGTTTAGGAATATTGTGAAGTAGTGGTAATTCCATAAGTGTGCCCCTTTCGATATCAGATTGCACAAATTCTCTGATTACACAAGCAATTCCTATTCCAATCTTTGCAAATTCAATCAGCAGATCCATATTACTTACTTCTAAAACCTGGTTTACTTGAATATCCTGGCTTTTGAAATATTCTTCAATATATCTCCTCGTAATATTTTCTTCATTTAAGAGCATTAGATTTCCATCTTTAAAAATATCAAACTGTTCCGAACCAGCTCGTATTTTTAGGTTATCATAGTAAGTCTTTGAGGTAACAAAGGTATCTTGAATGGAAGCCACAGAATGAAAAGCAAGATTCTTGAGCTGTTTCGGTTTTCCAATCAGACCAATATCGATTTTTCCTTCTTCTAAAAGTTTTACAGTATCAAATGTAGACTGGCACTGAATTGTAATTTTAATGTGAGGATACTGTTCTACAAATCCTTTCAAATAGGATAAAAGTAAATATTTACATAGGGTTGTACTGACTCCAATTCGTAGATGCCCAACTCCAAGCTGTTTCATGCGAACGATTTCTTCTTCTCCTTTTTCAATTGCTTTGAATGCAGTATCCACTTGTTCATATAGATGCTTTCCTTCATCGGTCAAAGTTACTCCACGAGAGCTTCGATGAAACAGTGTAATTGATAAAGAAGCCTCTAGTTTCTGTATGGCTTTACTGATGGCAGGCTGGCTTATGTAAAGTTCATTGGCGGCTCGAGATATATTGCCTTGTTTGGCAACGGTATAAAAAATGTGATAAAGAGAGAGATTGGTATCCATAGAGAATCCTCCTGTTATAACTGGCAGTTATGATAAATATAGTTAATATGTATTTCATTTATACTTATGGTTATGATACAATGTCTCTATGAAAAAGGCAAGAAAAAGGTAGGAGGAATCATTTATGGGAATGACAATGACACAGAAAATCTTAGCTGCTCATGCAGGATTAGACAAAGTAGTTGCAGGACAGTTAATTGAAGCAGATCTGGATTTAGTATTAGCTAATGACATTACTGGACCAGTTGCAATCCATGAGGTTCAGAAATTAAATAAAAAGACAGTATTTGATAAAGATAAAATTGCTTTGGTGCCAGATCATTTTACACCGAATAAAGATATCAAATCTGCTGAACATTGCAAATGTGTTCGTGAGTATGCAAAGGAACAAGACATTACCAATTATTTTGAAGTTGGGGAAATGGGAATTGAGCATGCATTATTACCAGAAAAAGGTTTAATTGTAGCTGGTGAAACTTGCATCGGTGCTGATTCACACACATGTACATATGGAGCATTAGGAGCATTTTCAACAGGTGTTGGAAGTACCGATATGGGAGCGGGCATGATTACAGGAAAGGCTTGGTTTAAAGTACCATCTGCAATCAAGTTTGTTTTAACAGGAAAACCTTCCAAATGGGTTAGCGGGAAAGACGTTATCTTACATATCATCGGTATGATTGGTGTAGATGGCGCTTTATACAAATCTATGGAATTTGTAGGAGACGGTATCAAGAATTTATCTATGGATGATCGTTTTACAATCGCAAACATGGCTATCGAAGCTGGTGCTAAGAATGGAATCTTCCCAGTGGATGATTTGACTATTGCTTATATGAAAGAACACTCCAAGAAGGAATTTACTGCATATGTTGCAGACGAAGATGCAGAATACGATGAGACATACACAATTGACTTATCTACATTAGAGCCAACGGTTGCATTCCCTCATCTTCCAGAGAATACAAAGACTGTAAAAGAAGCTGGCGAAGTAAAGATTGACCAGGTTGTAATTGGTTCTTGTACCAATGGACGTATCGACGATTTACGTTGTGCAGCAAAAGTATTAGAAGGACGTCATATTGCACCAGGCATTCGTGCAATTGTGTTCCCAGCTACACAGTCTATTTACTTACAGGCAATTGAAGAAGGTTTGATTCAGACATTTATCAAGGCTGGTTGTGTTGTAAGTACACCAACTTGTGGACCATGTCTTGGTGGACATATGGGTGTTTTAGCAGCAGGTGAGCGTGCTGTTTCTACTACAAACCGTAACTTCGTAGGACGTATGGGTCATGTAGAATCCGAAGTGTATTTAGCTAGTCCAGCAGTAGCAGCAGCCAGTGCTATTACAGGAAAAATTTCTGAGCCATCAGAATTAGGATTATAGGAGGGTGAGAACATGAAAGCAAACGGAACAGTTTTTAAATATGGTGACAACGTAGATACTGATGTAATTATTCCAGCAAGATATTTAAATTCATCAGATGGATTTGAATTAGCAAAACACTGTATGGAAGATATCGATGCAGATTTTGCAACAAAAGTAAAAGAAGGCGATATTATTGTAGCCAATAAGAATTTTGGCTGTGGTTCTTCTAGAGAACATGCACCACTTTCTATTAAATGTGCTGGTGTAAGCTGTGTTATTGCAGAGACATTTGCAAGAATCTTTTATCGTAATGCAATCAATATTGGACTTCCTATTATTGAATGTCCTGAAGCTGCAAAGAATATTGAAGCAGGGGATCAGGTTGAAGTAGATTTTGATTCTGGTATGATCTACAACAAAACCAAAGGAACCCAGTTTCAAGGTCAGGCATTCCCTGAGTTTATGCAGAAGATTATTACGAGCGGTGGGTTGATGAATTATATTAATGAGAAATAATGCTGTTTGTTGTACAATTATAACTTTATAGTAATTACGGAAAAAGCGTAAAAAATGCCAAAAGAAAAATATATGCCAAATCAGGATATTGAGTTAATAAGAAGTGCATTGCAGTTTGATAATATTAATTAGGATTACAAATGGCGAAGATGCCATTAAAAGTGTCATTACAATCAATAGAGAGTGCAAAGTCATTCCACCGTATGGAGCCTGTCGTGGATTTATGACACAGTTAATGCCAGAATAATGGATATAATTGTTTGGTAAAATCGGAATTTGTGTGAATGATAAAAGGCTCATAAAAAGGATGGAGAACGCAGCTTTGCATTCTCTCCATCCTTTTTATGGTTATGATATTTTCTTAGTAGCATCATGCGTGATGCTGACATTTTCTCTTGGGTAGAAGTTGTCGTCCATAATAATTGATTTATCTCCTTACCATGTCAGCGAAAATTCGACAAGTTCCGGTGTTTCAGGTTTGCCAATCAGTGGCTCTTTTCTGTCAATTGCAGAAAGCTGTGCCATTTCTTCGGCAGACAGAGTAAAATCAAACAGCGTAAAGTTTTCTCGGATATGCTCCGGCTGTGTACTTCTTGGAATGACAGCGATGCCTTTCTGAGTCAGAAAACGGAGTAAAAGCTGTGCCGGGGTCTTACCGTATTTCTTTGCGAGAGCAAGCACCGCAGGTTCCTGATACATTTCGTTACGATTACCTTGACCGAGCGGTGCGTAGGCCATATGTGCAACCTGCTTTTTATCCATCCAGTTGCGTTCGGTGCTGCGCTGGCAGTAAAGATTGGTTTCAATCTGATTTACTGTCGGGACAACCTTGTTGTAGGCAATCAGGTCAAGCAACTGATCCGGTTCAAAGTTGGAAACTCCGATAGCTCTGATTTTGCCGTTTGCATACAGTTTTTCCAGGCTGCGCCACGCTGCATAGTAGTTCGCGAAAGGCCAGTGAAGAAGCAGCAAATCAATGTAATTGGTTTGCAAATTCTCTAACGACTGCATGACTGTCTGCTCGGTATGTTCATAGGATTTGAAGTTTACTTTTGTGACAAGAAACAGCTCTTTGCGGTCAATTCCACTTGTTTTGATGCCTTCTCCGACTTCTTTCTCATTTCCATAGGCTTCTGCCGTATCAATCATACGGTATCCTGCCTGAATTGCGGAAGCAACTGCATTAGTGCAGGCTTTACTACTGAGCATAAATGTACCAAAGCCAACAAGTGGCATCTGGATGTTGTTATTCAAAGTTAAATATTCCATGTTCGTCCTCCGTAATTGTATTTGCATAGGATATTTTTCTATGTTACACTCATTGTAATAAGTTCGAGTAACACGAAGTCAAGAGAAATTTTAATGAACTTTTTAACGGAGAAACAGCTATGTATTATACGATTAAACAAATGGCGGAGATGTTCGATGTAACGGAGCATACGCTACGATTTTATACGGACAAGGGATTATTGCCCTGTGAGCGGGACAACAGCAACCGCCGGGTATTTAACGAGGAGTCTGTCAACTGGATGCAGGGGATCAAATGTTTGAAAGGTTGTGGTGCGTCCATTGAGGACATTCGGGAGTATTGTCGTCTGTGCCTGCTGGAAGAATCGGAGGAGAATTTGCGGGCGCGCTATGCGATTATCCTGAAACAGCGGGCAGAAGCCTATAAGCGCATCGAAGAAGCAAAAGCCACTGTGAAATATATGGATGATAAGGTGGCGCATTATGAAGCCATTCTCGCAGGACTTGCACCGGACGATACTAACCCGAAGAATTGGACGATTGAGAGTCGGCCAAAACACAGAAATGGTTCTAGGAACGACAATTCCTAGAACCATTTTTTTAATGCAAATTCCTTTTATGATACAGTAAATCTCTTATTAATCACCGTTGTTGTTCCTGCTGAATTAGTAGCAATTACTTTATAATCATAAGTACCAGCAGCTAAATTATTAAAGTAAACATAGGCATCTACATTTTTTAAATTGTAGGATTTGGCGTTAGGGGAAACGGTTTTACCAGTTTTTAAAGAGCCACCAGTTGTATAAACACCACATGTTAAACTCTTGATATTAGAGGAACTGCTTGTAACGGTTCCATAGATAGAAAAAGCCTGTCCCTTTTTAAGGCTTGTTGGATAATTATATCCAGAAGCGGTAATGGTATCACCTTTGACGGTAAATGTTCGATTAATCACAGTTGCAGTTGTAGAAGCATTAGTAGCAGTGACCTTATATACATATGTACCAGAAGATAAATTATTAAAGTAAACATAAGGATCAACATTTGCGATACTGTAAGTACGAGCATTCGGATTAACGGTTTTACCAGTTTTTAAAGTTCCGCCAGTTGTGTATACACCAGCTGTTAAACTTTTAATATTAGATGATCCACTAGTAACTGTGCCGTAGATGGAAAATGCCTGACCAGGGTTTAAAGTAGTTGGGTAATTATATCCACTGGCAGAAAGAGTGTCGGAGACACTTGATTTAGCAGCTTTATAGTAGTTAATGCAGTAAATTCCACCATCGTAGTAGGACAAAGTGGTTCGACCACTGTAACCAGGGTCCATTATGTATACTTCACTGCTTGAGCAATAATTTACGGCAACGGAATGTCCATTGTTCTTTACACGAACTTCAACGTAATATCCACTATTTAAAAGGCTGCTGATATCAGAGCGAATTGTTGCAAATGATTCTGTTGGATAGTAGTGGGAGTTCACGTAATAAAATTTAGGTGAAAATGACTGAGAAGTAGCATCATCTAATAAATTACCGTCTGCACTAATACTACTTGCGTGAGTGATGTAACCTGCGTTTTCGTAACGATCTCTTAGTACACCAGGATTAAAAGTTGATTCATTTTCCACACCAGCATGTACCATTAAGATTGCCAGAGATGTGATTTTGCGGCCCCAGGATGACATAGTACCATTGTTACCAAGGGATTGGCTTCCCCAACGGGAATCGTACTGTTTCCAGTCCTGATAAGAAGCTGCTTTCACTGTATTGGATGGCATCATAGAAACTAGTAAAGTGAAAATCATGAGAAATGCTAAAATACTACAGATTTTCTGTAAATGTTTCATAAATTTCCTCCTTATTTTTTTAATTTATTACATTTTACCATGAAAAGGGAAAAAAAGAAGTAAAAAATAAAAAAGCTAAGAAAAAACTGAAATAATGAATTTACACTCCACCCGTATCCAAATAGAGGGTGCTGTGGTATAATATAGAAGCAGAAAAAAGCAAACAATCCATAATATGGAGGTGGAGAGATGACCCTAGAAGAGGAAGATAGATTGAAAGAAATGCTATATGAATTGTTAAAAGACCAACGAATTCTGAAAATGGATGAATTTATTCAACATGGCANNATATCGGTTGCATATTTTAGTTACGCATTTTGTAAACAGTTTCATTTAAAGGTGGACGAACAAAGCATAATCCGTGGGGCACTGCTCCATGATTATTTTTTATACGATTGGCACATAAAAGAAGAAGAAAGAAAATTACATGGCTTTTATCATCCAATTCTAGCATTAACTAATGCAAAACGAGATTTTACATTAAGCAGAAAAGAAAAAGACATAATTGTAAATCATATGTGGCCACTAACATTGCTTCATATACCTCAATGTAAGGAAAGCTGGATTGTCTGCATTATGGATAAACTTTGTAGTATTTCAGAGGCATTTGGCTTAAGTTTATTTCAATACACATACAAGAAAGGATAGTAAAATATGAGTTATTTAGATGAGATAAAAGAGGAAAATGAATCTGTTCTAGAGCGCTATGAGTTAGCCATGGAACGTGTAAATACCATGTTGGAAGAGGAAGAAGACATTTGGTTATATAAGAAGGAGAATTATAACTTTTTCGTGTATTTTAAAACTGTGAAAAGTTATCTTAAAGCAATTGGTGAAACCTACGAATTGGTTAAAAACGGGCGTACGAAAGAGATGTCTATGGAGGGGTTAAAAGAACTGAACCATGGCTTATACAGATGGATTACAGGAGAAGGCATTGAAGGACTTTCTTATGAAAACAGCTTTACCAATCCAGAATATGCCGTAAAAATGCTTGGAAAAAAGGATGGTAAGCTGTTAAGTTTTGTGTATGCAGAACTTACAGGGCTGATTTCCTATGCATTTTCACAGAGATTATTTGATATTACCATTGGAATTGAATTGTTTCTTGAAATTTTTGGTTACTACAATGATAACAATGGGAATGCATACAAAGATGCTAAGTCAGCGGTTTATTATTATGTAAGCGATTACAGTGATGTTCGTATGGAGACAAGAACGAGAGAAATGCTCGATCCATCTTTAAGTTTTGTAGCAGATTTGATTGAAGAATGGGATTTATCAGACCTTCGCTATTTATATCAGTTTGGTGAATACATTGGAGAAAATGAAATCGGTGTTGCAACTTATTTAAATAGTTTATCACAAGAAGAAATTGATCACTTGGCATCCACTTTTACAGAAG
>DBKX01000008.1:18938-20093 GCA_002297865.1 Lachnoclostridium sp. UBA739
TACCGCAGGGGATTTGAAATAAATAAACTGGATTTAGACAGTAAATCTACTGTAAACATTCGTTATAATATTGGTTTTGAGAGAATCTTAAAAAGTGCAATTGCCCAGTTTGAAAAAATGGGATTGAAACCGACTATTTATAGTGCAGCAAAGAGCAGTATTCATAAAAAGAGACAATTAAAGATCGGTTACCAGTCTACGTTCCCAGTGAGACAGTTTGATTATGATCACCGTTTTGACAATGGATTATACGTGGATAAAGGGTTCATAGAAAGAAAACTTACAACACTACGTATGGCGTATGAAAAATACAAGGATTTAGCAAAGCAGTATGCAGGGCCTTGTTTAATCGAAGTATTTGGTGAAACACCATTTGAACCAGTAGCAAAAGAAGACGTAGTTGTACTTTCTGAAAAACAGCAGAAGCTTATGGTTCACTATGAAAAAGAAGCTGCCAAGATAACCAATGAATATATACCTGGGGACGAAACCAGCTTTACGATAATTGCATTTCCAATACCAGAGATTGGAGAAAAGTTCGAGGAGATTTTTTCGGAAACAGTTAAGGTAAATACTTTGGATGTAAATTTATATCAGGAAATTCAGCAGAAAATCATTGATACTTTAGACAAAGGTGAGTATGTACATGTAAAAGGAACCAATGGAAATGTGACGGATATCAAAGTGCAGCTGGCGAAACTTAAGAATCCTGAGAAAGAAACTATTTTTGAGAACTGTTTGGCTGATGTGAATATCCCGGTGGGAGAAGTGTTTACTTCACCTAAATTAGAAGGAACGAACGGAGTTCTTCATGTAACAAGAGTTTTCTTAAATGAATTGGAATATAAGAACCTGCAATTGACATTTGAAAATGGTATGATAGCAGAATATAACTGTACAAATTTTGAAGAGGAAGCCCATAATAAAAAGTTTGTGGAAGATAACCTTCTTTGTCAGCATCCAAGTTTGCCAATTGGCGAATTTGCAATCGGAACCAATACTACAGCGTATCAGATGGCAAGAAAGTATAACATTCAGGCGTTATTGCCAATTCTGATTGCAGAAAAAACAGGACCACATTTTGCAGTAGGGGATACCTGCTATAAGATGAGTGAGGATTTGAAAGTATATAATCAGGATGGAAAAGAAATTATC
>DBKX01000008.1:20108-26917 GCA_002297865.1 Lachnoclostridium sp. UBA739
TCGCTCTATTTTAAGAAAGACGGATATTGATAAAGCGTATTTTAACTGTCATACAGATATTACGATTCCTTATGACGAACTGGGTGAAATCAGTGTAGTGACTAAGGAGGGAGTGTCTATTCCGATTATTTTAGATGGTAAGTTTGTGTTGGAAGGGACAGAAAAGCTGAATGATGCGTTAGAAATGGAATAAAAAATAGGAAAGAAAGATTGTTGTATTGGCTGTTGCTGATAATTGCAATCTTTTTTTCTTTTACATATTAGGAAAAAGTTAATGTATGGTTTATCATATCAAATTGTGATATAGTTATACATTAGAAAATGGTAAAGGAGGGCAGTTCATGACCAGTAATTTAATATTGAAGAGGTTTTTTTCTAAGGCAATGTTACATGATCTGCTTTCTGAAAAGCAGAATGATATATTTGATTGTGTTATAGAAAAATATGTACCAGAGCCACAAGGAAAAACTTATAGTGAGTTAATAAGTGAGGTTTATTCATATATTGGAAAAGAGTATCGAACAGAATATTTTTATAAAAATATTCTGCTAAATAAATTGATGTTTAAAAAGCGTGATTATAAAAAAACAATAGCGTTAACAGAATTGCCAATAGCGAACTCTAAAGCAGATTTTGTTATGATTAATGGTAGAGGTATTGTGTATGAAATAAAAACAGAATTAGATAATCTTGATAGAATAAATTCTCAGATTTTGGATTATCAAAAGGCTTTTTCTGAGATTTTTATAGTAACTTATCAAGAAAATCTTGAAAAAGTGATTGCGTTAGTGCCTGAAAAAGTTGGTATTATGCAATTAACAAAAAGGAAAGCACTTAAAGTAATTAGGGAACCAATAATTGATACATCAAATTTTGATTACTATACAATATTTAAACTTTTGCGCAAAGGAGAATTTGAGAATATAATTAAAAGTAATGGTTTTTTGTTGCCAGAAGTAGTACAATTTGAATATTACAAAGAATGTTTCAATTTAATTCAAAATATAGAAATTGAAACACTGCAGGAACAAATGTTAAGAGAGTTAAAAAAGAGGATGAAAGCAGAAATTGTTGAATTATCTCTGAATGTTCCAGTGGAACTAAGGGGACTCACATATTTTGACAATAATGTTTTAGCGTATCAAAAAAAATTTGAAATTATGTTAAATAAGAGTTATGGAGGTTAAATATGTATTTTCCTTATTTGCGAGGTCGCCAATTCGAGTTAATTGCGTTGAGAGAGTTATTAGAAAATAACTTAATTGGGGATAAGATAATTCCCATAATTGAACCTGTAAAACCTACACCTACATTAGCTAAAACTTTGAAACTGTATACAGAAAGAAAGCATAAACATGCCATAGTTATGAATCCAGAAGTAGGAGAGTTTGTTTCTAAAGTAAAAGAAATGACTAAGGAAGATAGTACAGTTCGTGACATATATGATGATTTCAAATCAAGTTATTTTATTCGAGCTTATATTATGAAGAAACGAACACCTCAGATGCTTTCAAAAAAAGATAATTTGGATGAACTTATGATAGTAAACCCTAAAAGAGATTGTATGGAAGGTTTCTTAGAAGTATATTCAGATTTCGAACCAAGATATACGTTAATCCCAGATGACAGGACTTTTAGTCGGAAAGTGAAGCAGTCCAAAATTTTATTTATGGATAGGTTCCAGAAAGCTACAAGAAATGCGGATTATAGTAAAAATGTTGATGACTTTTTTTCTGAAGACCATTTATATTATGACGATGAGGGATTTAAAGGGTTCTCTGATTATTCAATCGCTGGAGCAGAATATAATGAATCGGGATTTGCACCTTTAGCTGTAGCAATACATATTGTCTATTTTACCCAAGACAAGGTATTGCGCATACATCATTTTGTATCAGATTCAAATGACGATATTAACGATCCAGCTGGAAAGTTTGGGGAGGCGCTTTCTAAATTAGACGCATGGGTAATTAAAGAAAAACCACATGTGACATTGGGATTAAAGATGTTACTAGATTGCAAGAAGAGTGGAAGGTATCCAGGATTGGGTAGTGTAAAAAAGTATTCAATTATGCATCATCTTGAACTGATTAATAAGTTTTTAGAAGGAGAAATTTAGTGCGAATCGGAATAGAGTGTTTTAAAGATATTGAAATTCGTTCAATTATTGAATCACAAGGAAGAATTGGTAAATGCGAAATTACGGGGAAAGAGAAGCAGTATATATATGATACGGAAGAATCAGAGGAATTAGCACCCATTTTTTCAGAGGTTTTAGATGTTTATACATCGAACTCAGAACTGCCAAAAAATTTTCCGGAAAGCTTAAAGGATAAAATCGAAATAATACTGGAGAGAGACTGGTCAATTTTTAATATACATGCAAATGAAATCAAAAGAGTAATTATGGCTATTTGTAAAACGATGTATAACGAAGATTCGTTAATTTTTAAAGAAGTAGTTGGAATTGAGAATATGTGTGATTCAGGGTATTTCGAGAGAAAATGTATAATGAAACATAATGATTGGGAGTCTTTTGTTGCGTCTATAAAAAATAAGAATCGTTTTCACTCTAACCATATTAATTTGAAGTTATTGGAGGAACTATTTCAAAGCGAAAAGATGCAAGTTCTGCTGAAAAAAGGTGGAATTAGTTTATATAGAGCCAGAATAAGTGAAGAAAAGCCTTTGGATAAACAACAAATGGGGCCGCCACCACTTGAATATGTGACAGCGGGTCGTGCTAATTCAAAAGGAATTCGTTGCTTGTATTTGGCGAGTGATGTAGAAACAACATTTCATGAATTAAGGGCAAGGGATTTAGACTATATTTCAATTGGAACATTTACAGTTAAAAAGGATGTTAAATTGGTGGATTTGTCTAATTTGGATAAAATTAGTCCGTTCTCAGATGAAACCTTTGAGTGTGACTGGTTTGCAATTAATATGCCAATCTTAAAAAAGATAAGTTATGAGATTGCGAAACCATTAAGAAGACAAGATAGCGAATTAGACTATCTTCCCACACAGTACATAGCGGATTTTGTAAAAAGTCTAGGTTTTGATGGCATATGTTATAGAAGTACACTTAATCCAAGTGGGGTAAACTATGCTATATTTGAGTATAAAAAATTTGAATGTGAAGGGGTTACATTATATCATGTAAAATCGTTAAAATATAATACAGAACCACCTATTAGGAAGCTGGATAGTAAGTAACATAAGTGGTCAAGAAGATAGTTTTTTATTACTATTATTCTTGTTTTGCAATTACCATAATTTATGATATAATAATCCCGGTTCCATACATTGGGATACATACAATAAAGACATATAGTTAGGAGAGAAAAAGCATGGCTAAAGTAGGAATTCTTATGGGGAGCGATTCAGATCTTCCAATTATGAAAAAGGCAGCAGAAATGCTTGAGCAGTTCGGAATTGATTATGAGATGACAGTTATCTCTGCGCACAGAATGCCAGAAATCTTTGTAGATTATGCAAAACAGGCAGAGGACAGAGGAATTGATGTCATTATTGCAGGTGCAGGTGGAGCCGCACATCTTCCAGGTATGTGTGCAGCAATCTATAAATTGCCTGTAATTGGTGTTCCAATTCATACAAAGTCTCTAGGTGGTGTTGATTCATTGTATTCCATTGTTCAGATGCCATCTGGGATTCCAGTTGCAACCGTCGCAATCAATGGTGCAGCCAATGCCGCTATTTTAGCTGCTGAAATGCTTTCTATTGGAGATAAAGAATTAAGAACAAAAGTAAAGGATTACTGCGCAGGCTTAAAAGATGCTGTTGTGGAAAAGGCAGAAAAGCTTGAACAGTTAGGATATGAAGAGTATATCAAGCAGATGTAAGTAGGTAATAGGAAAAATGAGCATGCCAGAAGTGAGAAGAAGGTAAGAAACTTCTGGCATTATCTTATACATAAGCAGCAATATAGGTTAGGTAAAGCAGGGGAGGAACTGGAATGAAGAAGAAGGGTAAACTTTTGTGTCTAATACTTATGAGTACCATTTTGAGTAGTACGGTCATTGGATGTGATAGTAAGGTTGAAAGGTTAAGTGGCGAAACAGGAGTTAATGTTCAACCACAAGAAAATGAACAAACAGAAGAGGATGATGCCCATAGAGACAGAGAACTTGTATTTTGCGGGGATGATCCTATGAGCTTTCAGTTAGGTAATGAAAAAATTAAGGTTGAAGATAAACAAAAGAAAGCAAAATCAATTACAAGTGCAGAGTGGTTGAATACAGATAATCTTGCAGTCACTTGTCAGTGTGATGACATAATTAATTTGTTTTCTATTTATGATGTACAGAACAAGAAGTTTACGTTTCAGGCTTATGGACATGATTTTGTCTGGAAAAATGAAGATTGTAAAACAATTGTGTATATTGAAGAACCGCAGCATTTTTCAAAGAAAAAAGAAACGAGCAAGTACTATGTAAAGAATTATGATGGTAAGAAATTGTATTCTTCGGAGGATGAATTAATTACCTTGACGTATACACAAGATGGAAATCTTTCATTTCAGGTTATAGAGAAAGAAAGCGGAAATCTAGTTGAGAAGACAATAGAGTTATAGATTATTATTTTACTGTTTGTTAGAATGATAGTTTCCTTTTTAAATATCCTAATATAAAGCACATCATTAATAATCTAAACTTATAAATACCATAAGAAATAACTAACTTGAAAAAAGCGACAAAACATCAAAAGTGTGTTACAATACCCCTAGACACTCTCACCCTTGATGGCGTAAGAGGCTTTGAATAAAAGATTTTAACAGAAGTTTACAAACTTTAAGAAGAAGCATCATTTTCAAGCTTAGGAGGAAAAAAAGATGGATTATAAGAAGGCAGGAGTCGATATTGAAGCTGGTTATAAATCAGTAGAACTCATGAAAGAACATATTAAAGGCACAATGCGTAAAGAGGTTTTGACTAATATCGGTGGATTCTCAGGAGCATTTTCCATGGAAAGCTTTAAAAATATGGAGAAACCAACTTTAGTATCTGGAACGGATGGTGTCGGAACCAAGTTAAAACTTGCATTTTTATTAGATAAGCATGACACAATTGGTATTGACTGTGTTGCTATGTGCGTAAATGATATTGCTTGCGCAGGTGGTGAGCCATTATTTTTCCTTGATTACATCGCATGTGGAAAGAATGAACCACAGAAAATCGCAACAATCGTAAGTGGTGTAGCAGAAGGTTGTAAACAGTCTAACGCAGCATTAATTGGTGGTGAAACAGCAGAAATGCCAGGTTTTTATCCAGTAGATGAATACGATTTAGCTGGTTTTGCTGTTGGTGTTGTTGACGAAAAAGATTTAATTACAGGAAAAGACTTGAAAGCGAAAGATGTTATTATCGGTATCGCCTCTTCAGGAATACATAGCAATGGTTATTCCTTAGTTCGTAAAGTATTTAGTATGAACATAGATGCGTTAAATACGTATTATGAGTCACTAGGTAAAACATTGGGAGAAACTTTATTAACTCCTACTAAAATATATGTAAAAGCCTTAAGTACACTTAAAAACGCAGGCGTAAGAGTGAAAGCATGCAGCCATATTACAGGTGGCGGTTTCTACGAAAATATTCCACGTATGCTTCCAGAAGGAATTCACGCAATCATCAAAAAAGATGCTTATGAGGTGCCAGCAATCTTTAAAATGTTATCCGTAGATGGAGATATCGATGAAAAGATGATGTACAACACTTATAACATGGGTATTGGTATGATGATCGCAGTTGCTCCAGAAGATGTCAATTATGCAATGGAATTAATTAAGTTAGCAGGAGAGACTCCATATATTATGGGTGAAATTACAACAGGTGAAAAAGGTATCACACTGGAGTAATAGGAGGCAAATATGAAAATAGCAGTTCTTGTATCAGGTGGTGGAACGAATCTGCAGGCAATTATGGATAGCATAGATCGTGGTGAGATTACGAACACAACTATCGAAGTGGTAATTAGTAACAAAAAGGATGCTTATGCATTAGAGCGTGCAGCGAAGAAAGGTATTGCAAATGTTTGCATTTCACCAAAAGATTTTGAAAGACGAGAAGAGTTTAATCAGAAACTTTTAGGTACGTTAATGGAATACCAGGTAGATTTAATTGTGCTTGCTGGATATCTTGTTATCTTACCAGAGACATTAGTAAAGCATTTTGAAAATAGAATTATTAATATCCATCCTTCCCTGATCCCTGCATTCTGTGGTGATGGGTTCTATGGATTACATGTTCACGAAGCTGTTCTTGAAAGAGGCAATAAAGTAACTGGTGCGACTGTACATTTTGTAGATGACGGAACCGATACAGGTCCAATCATTTTACAAAAAGCAGTTGAAGTACAGAATGGGGATACCCCAGAATCATTACAACGACGTGTTATGGAGCAGGCAGAGTGGCATATCCTTCCGAAAGCAATTGATTTGATTGCCAATGGAAAGGGGAAAGTAGAAGGAAAAATAGCAACTGTAATAGAGTAATGAGTTTATATAGAAGCCACCTCGTTTGCGGGGTGGCATTTGTGACAATTGGCAATTGTTGGTAGTTTGCATCTGAAGAGGAGGAACATTATGAAAGTATTAGTTGTTGGTGGTGGCGGAAGAGAACATGCCATCGTAGCAAGTGTAGCAAAGAGCAAAAAAGTTGATAAAATTTATTGTGCGCCAGGTAATGCAGGAATTGAAGCGTTAGCAGAGTGTGCGTCAATTTCTGTTATGGAGTTTGATAAATTAGTGGCTTTCGCTAAAGAAAAGGAAGTGGATTTTACCATTA
>DBKX01000438.1:0-1659 GCA_002297865.1 Lachnoclostridium sp. UBA739
TTTAGAAAAATAATTTCCTCTTTCTTCCTGTTGCTCTAAGAAATTAATCAGTTTTGGTAAATCCTCTTTTTCAATCGGCTGTTTTAGTACAGATTCAACGGCTGCTCCTACTTCAATCAATCGTTTTGTGCGTTTCTTCCGTTCCGCACTTGCTTTCTGTGCTAAAAGTTTCTTCTCTTTCGCTTTTAATTCTTCTTTTTGTTTTTTTAACTTTTCCAAACGCTCGTCTATACTAGCCATAGTATTATCTCCTTTCTATTTTTTATATGATACCATATCTTGAGTCGCAAGAAAAGATGTGATACTATATACCTTAGTAAGTCCCTTAGTTTTACTAAGGGCGCACTTACAGACACACTCCGTATGTCCATAAGTGCGCTCTCCGAGGGGAAGATGATGGAGGATTAAAAATGGCGATTTATCATTGCTCAATCAAAAACATAGGACGGTCTGACGGAAGAAGTGCAGTTGCTTGTTCTGCATATCGTGCTGCACAAAAATTGAGAGATAAAGAAACAGGACTCCTCTATGATTTCACGAAGAAATCAGAAGTAATATATTCTAAAATATTTTTATGCAAAAATGCTCCGGCTGCATATGCAGATAGAGAAACCCTCTGGAATGAAGTACAGAAAATTGAAAAAAATAAAAATGCAAGACTCGCAAGAGAGTGGGAACTGGCGATTCCTCACGAATTAACATTTGAGCAAAGCAAAAAATTAGTATGCGATTTTGCAAAAACACTTGTTGATGAGGGAATGTGTATCGATGTAAATATTCACTGGAAAAATAATAATCATCATGCTCACATTATGGGGACTACAAGACAGATAAAAGAAAATGGGAAATGGGGGCAGAAAGAAAAGAAAGTTTATAAACTAGACGAGAATGGACAGAAGATAGCTGTGCTTGATGCAGATGGAAAACAGAAGATTGGAGCTAACGGGCGAAAACTGTGGCAGAGAAAAACTGTAGAAACTAACGATTGGAATAAATCTGACAAAGTAGAAGAATGGAGAAAAAGATGGGCAGAGTGTTGCAATCAATATTTAGATCTAAAAAATCAGGTAGACCATCGAAGTTATGAAAGACAAGGGATAGATTATATACCAACGGTTCATGAGGGGTATGCAGCACGTTTGATTGAAAAGCGAGGTGGCATCGCTGAACGCTGTGAAATAAATAGAGAAATCGTTAAAAAGAATAATCTATTACGGACGTTAAGGCAGCAGCTTAGAGAAGTAAATGAAAAGATAACAGAATTGCTTGGGGAGAAAGGAAAACAGGCAAATGAGCGAATCAGCAGATTACTCAACCGAGCAGGTAGAACAGCTCATCAACGAGATGGAAAATCTCATCAATCAGAACGAGAAACTATCGCAGGAGATAATAAACCTGCAGGAACAACTTTCGAAGAAAGACTCTCAAAACTTAGAAGTACTGGAACAAGCGGAACAATGGAAAATGAAAGCTTGCGGACTGGAAGAACAGATACAGAAGTTAAAACAAGAGATGTCAGAGAATTTATCAGCAAACTCGATGCTGATGAGCAAGCTTCAGCAGAAAAGCGAAACGATAAAATCGCTCAACGACGAGATAGGGAGATTTCAAGAGAGCGACAAGGTGCTAAAGGAAAATATAAACTTAAAGCTGCAGAAC
>DBKX01000438.1:1701-3261 GCA_002297865.1 Lachnoclostridium sp. UBA739
AACTACAGGAAGCAAAGGAAAAGGCTCTAACAGAAGTCTCTAAGGTTAAGAGTGTCTATGCGGAAAAAACGCGTGCTTTAGATACAAAACAATGGGAGATTAAGAATGCAAAAAGAAATCAAAATGCTTTGATTCAGCGGAAAGCAGAAGAACTTTACACAATTAAAAAACATACGCAGCAGGCTCTTAATTTATCTTTCCTGCTCTATTCCTGTATCATAACTCTATTTACTGCACTACACTCAGAAACGCTCAGAATGGATTCTATCGCATTTTTAACACAGACATGGAACATTCTAAGGGCAACAGTTTTAAACGTCAGGAAAGCGGCTATACGAGCCTCAGAATGGGGCAGCAGGGTAGAAAAGCAATCTTTAGCAATCGTTTTACATAATCTGTTGCCAGTCATTGTTGTACTGGCAGCACTGGCACTCTTTGGATTTATAATATATCTCGTTATAGGGCTTGGGAAAATTTACAAAGAATATTTCTGGGATAGATTAAGTTTATTTATAACTTATNNTGCTGACCTGATACGAAATAAAATTCCAATCAATTTGATAATTTTATTTTTACTGGTGCAAGGTATATATATTCTTCTTCGGTCTTTGGTCAGACTATTTAAAAATCTGCCATAGTCAAAACTCATGAGTATTGAAAAAGCACGAAAACCCGTATGTTTTCGTGCTTTTTTGCTTATCAAAACTTATTATCTTTTTTCTGCTTATGTAAATAGTCCATATAGCCGGCCGCAATGGATTCGTCAGACATAACTTTAACGCTGCGTACATTGTTTTCTGCCAGATTAGTGAGTAAGTCAGGTGTAAGTTCACTTTCTGAAAATGCTATCTTTTGCCCCTCAAATTCAGATGGCACATCATATCCATTCAAAAATAAGTTATAAGCAGCTTCTTCTGAAACTCCTGTGTAAGCACTTATTTTCTCAACCTCTTTCATAACCAGTTTCATTTTTTCCGTCTGTTCTTCAGCAGATAATTTATAGAGTTCTGTTCTTCTCGTATATTTCCTTAAATCCTCCATAATGTTCCTCCAAAATGTGTATAAAAACGGGATATTAAGATTAAAAAACACCTTTTTGCACTTATCTATCTCTTAACACTCGAACTCTCTTATTTTCCAATGCAGCGCCTTTAAAATCTGTTCCTGTAAGATACCAAACTCCTTTACCAGTAGACCAGTCCATTTCCATGTGTGTATCTACCCACTCCCCATTGATTTCTACCTGTAGACGGTTCCCACAGGAGAATCCATCAATCTCCCATAAATCCGTTACCAGAAGTCCATAACGGTCATTTTTGCGATTGTAACCCAATCTTCCCTCTTTGTATTCCATAACTATCCCTCTCTTTCCCTTTGTAATAATTCTGCTCGTCTCTTATCGACCATTTCTGCCAGTTCCACAAGTAAGTTCTCATGCTTTGCCTGTTTACGGTCCTGTCGTTTCTTCTTCCAGTTTCTAATTATCTCAATCATATAGTATATGCTGCTCCTTGCAATTTTATTACTGCAAAGGTTCTCCTTTTTTTAATTTCTCTGCAG
>DBKX01000187.1:0-4565 GCA_002297865.1 Lachnoclostridium sp. UBA739
TTAACTTCTAGGGAAGGGCTCGCAAAGAACTTTCCTACTTAATAAAAAACGCCCTAAGCACTGTGCTTAGGGCGAATAAACATCCGTGATACCACCTAAATTCAAGAATTCTCATTCTTGCTCTCAGAATAATATTATCTATATAGCAAAGATCTTACCTCTTTGTAATCTGCATATTATCATCCATATAACGTTGGAAACTCCGTTAAAACCTACTAAGTAGCCCTGTTCAGTTTAAAGCTCAAAGGTTACTTCCAATATCACCTACCCGAAGATTTTCACCACCCATCTTCTCTCTTTGCTTTCGGTAATATGTACTCCTCCTTATCACTGCTTCTATTTGAATATGTAATTACAGATAAGTATATACATAAATATTTTTCATGTCAAGAATGAAATATCATAACTATCACTTTACTACTTTCAGGTTAGCCTGATTTTCTTGATTTTCACAATATTTACAACAGCTTTCAATATAAAGACAAGACAATCTAGGATACTTTTCCAACATTTCTGCTTCATCTAAATTATTTCTCATACAATCAAGAAATGCTGCTCGCTGCATATTAAGTCCATGATTCCATGTTTGCTCATCATAGATAACATATTCTCTAGCAAATATCTTCTGGTCAACCTTTTCAAAGAATTCTTCTGTGTAGTTTCCATCGCTACATTCATCAATTTCTGCAAAGTACTTGTCGTAGATGGAATTTGAATTGTGAGAGTAAAATAGAAATAGTGAAATTAGTTGAGATACTGTCTTCAAGTGAATGCTTGGGTTAGATAATGAATTCTCTTTTATTGTAATATCAAACTCCTCTAAAATTTTTCTCTGTAAATGCTGTGGTATCTTACTCGCTAAGCTATAAATCTTTTCAGAAATTACTTGTGGTTCTTCTTCTGTCATAAAAAGATAGGAACCATATGTAAGTAAACTCAGACTAAACTGTTCATAAATATTAATGTTATTTTGGTATTTTTGAAACCCTCTAAAACGCAATGACAATATTTTATAGTCTTCACTGGTTAACTGTAAATCACCGATTGTTCTTACCTTACCTTTTTTTTTGGCAATTGCCTCGGCTAAAGTATGTTCAATCTCTTTTAATGAAAGTGTAGAATCTAACATATTCATAAGCCCCCTCCTTTGTTCAAAAAACAAATACCATATTAAATCATTATTAGTTGCATGTCCCCATAAAAAGATATATGTATTTTTTCAAAAATTATGAGATATAAATTATTTACATTTTCGCAATTTCGTGTTATGATGATTAACGTTTGATGAGTAGCACAGATGGTTGCGCCTATTAATATCGAAAGATTTTAGGTGAGGAAAGTCCGAGCTTCATAGGGCAGGGTGCCGGATAACGTCCGGTGGAGGCGACTCCAAGGATAGTGCAACAGAAATAAACCGCAGAAGTTTTCTTCTGTAAGGGTGGAAAGGCGAGGTAAGAGCTCACCGCCTTACTGGTAACAGCAAGGGCATATGTAAACCCCACTCGAAGCAAGACCGAATTTAAAGTAATACGGCTGCCCGTCGTGCTTTAGGGTAGGTCGCTTGAGCCTGGTGGCAACATCAGGACCAGATAGATAACCATCTAATACAGAACTCGGCTTATAGTGCTGCTCAACAGACTCTTATTGGCCTAATACACAAAACCAGAGTTTCCTATTTTAAAATTTTAAATAAGGAACTCTTTTTTTGTGCGCTTCTTACGTTTCCTATACATTAAATATGCTTCCACCTATAAATTCCCTTAGAATTGAATTATGTGGTACTTCTTCGCTGCTCACACAAATTACATAATCCATAAATTTTAGGAGTCGCTTTGCTTCTACATACTCAGGACAATCTCTTGGAATACCAAAAAGAATTGGTTCAACATATGGCTTTAAAACAGCTAGTTCATAAATCATTGCCGAATTAAACATAACATCTGCTTCTTCTTGGAATGGAAAAATATACTTTTCCTCACCGTCTCGTACAGACTTCCACATAGCGATTGTTTCCTTTGCTGACGTTCCCCTAGTACGTGCATCGCGAATCATTCGTCTTAAAAGTCTTTCATCTGTTGTGTGAATTCGATTATGCTCATCAATATTCAAAGATGTCAATGCGCTAATATAAATTTTAAATTTACTCTCTCGTGGTAATGAATACGATAACTTATCATTTAATCCATGTATTCCTTCTATTACAAGAATATCATTTGGACCTAACTGTTTAAAGTTACCTTTGTATTCTCTTTTGCCTGTTTTAAAATTGAACGATGGCAGTTCTACCTTTTCCCCATTTAATAAAGCTGTCATGTCCTCATTAAACTGTTCCACGTCAATTGCCTCTAAACATTCAAAATTAAAGTTTCCGTTTTCATCAACTGGCGTGTCTTCTCGATTAACAAAGTAATCATCAATTCCAATTGGATGTGGTTTTAATCCAAAAGTTCTAAGCTGTATACTAAGTCTGTGGGAAAATGTTGTCTTTCCTGAAGATGATGGTCCAGCAATCATAACAAACTTCTTATCTTTTGATTCAGCTATTCTAGCCGCGATCTCCGCAATTTTCTTTTCCTGCATTGATTCTTGAACTAGAATTAAATCACTCATCTGTCCTGCAGCTATTACGTCATTTAAAGCCCCTATTGTATCAACATCCATACTTTTTCCCCATTCATTCGACTCTTTAATCGTCTGAAAGAATTTTGGACGGTCTGTAAATTCTGGCAAACTTTCTGGCTCATTTCGACGTGGAAGCAACATAATGAAGCCTTCATCATACAAAAATAAGCGAAAATTTTTCAAACATCCCGTACTGTATGGCATGTAACCATAAAAATAATCTTCAAAGCCATCTAAATTATAAACATTTGCTTTAGATACTCTTCTGTAATGAAATAGTTTCTGTTTGTCGTACATTTTATACTGTTCAAACAAACCAATGGCTTCATCTGTATCTATAGATTTTTTATCAAAAAGTAAATCTTTTTCTACATATTCTCTCATCTTGTTTTCTATATTAAGCAGTTTCTCTTCCGTCAGCTTAACAGTTCCATCAAAATCACAATACAAACCTGAACCGATTGTATATTCTACAGAAATTTTATTGATATTTTCACGACCAATTTCCTGATATACGGCTTTTAACAAAACCAAAGTAAGCCCTCTTGTATATGTTTTATATCCAGCGTCCTCTCTTACCGTCACAAAACGAACACTGGCATCGTTATGTAGCGTTCTTCTAAGTTCTGTAAGCTTGTAATTAACAAATGCAAGCATAATTTCATCCTGACAGTCTTTCTGATAATCTCGGCTGATTTCCCAAAGAGAAATCCCTTCTGGATACTCTTTGGGAATACCATCTATTGTAACATTTATACTTTTTGACATATAAATCTACTCCTTATCTGAAAAATAATAAAGTCCCTTTTCAATCAGCTTCTGTTGTTCACTTAGTTCGCAAATTCGTTGTTCGTTCTTCTCTCTGTATTTCCGAAGATTATCTAAAATTCCCTTCATCTTCTTGGATTCCTTTTGCAAAAACTTATAAAGAATCTCATTCTTTTCTTCTAGCAGATACCTTCCAAATTCATATTCTACTTCTGTATACGGTTCTTCAGAACCTGGAACCGCCACTATAATATTATAATATTTTCCTTCATCAATTAACATTACTTCCTTGTTTATTTTCATGCCAATTGAATGAATATATTTTCTTAGTTCTGCTTTTTCAGTCTGTGGCTGTAGCACTAGGTGTTCAACAGATTCTAAAGCTTCTTTACCTTCTGCTAATATTTTCTGGATTAATGCGCCACCCATTCCCGAAATTACAACGGTATCAATCTCACCTTTTGTAACGGCACTTAGCCCATCTGAAAATCTAGTTTCGATTACATGTTCCAAACCACATGCTTTTATATTCTCTTTTGCCTTGCTTAAAGGACCCGTTCTAACATCCATTGCGATCACGTGTGCCGGTTTTTTATGTTCTGCCAAATACGGTGATGTATACGCATGATCACATCCTACATCGGCGATAGCTCCTCCTTCTGGTACTTCATTGGCTATAGCAAATAGTCTTTCTGAAAGCTGCATAAATATCTCCTAACTAGTCTAAATAATCTCTTAATTTTCTACTGCGGCTTGGGTGTCTTAATTTTCTTAATGCTTTTGCTTCAATCTGTCGTATACGTTCTCGTGTTACATTAAATTCTTTACCAACTTCCTCTAATGTACGAGCTCGTCCATCATCAAGCCCAAAGCGAAGCCTTAAAACTTTCTGCTCCCGTTCCGTAAGTGTTCCCAAAACATCTACAAGCTGCTCTTTCAACAAAGTGAAGGCGGCCGCTTCTGCTGGAACAGGAACATTGTCATCCTGTATAAAATCTCCAAGATGACTATCTTCCTCTTCTCCTATTGGAGTTTCTAAAGAGACAGGTTCCTGTGATATCTTTTGAATTTCACGAACCCTGTCAACAGATAAATTCATTTTCTCAGAAACCTCTTCTGGGGTAGGTTCTCTTCCTAACTCCTGCAATAACTGTCTCTGAACACGAATTAATTTC
>DBKX01000187.1:4637-12543 GCA_002297865.1 Lachnoclostridium sp. UBA739
TGGCTCTTGTAATAGCCTGTCTGATCCACCATGTTGCATAGGTACTAAACTTATATCCTTTACGATAATCAAATTTTTCTACTGCTTTAATTAATCCCAAATTACCTTCCTGGATTAAATCTAAAAACAGCATTCCACGGCCAACGTACCGTTTCGCAATACTTACTACAAGGCGAAGATTTGCTTCCGCTAAGCGTTTCTTAGCATCTTCATCCCCCTGTTCCATTCTTTGCGCAAGATTTATTTCTTCATCTGCACTAAGAAGAGGGACTTTACCTATTTCTTTTAAATACATACGGACTGGATCTTCAACACTGACCCCCTCTGGAACGGATAGATCAATATTTTCTAAGTCTTCTTCTTCAACGTCATCTAAATCTTCTAAATCCGGAATTATATCTTCATCATCGCTATCTTCCGTCATTCTTAAAATGTCAATGCCATTATTTTCTAAATATGAATAGACTTTTTCGATCATTTCTGGACTTAATGTCATGTTTGAAAAGTGGTCATTTATCTCTTGGAACTCTAAAATATTTTTTTTGCTCTTCGCGATCTCTATCAGTTCTTTTAACTTCTCAGAAAACTTTGCCATATTATCGTCCATATTATTCATCCTCTTTTCTTCCTCCGCGTAGGTCTTATTATCTATACTAACCATCCTATAAAGAAATATGCAATTTCTGTAAATTTGTCTGCTGCTTTATGATCTCCTGCAACTGCTCTATGCTGGTTGCTCTGCTACTATCATAATCCAAGCTAAACTTCTTCACTTTATGGATTGTATCATTGAATGCTTTTTCCTTTTCTGCATGATTAATTTCTCCCACTAGACCTGTATTAAAAAGTGCTGCAATTTCTTTCTGTTCCTCTTTACTTGAGAACTGATTTAAAATGACAGCGGGTAATACTTTTCCATTTTCTCTAAACTGTTCGAATACTAACTCTGCTGCTTTATGATACATCTCCTCTTTAAAATCATCTGCTGTAATAATATCTTTTATTTTCTCGTAAATTTCTGGTTCTTCTATTAACCAAGTCAAAAGTATCTTCTGTGATTGCTTAATTCCATCCACTTCTTTATTTGGCTTAGAGCTCTCTCGATCTGCTTTTACTACTGTATTATACCGATTTATATTAGAAAGGCTTGCCCCATAACGGTTTACCATAGTTCTTAAATCTTCATAAGTGATATGGTACTTACGTGCAATTGCTTCAATATAGTTATTTCTCTCAATTTCATCTTCAAATGTACAAAGTTTTTTAGCTGTTTCCTGGAAAAACTTTGTTTTCTGCTCTGGATCTTCAAAATCAAACTCTCGTTCCAATACATCAATCTCAAAAAGGAAACTATTCATGGCCTGTTCAATTCGCTTTTGGTATTCTTCTTTTCCTAATGCTTTAATAAACTCATCAGGGTCTTTATATGGTCGCATATTAATTACCTTAGCAGTTAACCCCGCTTCCTTAAGAATTGGTATTGCTCGAAGTGCAGCTTTCGTTCCTGCCTGATCACTGTCATAGGTTAAATATACTTCTTCTGCATAACGTTTTATCAAACTTGCCTGTTGAGACGTAAATGCAGTTCCTAATGATGCCACAGCATTATTAAAACCTGCTTGATGAAGAGCAATTACATCCATATACCCTTCACATAATAACAATTTTCTCGTACGAGACTGCCTTGCAATATTTAAGCCAAACAAGTTTCGACTCTTATCAAATATAGGTGTTTCTGGAGAGTTTAAATATTTTGGCATCCCATCTCCCATTACTCGTCCACCGAAAGCGATTACTTTATTGTGTACATCTAAAATTGGAAACATAACCCTGTTCCAGAATTTGTCATGAGTACCCCTCTTCTCGTCATAAGTGAATAATCCCGATTTATGAAGAATTTCATCATCGTAGCCTTTACTTTTTAAATAACGGTATAAGTCATCACTATATACATTGGAATAGCCTAAACCAAAGTGTTTTATCGTCTCATCTGATAGTTCACGATTTTTTAAATACTCGTAAGCTTTCTTCCCCTGTTCTGTTCTCATCTGATAGTAATAATAATTGGCTGCTGTCTTATAAACATCATAAAGCTTTGTCTTTAAGTCGGCTTCACGTTTCACTACGCTTGAGTATTCTTCCGCTGGCAAGTCAACACCTGCTCTTTCAGCTAAATATTTTACAGACTCTACAAAAGAAAAGTTCTCATACTCCATTATAAAAGTGAATACGTTTCCTCCTGCTCCACAACCGAAGCAATAATACATCTGTTTATTCCTGCTAACGGAAAAAGAAGGTGTCTTCTCATTATGAAATGGGCACAAACCAACATAGTTACTTCCACTTCTCTTTAGCTTTACATAGTTAGAAATAACATCAACAATATCGCTACGTTCTCTCACTTCTTCAATGGTTTCATCTGGATAAAACATTGTGCCTCCTTCTTCTTACGCTGCTAATATTAAGAACAAAGTGCCTTCGACACTCTCAGCTTCTCTGCCCCTCAATCTTGAGGCAGAAGGCACTTTGCTGCGCCGAACGGATTAAGTGTCGCTGTTCTTTAGCAACTAACTTCCTTACCCGTTCGTGTGCATCCTGTGCCCTGTTTTTTAGGGCACTTTTTTTATTAACTAGGGAAGGGCTCGCAGAGAACTTTCCTAGTTAATAAAAAAGTCTCCCTTAATTTATATCATTCGACACTCGCGTCTATTTTCCTTTTTTAATTCAAAAGAAAATAATATTTTTTTAATAAATATTCCATACATCAGGAATCATAATTTCCTTATATTTACTAATAGAATAACGATCCGTCATCCCAGCCACATAATCGCATACAACTCGTTCCTTTGAGCAGAGTCCTTCTGCAATGGAAACCTGATATTCATCTGGCATACATTCTGGATGTTTACAGTAATATTCGTATAACTGCTCTACTAAATGTTCTGCCTTCTTTTCCTGCCCCTTTGCCTTTGGATTGGTATATACATTTTTAAACATAAATGCACGAAGCTCAACGATTGCCGTGCTAATTCCTTTTGACATAGCAATTTCATTCTTTCCTTCACTGTTATGAACCACATCATGTATTAACACATCCAGTCGTTTTCTGGTTGAATTGCCGAGAATTTCAATAAGTTCTTTTGGAATTTCTTCTTCGGTTATTATTTTTCCTCTTATTGCATCGTCAATGTCGCTGTTTACATAAGCTATTTTATCTGAGATTCTTACAATTTTCCCTTCTAATGTTGATGGCTTTCCTTTTGTTTGATGGTTTACTATACCATCCCTTACTTCCTTAGTCAAATTTAATCCCTGGCCATTTTTTTCTATGACCTCTACCACTCTTAAACTCTGTTTTGCATGTTCAAATCCATCTGGACAAATTCCATTTAAAGCACGCTCCCCTGCGTGTCCAAAAGGAGTGTGGCCTAAATCGTGGCCAAGTGCGATTGCCTCAGCCAGATCCTCATTTAACCGGAGCGCCCTGGCAATTGTTCTAGCAGTTTGCGCGACTTCAAGTGTGTGAGTAAGTCTGGTTCTGTAGTGATCTCCTTCTGGTGCTAAGAAAACCTGTGTCTTATGCTTTAATCTTCGAAATGACTTGCAGTGTAGAATACGATCCCTATCCCGCTGATAGCTTGGTCGGATATCACATGGCTCTTCATAAACATCACGTCCCCTTGTCTTATCACTAAACGACGCATAAGGACTGAGATGCTCATGTTCCCATTGTTCCTGACGTTGTCTTAGATTTAAAATCAGCTCTTTCCCCATAAATCTCTCCACCTTTCTCCAATTTTTCTTCTAAATGAGTATATCAGTTTCCACCTTCCCTAGATTCTTGATGCTATCTGGAAAAATAGTGTTGTCACTGTCCACGCAACAACTAATTGGAAAACAACAACAAATGTAGTCCATTTCGCAGATTTTAACTCTCGCTTTATTGTTGCAAGACTAGCGATACATGGTGTGTATAATAAGCAGAACAGCATCATTGCATATGCATTAATCTGCGTAAAACCTTGCGTCGCCAAAGCTGCCTGTAATGCGCGGGTTCCTTCTGCTGAATTAATATTTGTAATATGGAACAGTACGCAAAAGCTGGAAACTACTACTTCTTTGGCACTTATACCGGATATTAAAGACAATGCAACTTGCCATAAACCAAGTCCTGCTGGCCTCAAAATCGGAACAAGCCATACTCCAATAGAAGCACCGAAACTATTAGAAATATCTGTGGTAAGTCCATTTTGATTAAAATTCAGGATAAACCATACAATGATTGATGCAATAAAGATAGTCGTTCCCGCCTTTGTCAAATAATCTTTTACTTTATCCCATACATAAATACAGATACTTCTGCCATTAGGTGTTTTGTATTCAGGTAATTCGATTAACAGCGGATTGATGGCTTTATGCTTGCCAACCATTTTAAGTATAAGTGCTATAAGAATAGCAATGACTAATCCAATTACATACATCGAATATGCTGCTAACATAGCATTTTTTCCAAAAAACATCTGTGAAAACAGAACATAGATTGGAAGTCTTGCGCTACATGACATAAATGGTGTTACTAAAATTGTTCGAAAACGGTCTCTTTTATCTTCTAACGCTCTAGATGCCATAATTGCAGGAACCGTACAGCCAAATCCTAAAAGCATTGGAATAAATGCTCTGCCTGATAGGCCAAGTTTCCCCATAATTCCATCCATTACGTAAGCTACTCTTGACATATATCCACTGTCTTCTAGCAATGCAAGTGCTAGGAACAGAATAAAGATATTAGGCAGGAATGTTAAAATCCCTCCAACGCCTGCAATAATTCCATCCACTACAAGAGATATTACAACGTCACTTGCATGTAGCATCGTAAGCCCTCTTGTTGCTCCACAAGAGATCATATCAATAGCCCAT
Source organism: Lachnoclostridium sp. UBA739 (assembly GCA_002297865.1). The sequence goes on from DBKX01000187.1 coordinate 9,555, forward strand.
TCAAATCCACCTTTTAAGTAATCACCTACCGCAAATGTTATAAAGAATACCACTGCCATAACTGCTAAAAAAATTGGGACTCCTAAGTAACGATTTGTCAGAATTTTATCAACTTTATCCGTAGATGCCGCTTTCTTCGCCTTGTTTACTAGAACTTCTTCTATAATTTCTTCTATAAAATCATATTTTTGATTGGTTATGTCTGTTTCATAGCTTCTATCTATGATCCCCTGGGTATCAATCGGATAGCGTTTCATTATTTCTGCATCCTGTTCTAATAACTTAATTGCGACCCAACGTTTATTCTTAATTTCCTTGAATTTCTTCCCAAGTCTGATTGTAAGCTCGTCTATCTTTGACTCAATTTCATCATCGTAAACAATTGCATATTCTTCATGTCTTGTATCAGTGCGATAGGAACCACTTTGGTTCATACCTCTATGATGATGTTCCAAGGTACACTGTTTTGTTTTCGATTTATGATGTGCAACTGTGTGCATTAAAATATCTAAACCAGTTCTTTTTCTTGCAGAAACTGGAATGACTGGAATTCCTAACATTTCTGGAAGCCTATGAAGATCAATTTCCATTCCTCTTTCTTCTACAATATCCATCATATTTAATGCTAAAATTACAGGTTTGCCCATCTCGATTAATTGCAATGTTAAATAAAGATTTCTCTCTAATGCGGAAGCATCTGCAACATCAACGATAACATCTACTTCATTCCCCATTATGTATTCACGAGATAATCTTTCTTCCATTGTATAGGATGTCAAACTATAGATACCTGGTAAATCTACAAGCTTAAACTTATGGTCGTGATACTTCATTGCTCCTTCTTTTTTTTCAACTGTAACTCCCGGCCAGTTTGCAACTTTTAGCTTAGCCCCTGTGTATGCATTAAATAGAGTTGTTTTCCCACAATTGGGATTCCCGATAAATCCAACATTTAGCTCTTCACTCATTATTCTGCCTCCTTCACCTCTAAGCCTGTAGCAATTTCTTTCCCTACAGCTAATCTAGAACCACGTACAGAGAAAATTACACTCCCGCTTTTCTTATTATTTAATACAGTTATCTTAGTTCCCTTTGTTAGCCCTAATGCTTGCAGACGTCTATTGGTTTCAAGCCTTAGTGATATATTTTCGACAATATAAGTGGCTCCTACTTTACCATTCACTAAATGCACTGTTTCTCCTTCTTTCATAATCTTATTTAATAATGATTATTTTTCTCATTATAAGCTACCATCATTATATTATATTACTATTTGAATGAAAAGAGCCTTACAAAAAAACTATGGTGTGTACCATAGTTTTTATGAAAAAAGTTCTAAATATTTGGCAAGTTGTTTTACCGGAATTTGCCCTGGAGCGGAAGCTTTGCCAACCGTTCCAAATGTAAGAGCTGAACCAAATACTTCTCCTGTTATCCTGCTCACAGCACCTAACTTAGCCATAGACATTGTAACTACAGGCTGTACTAATGATTCAGATGCCTTGTATGTTGCACTAAGCAATGTAAGCACATCTTGTGGAGATTGCGGCATTACAGCGATTTTTAAAATATCTCCGCCTGCCTGTTCCATCCTTCTTAATCGGCTCACGATCTCACTTTCCTCTGGGGTCTTAAAAAAATCATGATTTGAGACAATCACTTTACAGCCTGACTTATGTATTTCACTCACATAAAAATCTATCTTATCATCACTTGAAAATAACTCAAGATCGATTAAATCTACCAGTTTTGTTTCTGCTGCGAATTTATTTAATTCAAAATACTCTTTGTCGCTTAGCTCCTGTTCTCCACCTTCCTTTTGAGTACGGAATGTAAACAACAGTATTTTATTCTGTAACTGCTTACGTAACCCTTCCAATACTAGTAATATAGTATTCTTATCATGAGCAAATCCTGTGTAGTCCACTCTCCATTCTACAACTTCTACCAAAAGTGGTGCAATCTCTTTTGCCTGCTCAAAAATTTCTTCTAACGTTCTACCCGTAATAGGAACACAAATTTTAGGTTTTCCAGTTCCAATTTCTATTCCTCTAACTGTTACCATAGTAATCCTCCATATATTTTTACTATTAAAATCATATCAGAAATGCAAAAAAAATCCAACCTTAATTTAAAGCCTTAAATTAAGAGCTGGATTTTTTCTTTTCATTCTAGTATTTTTTACCTACATCAAAATTTACGAAGCTTATCTGCTTTCTTTGGTAGTTTTTCTTGATGCAAAAGCGAACAACAAGCTGAGTTTACATTTGCTTTTGTTACTTGATAACCCAATTTTCCAATCCCCATTGATAACATTTTCATTGAATTCTTCATAGACATTACCTCCTCAGAGTACTAAACCCTTGTTTCATGAGCAAACTAACTCTCAATTTCTTACACAACTATTTCAGATATAACATGATTTCTACTTTAAAAATTTTATCTTCATGTGTAATATTCATTGTACCATCATATTTCTGTACAATTGAATGTACATTATTTAATCCGATACCATGATGTTCCTTGTCTTTATGTGTTGTTGCTATCTTATTATCCATGTAAAGCACTTTGCCGTTGAATGTATTCCATACTGTTATAAAGAACAAATTTCGGCTGTACTTTAGGCCCAAGAAAATTTTTCTACCCTCCTCTATTTTCATATTTGCATTAATTGCATTATCTATAAGATTACCTAGAATTCCCACAATATCGAGTCCTTCAATATTTAGTTCTGTTGGAATTTTGATATCTTTTTCGAATTCAATACTTTTAGACTTTGCTTGTTCCATCTTGTAATTCAATATACTGTCAATTTCAATATTACCTGTTGATATAATGCTTTTATCACCATAAGACGCATCTATTATTTTATGTATATAATCAATTGCTTCCTCTTTCTCATTCCTTTTCACATAAGTTTCAATTGCAACTAAGTGATTTTTAATATCATGCCGCACAGAACGAACATTTTCATGAGAACTATTCATTA
>DBKX01000187.1:12551-19164 GCA_002297865.1 Lachnoclostridium sp. UBA739
CTCCATCTGTTTTAGATAGCTTTCATTCTGTTGTTTTAACATCATTCTCTGCAGTTTATCTTCATAGTACTTATTCATTGTATCATACAAGAAAAATGTAATAATATTTATCCCTAGTAAAACAAAGACACATACTGTCACCATAGCTGGTTTTTCTGCTCCAAGAAGCAGCACACTCATGATAATGTAAAACGTTCCAAGTGGTATGAATACTAATGCCATCCAGTTGCTGACAGGAATATCTACTCCTTGCTTAATATGCTTATAGTTTTCAAAAACCAATACAATTATAAATGCTAATATACGACATGCAACCATTGCTGCAATAGATGAAAACTCAATTTTACCGTAAAAGTCATCAAATTTTAAGTATCCACAAAACACAGCACTAATTATCTCAGTACAAGCTATGGTTACATAGATTGAAAATACAGCCATCAACCTGTTCTTTATGTTTCCTTTATAGTTCAAAGCTAATAAATAAAACCCCATTAGACTAGATACAATATTAACAATCAACCGATTAAAGAAAATCATTACAATAGCTATAAGTCCATAAAATCCAATGTAGGAAATAAACTCCACAAACCAGACTGTTCTCCTTTTACCAAAAAACACTTTTAGGTATCTGTATATTGTATATACATATAAAACGTTAATAATCAAACACATGCTCTGATATCTACTCAGTAGCATTCGAGACACCATCCTTCTCTATCTCCAATTGCAATGCCCTTATTCGTTTTCGATTCATCTGACTTATAGGAAGAACTCTGTCATTCGATAACGTTACTTGTCTGTATTCAAACTTTACAATATAATTATAATTCACTAGATATGACTTATGGATATCTAAGAAATTATACTGTTTCACTTTTTCATACACATCGTCAAGTGTTCCGTAAAATGTACGGATATCTTCTGTAGTAATAATGTTAATCTTCCTATTTTCACTTTCAAAATAAAGTATGTTCTTAATAGGAACCTTATAAGAAGCATGCTTAAATTGGTATTCAAAATATTGGCTTCCCTTATTAACAATTCGAAGTGCGGTAGTAAACACACTGTAAATTCTCTCATAAGATACAGGCTTAATCAAAAAATTCAGTGGCCTAATCTGAAATAACTCCATAGCATAGCTTTCATTCCCCGATATGTAAACTATCTGTGTTATGTCATTCTGAAGTTCATTCCTAATCTTGTATCCAACCTCGACCCCACTCATCATTTCTAACTCTATGTCTAAAAAAATAATGTCATATTGTATGTCCTGATTTAGATATTTATATAATTCTTCACCCTTATAAAAAACATCGACATCTAACTGTTCTCCACATTGTTTTGCAATTCTTAGAAGCATTTCTTCTAGTTGTGAACATAAAATTGCTTCATCATCACATATCGCTATATGTAACACGACACCACCCATTTCGCTAGATTCTATCTTTGTTCATAGGTATATTATACCACAAATTATTGATAATGGTTAAATTTTTTTAAAGTTTTTTATATTTTTTATGATAAACAACCACTTATTTTATTAAAAATATTAATTATTATGACAAATGTCACAATGTACGCACACCATTTACTTAAATAGCTAATTCCCTACTTCAATTTCTAGTTCATTGATTTTTATTTAGTATAGTTTCCAACTCTTTTACTGTCTTGGCAATATAATCTGCACCTGTTTGTTCAAGTTCAAGTCCCTGTGCATATCCATATTTCACCCCAATGGCCTCTATGCCATATTGATGTGCTCCAATAATGTCAAACTTACGATCCCCTACCATTATCACTTTATTCTTATTCTTAACTCCTAGCGCTTTGCACGCTTTCGTAATTATCTCCATCTTATCGGAATTAGTTCCATCTAACTCACTTCCAATGATTACATCAAAATAGTTTCGTATTCCAAAATAATTACATATCTTTTCTACAAAAACAGTAGGTTTTGAACTAGCAATTGCAAGCTTTTTGTCCTTTATTGTTTCAAGCATTGGAACAATTCCGTCATATAATCCATTTTCTTTCCAGCCAATCGTTTGAAATCGCTCTCGGTACTTTTGTATTCCCTTTTCCGCCTCTTCGGGACTTAACTGGTAAAATTCTATGAATGAATCATACAAAGGTGGTCCAATGACCTTTTCCAGATGATCCAGGTTATCTTCATAAATCCCCAGACTTTCCAACGCATATTGAAAACTTTTTGTTATACCAAGTTTCGGTTCTGTAAGTGTTCCATCAAGGTCAAATAAAATGTAATCCCAGTTCAAGTTTTTTCCTCCGTTTCCTATTCACAATACGATGTCTTTTTCATAACTAGATTGTCTTTAATGCCTGTTCAATATCTTCAATAATATCTTCAACGTTCTCTATACCCACTGAGAAACGAATTAAATCAGGCTGTACTCCTGCTTCTAATAACTGTTCTTCTGTCATCTGTCTATGAGTATGGCTTGCTGGATGCAATACACAAGTACGGGCATCTGCAACGTGTGTTACGATTGCAGCCAATTTTAAATGATCCATGAAAGTAATACTTGCTTCTCGTCCACCTTTTAAACCAAAACATAACACTCCACACGTTCCATTTGGACAATACTTCTTCGCAATTTCGTGATGTGCATCTCCTGGTAATCCAGCATATTTTACCCAAGCAATCTTGTCGTTATCAGATAAATATTCCGCAACCTTTTGTGCATTTTCGCAATGTCTAGGTACTCTTAGATGTAAAGTCTCAAGTCCCACATTTAGTAAAAATGCATTCTGTGGAGACTGCATAGAACCTAAGTCTCGCATAAGCTGTGCAACTGCTTTTTGTATGTATGCCATCTTTCCAAATTTCTCAGCATAGACAATACCATGATAGGAATCATCTGGCTGTGTAAGTCCTGGGAACTTATCTTTATGAGCTAACCAGTCAAAATTACCACTATCTACAATACATCCCCCTAAAGCCATAGCATGTCCATCCATGTATTTTGTAGTAGAATGCGTTACGATGTCTGCTCCCCATTTGAATGGCTGACAGTTAATTGGCGTTGCAAATGTATTATCAACAATTAGAGGTACTCCATGGTTATGGGCTAACGTAGCAAATTTCTCAATGTCTAAAACTACTAAAGATGGATTTGATATTGTTTCTGCAAATACGCATTTTGTATTTGACTGAAATGCTTTTTCGAGCTCTTCCACACTAGCATCTGGGTCGATAAAAGTACACTCTATTCCAAGCTTCTTCATGGTAACACCAAATAAGTTAAATGTTCCACCGTACAATGCTGACGAGCAAACAAAATGATCACCAGCTTCACAGATGTTAAACACTGCGTAAAAGTTTGCTGCTTGTCCAGAAGCTGTAAGCATGGCACCTACACCACCCTCTAGTTCTGCAATTTTTCCTGCTACAAGATCATTGGTTGGATTGGCAAGTCTTGAATAAAAATATCCTTCGTCTTCCAAATCAAATAGTCTTCCCATTTGGTCGCTTGTTTCATATTTAAACGTTGTACTTTGTACAATCGGAATCACTCTGGATTCACCCTTTTTGGGATTATAAATTCCTTGCACACATTTTGTTTCGATTCTTTGCTCCGACATGATATTCCTCCTATATGTATTTTTTATTATAGCTATTAGGTATTATAATAGCAAATGTTGGTACTGAATGCAAGGGACGAGGATATTCCTTATTTTATAACTTGTTTCCACTTTGGAAATAGAGTAAAATGCATAGCAGAACCGCAATTATTAATGAAACGAGGGAATACATGAGTACAAATTATGGTTTTATCGTAAATGACTTATTGGAATGGTATGATAACAATGCTAGAGAACTTCCTTGGCGCAATCAAGCCAATCCATACTATACATGGGTTTCCGAAATTATGTTACAACAGACGCGAGTGGAAGCCGTAAAGGGTTACTTTGTCCGATTTATTGAAGCTCTTCCTACCATAAAGGATTTAGCGGAAGCTGAACCTGAAAAACTTTTGAAACTCTGGGAAGGTTTAGGTTATTATAACCGCGTTCGCAATATGCAAAAGGCTGCTATTACTGTAGTGGAACAGTATGGCGGAGAGTTACCTAGGGATTATAAAGCTTTGCTAAGTCTCTCTGGAATTGGAACCTACACAGCCGGTGCTATTGCTTCTATTGCTTATCAGATTCCTGTTCCTGCTGTAGATGGCAATGTTTTGCGTGTTACAAAACGTTTAACTGGTTCTTACGATGATATTATGCTGCCAAAGGTAAAAAAGGAATTAGAAAAGGATATGCTAAAAATTATGCCCGAAATCCGTTCTGGAGACTTGAATCAAGCCCTAATGGATCTAGGGGCAACCATATGCATTCCAAATGGAAAACCTTTATGCGACCAGTGTCCTCTAAGCCATAACTGCAAAGCATTTCAGGAAAATTTAACAGACGAGCTTCCTGTAAAATCTTCAAAGAAGGCTAAAAAGATAGAAGAAAAAACAGTATTTCTATTTTCTTGCAACGGCGAATACGCCTTACACAAACGTCTAGACAAAGGCTTATTAGCAAGCTTATGGGAATTTCCAAATGTAGAAGAATCCTTATCAATTCCAAAACTAGAGCGTTTATTGAGCGAACAAGGTATTGAAGAGTATGAGCTAGAACTTCTTGGACCTGGAAAACACATTTTCAGTCATGTGGAATGGCATATGATTGGGTATCGAGTTGTCCTAAAGAAAAAGGACTTAGATTTATTTGAAGATCTGGTGTGGGCAACAAAGGAAGAAATTGCAGACCATTTTGCAATTCCGACTGCTTTTAAAGGCTATACAAAACAGTTATAAAAAATTCCCGGATTTATGATGTCCGGGAATTTCTCTTAAAGTCACATTTTTAATTTGTAAATATCTGAACCCAATACGGCGTATTATTCACTACATAATATCCGATTCCGATTTTATTAAAATTGGAAGACATGATATTTTTTCTATGACCATCTGAATTCATCCAGGCATTCATTACTGCCTCTGGTGTTCTCTGTCCCCAGGCAATATTTTCTCCACAAGCATTATATGTGATTCCATACTCCCCTAGTACGGTGTAAAAACTAGTGCCATCTGGTCTTGTATGGGAAAATATTTCTACCGTTTCTTTTGCTCTATGCATTGCTGCACTTTCTAATTTACTTGTTGTCGTAAGTGAAGAAAGACCTGCTGCTTTTCTTTCTTTATTTACTAAATCGATTACCTGTTGCTGATAGGACTTATTGGTTTGAGCCTGATTGCTGATTTTTGCAGATACTATGGAAGAATTACTTCCATAATACTTTATAGAATTACTTACTGCATATGCGCGCACTTTGTAAAAGCAGGTTTTACCACTTGTTACATTATTGTCTGTATACTTTAAGTTTTTCGTAGATGCCACATATTCATATGTGCCATTCTTTTTAGCTGCACGATAAACCCGGTAACTTGTCGCCCTAGAAACCGTTTTCCAAGTCAAACTTATTCCACTTGCACTGGATTTGGCTGTTAGATTTGTTGTTTTCGACAGAACAGCTTTCACTCTTTTCACTGCAGAAAAGTTTCCATACGTATTCTTGCTTGCTCCCGTTTTGCAAGCTCTGACTTTGTAATAATAGGCAGCCTTGCTTGTTGTACTTGTATCTTTATATGTTAACTCTTTCGTAGTTTTTATCTTTTGGTAAGTTCCATCTTGCTTCGTTGCACGGTAAATCTGGTAACTTGTAGCACCATTCACTTTAGAATACTTCAGACTAACAGAAGATGGCGTACGACTCATAATTGTTAGCGTTGGTTTCCCTAAAACCGTAGCTGCATCATATTGCAAAGCCTCTTTTCTGACTGTCCCCACCATACAAGTGAAAAGAATTAGTAAACTTGTAATCCATAAACGATATGTTCTTTTAAAATGTTGCATTATATTATCCTCTTTCTAATAAGAAACTTTATCGGCCAAATAGACTCGTTTTTGTCTCTTATATTTACAATGTAACACATATTTAACATTTTTGCAATACTTTTGTAATAGTTTTTTACTTTTAACTAGTAGTTTCCAAATAAAAAAGGAAGCTAAAAACTTCCTTTATCGAAAGGTTATTTTTATCTTCCTTTTATCAATTCTTCTACAAAAATAGAAATTCAAATTAGTTGTTGATTAATTTGTCTTCGCCATTCCAGCTATATAATTTACGGATTTCTTCTCCGACTTTTTCTGATGGATGCTCAGAAGCTAATTTTCTCATAGCACGGAAATGAGCCTGACCACCTGCTTCAGACATATCTAATAAGAAGTCTTTTGCAAATGTACCATCTTGAATATCGGATAAAATTTTCTTCATTGTCTTCTTAGTTTCTTCTGTAATGATCTTAGGTCCTGTAATATAATCACCATATTCCGCTGTGTTGGAAATAGAATATCTCATTCCAGCGAAACCGCTTTGGTAGATTAAGTCTACGATTAATTTCATTTCATGGATACATTCGAAGTATGCATTTCTTGGATCGTAACCGCCTTCTACTAATGTTTCGAAACCGGCTTGCATTAAGGCACAAACACCACCACAAAGTACTGCTTGCTCACCGAATAAGTCTGTTTCTGTTTCTGTTCT
>DBKX01000071.1 GCA_002297865.1 Lachnoclostridium sp. UBA739
CTGATCCAATTGTTATGAATAAACTACAGCCAAAGGCATTAAAAAAATCAATTTTTTCCATTCCTTCTATATAGTTTTCCAAGCCAACAAACATCTTATCTGTAGCTATCTGGAATGGAAATTTGTTAATGTAAGCTTTTTTCTTGAAGGAGTTAATGATTACAAGAAAAATCGGGTAAACATAAACGATAGATAATAGGGTGAATAATAAACTCACAATCCATCTCCCGTGTTTCCATTTCATTATTGCTGTACCTCCTTCTGTTTCGTAATTCTATTTTGTGCTAAGGCAATTAAGGCAACCATCAAGAAGAAGATAACTGATTTCGCCTGGCCAACACCTTCCCAGCCTGCTCTTCCATAGAACGTATTATAAATGTTAAGCGCTAACATTTCCGTCATCTTAGAAGGCTGACCTGCTGTTAATGCTAAGTTCTGGTCAAACAGCTTAAAGGAATTAGTAAGTGTTAAAAATGTACATATTGTAATAGATGGCATAACCATCGGAATGATCACTTTTTTGACGAGCTGCCATTTGGATGCACCATCCATTTTGGCAGCTTCAATTAAATCATAAGGAATATTTTTAATCCCTGCAACGTAAATAATCATCATGTATCCAATCTGTTGCCAGCACATCAGAACAACCAGACCCCAGAATCCGTATACGGATTTGTATGTCAATGTTCTGTTAAATTGTAACAGGATACCATTTAATAACAATTGCCAAATGTATCCTAGAATAATACCACCAATTAAGTTTGGCATAAAGAATACAGTACGGAACAAGTTTGTTCCAGGTACATCTCTAGTTAATACCAAAGCAACTATGAAAGCAAATAAGTTAATTGCAACTACTGTTACTATGGTAAACAATACAGTAAACCACAAGGAGTGAATAAATGTGGAATCTGTAAAAATTTTAGTGTAATTGCTTAATCCAACGAATTTTGCATCATTTACGGTAGTAAATTCACAGAAGGAAAGGTAAATACCCATCACAAATGGAATAATAAAACCAATGGTAAATGCAATCAGTGTTGGTAATGCAAAGATTGGAAAATACTTTTTCATGGATTTGTTCATGTCAATGTCCTCTACTTGTGTGCTGCGTCGTATTCTGTTTTCCATCCATCTACAAATGCAGATGCAACAGTATCCCATTTTCCAGTTCCCTGAGCATATTCTAATAATGCATTGCCTACGTTGTTTTTCCAGTTTTCAGATGGAATTGTTGAGAAGTTCCATGATACTGGAGTTTTGCCAGCTTCAATCGATTCATTTGCTGCTGTGATTAATGGATTGTTTGCTACATAATCACCTGTAAATGTTTTGAAAGGAGTTACAAATCCCATATCATGTGACATGGAATCTCTACCTTTATCACTTTCAACTGCCCATTGTACGAAATCTAAAGTAGCCTGAATGTCTTCTTCAGAAGCTTTGTTATTGACACACCAGTAGTTTTCAGAACCAGTACATAAACCTTGGTTTTCTTCACCAGGAGCACCAATGTAAATAGGCATCATACCGATATCTTCATCTGCAATTTCATTGCCTTTGATTCCATCGTAAGCCCAAGTACCATTTTGATAGAATACTGCATTACCCATAGCAAATTCAGCAGTAGCATCGTCACAAGTCTTACTGGAAATTAAAGCTTTGTCACAAGTTGCATCTGTGATATATAAATCCCATATATTCTTGTAATTATCTAAATAAGTACCTTCGATTGCATCTGTTTCTTTGATTTCTTTGTCTTTGTATTCATAGTAAATAGGTAAGTTTGCTAAATGTGTTTTAAATCTCCAGTCGGAACTTGAGTCCATACCAGCAGATGTAAAGGCACCTTGTAAGTCATAACCATATTTATCATTGATTTCATCTAAACGTTTTTGAATGTCATCTGCTACTGCTTTCAATTTATCAAAACTGTTGATTTCCTCTGCGGAAGAAACAACGGCATTATCCATCTTGCAGTAATCAGCTAAAATCTTTTTATTATAAATTAATCCGTAAGTTTCAATTACATAAGCAATGCCTTGCACTTTGCCATCATCACCGATTAATGCAAAGTCATCGCTCTTTAAGTCTTTATATAGAGCGCTGTCTGCTAAATCATAACAGTAATCTTTCCATGTAGCTAATTCTACAGGACCGTTTACCTGGAATAAAGTTGGCGCATCCGATTTAGCCATCTCTGATTTTAATGTAGATTCGTATGTACCAGAAGCCGCTGTCTGGACAGTTACTTTAACACCAGTTTCTTTGGTATACTCTTTTGCAAGCGCTTGCCAGTCTTTATCCTGCTCTGGTTTAAAGTTTAAATAATAAACACTTCCCTTTCCGTTATCACTAGCTGTTTCTTTCTCTTCTTTTGCACCACATCCAGTAAATAGTGTTGCTGTCATACATGCCCCTAACATCATCGCAATAAGTTTTTTTCTCATGAATATACCTCCTATTAAACTTCTATTCTGTTTTCTTATTTCTAAAACTTAACTGTTTTTAGTATCTTCATCCTGTTCTAGAAATTCGCTGTATGGTAACGTTACCACAAAATGATATAAAATTTAGATGAAAATGTTACCACCATGGTCATATTTTACCACGTTTTTGTGCAAAATGCAATAAAAAAAATTATTCATCGGACAAAGTTAACGTCTGAAACAGACTTTCTTCCATAACTCGAATAAGATTGTATATTTTCAGGAAAAGATCCTCACAATGTGGCTTTGACTGGGATAAGGACTCTATTTTGTCGTAGAGATATTCTGCTTCTTGTTTGTCGTATAGACTTGGAAGCATACGTTCAACTTTGGCTAAATAGCATAGAATAAAATCTTGTTCCGTCATCGGTTTATCTTGATTTAAAATTGTTCTTAGATAGGTGGCTGTATTTTGTAGTGCAGCAGGTTCTGGTAATATGAAGGTTCTGGATTTACCGAATAGGCGTTTTTTCGCCGTTTTGAATGCCATGTTATGGTCTAGTAAGCCACGTTCTAGTATTTCTTGCATAGTTGTAACCTTTTTGTTAATCTCGTATCGATAGTCTTCTTTGATAAGGTTTAATAGATGAATTGGCTGAGTCTCTGGTATTCTATCAGAAAGAAACTTGTATTCCAGCAAGTCGTTGCTTAATGGTTTGGTTTTCTTTAGAAAGGGAAGTTCTATTGATGTTGGTGCTTCTTTTTCATGCCATGCGTGAAGATGGAGTCTGTCTTGTTCGGCTTCTGAAAGAGGTGCACTCTTCCATTCCAGATTGATGATTCCCTGCTTATGCAATTGGTGTATGCCGATGAAGAATGCGTTGTTGTAGTAGCTAGAGCCGGCGGAGAACATCAGTTTTTTATAGGTGTTTAGAGATAACATGGCGTATGTGTAAAGTATGGATTGGTTCATGTGGGTTCCTTTCTTATATTTACTATATATAATAAATATTAATGTCATTTTTGTTTAGTGTTCTTTCATAATAGTGGATGTTCTAGTTTTTGTCAATTTGTAACTTCTATTTGGGTGATTGTATTTCGAGCAGGAGTGCATTCTTGGATTTTTATATAATGGATGATCGGATCGTGGAAACTCTCTTCGCTAAATTGATTTTTGGCTTGGATGATGCTATACTTTGGTTATGGAGTTTACAAAAGGAGGAAATTATGGATAACTTATCTTATCATAAACAATTGTCTGTGGAAAATACGGAAAAGCTGAGAACTATCTTACAGGAGTTTCCCCAGTTTATACGAGATTATTTTCGTGGTCTGGAACCAACTACAACTGCTAAGACTAGAATCTCTTATGCATATGATTTAAAGGTATTTTTCTTCTTTCTGCAACAGAGGAATAGTTATTTTGCACATAAAGAAATAAAAGATTTTGTTGTATCAGATTTGGAATTGTTGGAGCCTGTTGATATTGAAGAGTATCTGGAATTTTTAAAAGTATATCAGGACCCAAACGGGAAAATACGCACCAATGACGAGCGTGGCATCCATCGCAAGCTTTCTTCTCTTCGTAGTTTTTATCTGTACTACAGCAAGAGAAAGATGATTAAAAATAATCCTACAATTGTAGTAGACTTGCCAAAACTGCATCAGAAGCAGATTATTAGGCTTGATCCGGATGAAGTTGCGGAGCTGTTGGATTTAGTTGAGTTTGGTGGTAAAGATTTGACTGGGATGAAGAAGGTTTATTATGAGAAGAATAAACTTCGTAATCTGGCTATTTTTACGCTGCTGCTTGGAACTGGTATTCGTGTGTCGGAATGTGTGGGGTTAGACTTGGAGCATGTGGATTTTAAAAATAACCGAATCAAGATTATTCGTAAGGGTGGTAAGGAAGATTATGTTTACTTTGGAGATGAGGTTGAAAAGGCTCTGATGGATTATATTGAACAGTCCAGGAATCAGATTCAGGCAGTCCAGGGTCATGAAGGGGCATTGTTCTTGTCGATTCAGAGAAAGCGTATGTCGGTGAAGGCGATTGAGAATCTGGTGTCGGATACGGCAAAACAGGTAACTCGGTTTAAACATATTACGCCTCATAAGCTTAGGAGTACGTATGGTACGAATTTGTATAAGGAGACGGGGGATATTTACCTGGTGGCTGAGGTGCTTGGGCATAATGACGTAAATACGACTAGGAAGCATTATGCGGCGTTGGATGAGGATAGGAAGAGACAAGCGGCGAAGGTTGTTAGGATGAGGGAGGAATGAGTAGACAATGTTTTAGCTTTGTGTAAATAAATAAAACTGATGTTAAATTTATACAATATTCGTGA
>DBKX01000212.1:0-12009 GCA_002297865.1 Lachnoclostridium sp. UBA739
GCCCTACATCCAGTGATAGAGCCTGATTCAAAGAATCATACCCCAACACTTGACATAGAGCCTAGAATTTAAAAGAGGAAAAGCATAAATTATACTCTTCCTCTATCTTCCATGTCTTATATATGATTTAGTCTGTCAATTGCCAGCTTTAGTGCACCTTTAATTCCTGCATCATCCCCTAATAACGGCGGAATAATATAAGCATCCATCTCCTCTTCCAACATTCTATGAGTAATATAACCATTCAAATAATGTTTCACTTTTTCTCGAATCATTGGATAAAGCCTTTCTTGATGCATAACACCTCCTCCTAAAATAATGCGATTGGGTGAATACAAAAGAACAAAATTAGCTAGGGCACTTGCAATGTAATCGGCTTCCATCTCCCAGACGTATTCATTGTCACTGAGATTTTCTGCTTTATCACTCCATCTGCCCTCTATTGCAGGACCTGACGCTAATCCTTCCATACAGTTTTTATGAAATGGACAGGAACCCTCATAAGGATCATCTTTTCGCTTGTTCAAGAGAATGTGTCCCGCTTCTGGATGTACCAATCCGTGTAACAGCTTATTTTCAATACAGACACCTACACCTACGCCAGTGCCAATCGTAATATAAAGCACAACTTGATCACCTTTTGCTGCTCCCCAGGTTGCCTCGCCTAAAGCTGCTGCATTCACATCTGTATCAAGAGCAATTGGCACATTCAATGCTTCTCTAAAAGTATCTGCAATTGGATACTGCTGCCATGCAATTTTAGGAGTACTAGTAATTGTCCCATACTCTCTAGATTGTTTATCCAAATTAAGCGGACCGAAGCAGCCTATACCTAGCGCTTCTATCTCTTCTTGCCTAAAAAATGAAATAATATCTGGAATTGTATTTTCAGGAGTTTTCGTCGGTAACACGATTCTCTTATACAATACTCCCTTTTCATCGCCGATGGCACAAACCATCTTTGTACCCCCTGCTTCCAAAGCACCGATTCTCATATGCAAATCCCCCTAGCGAAATGACATGAACTAATCATATATGTTTATAGTAAAAATAAAACACCAGGTTTTCTATTTTCCTTCGTAACGAATTACGGAAGCGATATCGTAATCTTTTAATTTGTCACGACCTTTTAGTCCTTCTAATTCCATTAAAAATACGATTTTCACAACTTCACCACCAAGGCTTTCCACTAATTTAGTAATTGCCTCAATTGTACCACCAGTTGCAATTAAATCGTCGATGATTACAACTTTCTGACCTGGTTTGATAGCATCCTTATGCATTTCGATCACTGCTGTACCATACTCTAAGTCATATTCCATTTCTACTGTTTCGCAAGGAAGTTTTCCTTTTTTACGAACAGGAATGAAACCTTTGTTCATATTGTAAGCTACTGGTACACCAAAGATAAATCCACGAGATTCTGGTCCTAATACTAAGTCAAAATCAACGCCTTCTAATTCCTTCTGAATTTCATCAATTGCCATCTTTAAACTGTCTTTATCCTGTAATACACTAGTGACATCACGAAAAATAATTCCTTTCTCTGGAAAGTCTGGAATGCTTCTAACATATTCTTCTAATTTTTTCATATTAACAACCTTTCATCTAGATTACATCTTCTTATACAACTACATTATTGTAACATTTCTATCACAAAATGCAAGTAACTTTACCTAAAATGTTGTATTACAAACTGAATTGTCGTATTACCATTAAATTCATTGACATTTGGATAAAATATCATGTCTAAATATACATTTTCTGCTGTGCCTTCATAAAGACGCACCAAAGAGTCTTCTCCGTACTTAGTTCGAATCAGTTCTTCGAAAGTTTCAAACTCCTGGAAAAGCATTGCCGTAAAAATACGATTGCTGTTCTGTGTTTTCACAGTAAGCCGCGCCATATTCTTGTTTTTTCCAATTACTCTTGCATGAATTAGCTGAACATTCTTTAATGCAAAACTTGGTTTTTCATTGGATTTTCCAAAGGGTTCTAAAAGTTCAAATTCCTGTAGCAGCGAATACGTAACCTGTTCAAATGGCAACACCATATCAAAGGAAACTTTCGGAATAAAATCTTCTTCTGTTAAGCCTGCTTTTTCATTTAGTTTTTCTCTAAGAAGGTTAATATTTTCTTTTTTTAGGGATAAACCTGCGGCTAAAGGATGTCCACCAAACTTGAGAAGCAGTTCCTTACATTCATTTAACTTATCAAACATTGGATATTCGTCTATCGAACGTCCTGAACCTTTTGCATGTTCCTCACCGTCCGTCAAGACAATCGCTGGCTTATTATAACGTTCACGGATTCTTCCTGCAATAATTCCCGCAATACTCTCATGACAATGTTCTAGGTACACTACCAGCACTGAATCATCCATGTATTTGCTTTCCACAAGTTCACATGCCTTTTCAATTCCCTCATTGGTTAATTCTTTTCTTTCCTCATTCAGATGCTTTAAATTTTTCGCATATTCCTCTGCAATTTTTTTCTCTTTCGTCAAGAATAACTTAAGTGCAAGTTTTGCAGATTCCAGTCTTCCTGATGCATTGATACATGGACCTACTACAAAGCCGAAATGATATGCTGATAAATGCTGATCCTCTAAGTTATTCTCACGAAGCAAAGCACGAAGTCCTATATTCTTAGTGAGTTCTGCCTTTCTAAGCCCATACTGAACAATTGTTCTATTTTCATCTGTCAAATCCATAACATCACAAACCGTTGCAATTGCTGCAAATTCTAACAGATTTTCGATTGCCTCTTTTTCAATACCGAAAAGTTCATATAGCACTTGTATTAGCTTAAATGCCACCACAGCCCCACATATTCCCTCCATCGGATAACTGCAGTCATGCTGTTTTGGATTTACGATAGCATCAGCAGGAGGTATTCGATATACCTTTTCACCATTTTCTTCTTGGAACGGAATATCATGATGGTCTGTTACTACAACTGTTAACCCTAGCTCTTTGGCTCTGGCAATCTGATCATAAGCCGCAATACCATTATCACAAGTTACTATCGTATCTATCTGTTCTCTAGCTGCCGCTTCTACAATCATTACATTGATTCCATACCCGTCTTTAATTCGATCTGGAATTTCATAGTCAACATCTGCACCACATTTTTGCAAGCCGGTGTATAGAATGCAGGTAGACATAACACCATCTACATCATAATCACCGATAATACGAATTTTCTTTCCTTCTTCAATTTTCTTCTTGATAATATGAGCCGCTTTTTCCATATGCTTCATGGAGCGTGGTTCGTGCAAGTCGTTAAGACTTGGGTGCAAATACGCCTTAAGCTCTTCGTTAGAAGAAATTCCTCGATTCACAGCAATTCTCGCTGCCACTTCACTAATGCCAAATTGTTGCGCAATCAAAGCATAATTCGCTTTTCGATTGCGGATAAACCACTTTTCCATATTTCCTCCGTATTACTGCACTCCCATTGAACGTTTTCCCATGAACAAAGTGTGAGTTTTTCACACAGGCATACAACGCCATGAAAGAAAACCTTCATGGCGTTGTATGCTTTTTCTATATAGAATCTAAATATCTTTATTATGCGTTCTTTTTGCTTCCGATTTTCTTAAAGCTGTACCATACAGTACCTGTGATACAGATAGAAGAATAACATCCACAAACGATACCTACCAGCAATGGAACAGCAAATTCTTTAACAGAATCTACACCCATGATTGCAAGGAAGAATACCATGACAAATGTTGTTAAAGAAGTATTGATACTTCTACTAAATGTCTGGCTGATACTATCGTTAACAACTTTCTCGATATCTTCGATTTTGTGTTTTCCTTTTTTGTTTTCACGAATACGGTCGAAGATAACGATTGTTGCGTTAATAGAGTAACCAACGATTGTAAGCATACATGCAATAAATGTATTACCTACTGAAATACGGCATACAGAATATACCATTAATACGACTAAAACGTCATGAATTAAGGCCATAACAGCACTTGCGCCAAATGCAAGGTCTTTGAATCGAATCCAAATGTAAATTAACATACAGATTGTTGCAATTGCTACAGCAATAACGGCATCCGATTTCATCTCATTACTTACAGAAGCACTAATACTTTCTGTAGCAATTTTCTTTTTGTCAATACCATATTTATCAATTAATGCGTTCTCAAGTTTTGTTCTCTTCTCAAGGTTTAAGGTATTTGTTTTAACCAGAACCGCATTTTCACCTTGGATAGAAGATACATTTGCTACTTCACCAGTTGCATCTTTAAATACATTTTCAATCTCTTTGTTACTTGGAACTTTATCATTAAATGTTACCTGAGTCTGTGTACCACCAGAGAAATCTAAGTCGTATTTTAAGATTGTTCCGATTTTAGACTTGTTAACAAATAATCCACCAATACCTACAAGAATAAGAACTGCGGATATGGTAAAGAAAACCTTCATGTGCTTTGTATAGTTATAAGTTTTTACATCTTTTTGTACTCCAAAGAACTTCACATCATCAAGACCAATTCGATAGAATGCGTTTAAGATAGTTCTTGTTACAAATAAAGCTGTAAACATTGAAATAACAATACCAATTGCTAATGTCTGGGCAAAACCTTTTACCGTACCAGAACCTTTGAAGTAAAGAACGGCTGCTGCAATTAATGTTGTAATGTTACCGTCGATAATAGCAGATAACGCTTTGTCAAAACCTGCTTTGATTGCAGAGCGAACTGATTTTCCAGCTGCTAATTCTTCTCTAATTCTAGTAAAGATGATAACATTAGCATCTACTGCCATACCAATTGATAAGATAACACCGGCAATACCTGGAAGAGTAAGTGTTACATCAAATGCATTAATCATAATCAGGTCTGCTAAGGTATAAATAATTAATGCAATACTTGATGCAACACCTGGAACTCTATAATAAATGCTCATAAATAATAATACAACAATTAAGCCGATAAAACCAGCAATTAAACTTGTATGAAGTGCTTCTTCTCCTAATTTAGCTCCAACTACGTTAGAACGGATTTCTTTTAATTCAAGTGGAAGTGCACCAATACGAATTGTACTTGCTAGGTTTTCTGCTTCTTCGAAAGAAGACTGGCCTGTAATCTGTGCTTCACCATTAGTAATCGCGTTTTGTACACTAGGTGAAGAGATCGTTTTTCCATCATAAACAATTGAAATCGTTTTATGTGTTGCTGCTGCTTCTGTTGTTGCATCAGCAAATTTTGTAGTACCAGAACCATTTAATTTCAACTGTACAATATATTGTGTTTGTCCAGTTGTTGGATCTGTAGTGGTTCCAGCTTCTGCATTGGCAATATCTTTACCAGTAAGAACTGTTTTACCAGCTTCATCTTTGAATTCGATAGAACCAGCTTTACCTAAAGCTTCTAAGATTGCATTGGCATCTGTTACACCTGGAATATCAACGTTGATACGGTTTGTACCTTCTTGGTATACTGCTGCTTCAGTACTGTAATTTTCCACACGTTTCTGAAGTTTGTATTTGGTATCAGACATCTCAGTTGAAGATGGATTTGCTTTATCGGCTTCATAAGTGATACTTACACCACCATCAAGGTCAAGACCTAATCTAATATGTTCAGCAGTTCCCTTATGCTGTGACCCAATTCCCACAAATGTTACAAAGCACAATGCTGCAATCGCTACTACTGCAAGGCACAGGCTTAGTATACCTTTTCTCTTATCCTTCATTGTTCTTTCTCCTTTACCTCTTACTTTACATGCGTACGACTTACCTGCTTACTGTGCTTCTGCTGCCTTCATCATGATGGCACATTCAATACGCTTTTTCTGTAATTCACATCCCACATCGTAAGTATCGTTGATTTTCCCAGTAAAGTTATAAGAGTTTGCAGCACATCCACCACTACAGTAGAATCTTGCAAAACAATCTTTACACTTGGATTTTGCATATACATTGCAAAGTTTGAATTCATCACAGATATCCTTTTTCTTTACCCCATCGAAAACGTTACCTAATAAGAATTCATCTTGACCAACGAACTGGTGACATGGGTATAAATCTCCCCATGGTGTTACTGCTAAATACTCAGTACCTGAACCGCAGCCAGATAATCTCTTGGCCACACAAGGTCCACCACTTAAATCTATCATAAAATGGAAGAAGTTAACTCCCTTTCCATTCTTTTTACGTTCAATTAATGCTTTCGCTAGCTTATCGTATTCGTCAAAAATCTTAGGAATGTCAGATTCTCTAATTGCATAATCCTGATCATCCTGTGCAACTACAGGTTCTACAGAAATCTGCTCAAACCCTAAATCCGCCAAGCTTAATACATCTTCAGCAAAATCTAAATTATTGTGTGTAAAAGTACCTCTTACATAATAATTTTTCTGGTTTCTGCTTTCAGCAAGTTTCTGGAATTTTGGCATAATCAAGTCATAACTTCCCTTACCATTTCTAGTAGGTCTCATCATGTCATGAATTTCTTTTCTACCATCTACACTTAAAACAACATTGGCCATTTCTTCGTTGATGAAATCCATGATATCATCGTTTAATAATACACCATTGGTTGTTAAAGTGAAACGGAAATTCTTGTTATGAATTTTTTCCTGTTCCCTGCCATAACGCACTAACTGTTTTACAACGTCAAAATTCATAAGCGGCTCGCCACCAAAGAAATCAACTTCAAGGTTTTGTCTGTTTCCTGAATTTGCAATCAGAAAATCTAACGCCTGCTTACCTACTTCAAAGCTCATCATACCTTTATCGCCTTTGTATTCACCTTCATCAGCAAAGCAATATTTGCATGCTAAATTACAGTCATGAGCGATATGTAAGCAAAGTGCTTTTACTACTGTCTCGCGTTTCTTAAAGTCCATAATATAATCTTTGTATATATCTTCTGTAAATAAGCAGCCTTCTTCTCTTAGCTGCTCAATCTCTTCGATAGCCTCTTCAATGTCCTGTCTGCTATATTCAGTTCCTTCATATTTTGCTAACATCATATTAACAATGGACTCTTTGCTTTCTTTTTCATAAACTTCAATGATATCGTAAACCAAATCATCCACTACATGGACACTCCCGCTGTTAACGTCTAATACGATATTGAAGCCGTTGCTTTTATATTGATGTATCACTTTGTATTGCTCCTTTCAACTTTCAATATAATATATGCTGTGGGCTTGTCCTTTATATTATATACATTGAATAGGCAGCGGCCTGCGCCGCTGCCCAATGCTTATAATTATTGGTTCTCACAGCTTTGATTACCAACTGTGCAAGATGTTTTACAAGCGGATTGGCAAGATGTTTGGCATTCTCCACAGCCGCCTTTTTTCATTGATTCTTTTAAATTACGAGTGCTTAATGATTTAATATGTTTCAACACTAGTTCCTCCTTTTATTGAATTTTGTGTAAATAGATACAAAAAATTCTTGTCAACTTTAGATATTATATCACATATCAATTTGTATTGGAAGTTTTTTTTTAGCAATTGAGGAATCACCAGTAACACAGTGTTTTTTAGCTTAACATGCCCCCAAGCATTCCTCCAAAACCGCAAGTAATAAACACTACTATGGTACTTCCTATCTGACTTAAAATATCTTTATTCATTAAGATAGATACTGCGAAGATGATGGAAAAATACAGTACTCCAGATACTATCCCCCACAGAAACCTCTTCTCTTGTGTTTTTTTGCCGACTACCATTCCTCCCATAAAAGCTGAGAAAATATAAGCGAAAACGACTCCAGCACTTACAAACATATTTGGAGGTTCTGCCTTATACATAATCAATGCCAGGATTAACAATAACAATCCCGTTATTACATACGATATAAACAAAGCCTTAACTAAAACCGTTCCCTTTGACTGTTTTTCAGCAGACTGATTCATGTTTCACCTCCAATACCTGTACTTTTCTATTTTCATATATATTAGAAAATAATAAAACTTAGAACTTTAATTGGCTTTTAAATTTGCATGGTTGTTGTATAATAAAAGCAATACTTCATACGAAAGGATGACTCATATGATAGATTTACATGTACATTCCAACATTTCTGATGGAACGTTATCACCTTCAAAGGTTATTGATCTTGCCGTCCAACACGGATTAAAAGCAATTGCCCTTACTGATCACGATACTGTAGGAGGAATTGGAGAAGCCAGTGCACGCGCCTCCTATTATCAACAAAAAGGAACCGACTTTACATTAATCCCAGGAGTTGAATTATCCGTCGGTTATAAAAAAAGAGACATTCATATATTAGGCCTTTATATTGATCCTAAAAATAAAGAATTTCTTGCACTTCTAGATCAAATGGTTACAGAACGAGAAGATCGAAATCAAAAAATGGTTCAAAACTTTCAGGATAATGGAATTCAAATCACTTTGGATGAGTTAAAAGAAGAATCAAAAGAAGCTGTTATTACAAGAGCACATTTTGCAAAGCTTTTGGTTAGAAAGCATTATGCAGCATCAACGAAAGAAGCATTTATAAAGTACTTAAATGAAGATGGCAAATATTATGTAAACCGCAAATTCATAACTCCTGAGCAGGCAATCGATACAATTACACAAGCAGGTGGTGTTCCTATTTTAGCGCACCCTATGCTGTATCATTTGCCCGATGAAGAACTTGACAGCCTGATCGCACGACTAACAAAACATGGCCTAAAAGGAATTGAAACTATCTACTCCACTTACACGAAAGAAGAGGAACAAAAAGTGAGAACTCTTGCAAATAAGTATAACCTGATTCTTACTGGCGGCTCTGATTTTCATGGCGAAGTAAAGCCAGACATTTCAATTGGAACAGGCAGAGGAAATCTTGTTATACCAGACGAGCTGCTCAATCAGTTTTCAAAATGATCCTAATGAACTTTCTTGGTATCAAAAAAGGTTGCAACACTAGGCTGCAACCTTTTCTCAATTCAAGCTTTAAGCATCTTTATTTACTTTTTCAACATCCTGAATGAATTCTTTTTTCATTGGAATACGACAGTTTTTATTGTTACCAAATTCAACAATTACAATTTCTGGCATTACATCAATTATAACACCATAGAAGCCGCTGCTTGTTAAAACACTGTCTCCTGTTTCAACAGAAGCTACTAATGCTGCATGTGCTCTCTCTTGCTTCTTCTGTGGACGAATTAGTAAGAAGTAGAAAATTACAAACATTAACACTAAAGGTAAAATTGTTGCAGCTAGTGATCCTGCTGTAGATGGGGCTGCTGCTAACACAGATAAAGTCATCATAGTGTTCCTCCTAAGTTATCTTTATTAAGTGTGACGTCAGGTTTTGTCCTTTCGCCTCATTACACTCGAATATACGCATTATAACACACTTATTCTCCTTGTGCCATACTTTCAAGTTTTGCTTTTTTATATTCTTTAAATCTATGCTGTTCAATCGCTTCACGGATTTCTTCCATCATTTTGTTGTAGAAATATAAATTGTGTGTTACAAGCAGTCTTAAGCCTAGCATTTCCTTTGCTTTCAATAAATGTCTGATATATGCTCGGCTATATGTCTGGCAAACCGGACATTGACAGCCTGCTTCAATTGGTTTGTCATCCAATTCATATTTTGCATTTAATAAATTCATTTTTCCATGATTTGTATAGGCATGTCCATGTCTACCATTACGTGCAGGATAAACACAGTCAAAGAAATCAACTCCACGCTCTACTGCTTCTAGAATATTCGCCGGAGTTCCAACACCCATTAAGTAAGTTGGCTTTTCAAGTGGTAAATACGGAACTGTCTTCTCAATTATATCATACATTTCTTCATGACTTTCTCCAACCGCAAGTCCACCAAGGGCATAACCATCTAAGTCCATCTCAGATATGCGTTTTGCATGTTCAATACGAATATCTGCAAAAGTACCACCTTGATTGATACCAAATAACATCTGTTTGGGATTAATTGTATCAGGTAGTTCATTTAGACGTTTCATTTCTTTCACACAACGCTCTAACCATCTCGTAGTACGGTCAACAGAATTCTGCATATACTCACGAGTTGCTGGATGTGGAGGGCACTCATCGAAAGCCATCGCTATGGTAGATGCTAAATTAGACTGAATCTGCATACTTTCTTCAGGTCCCATGAAAATTTTCCTTCCATCAACATGAGACTGAAAATAAACACCCTCTTCTTTAATTTTACGAAGTCCTTTTAATGAAAACACCTGGAATCCGCCTGAATCTGTCAAAATTGGCTTATCCCAAACCATGAATTTATGAAGACCACCCATTTGTTTTACAACTTTATCACCTGGACGAACGTGTAAATGATACGTATTCGATAATTCCACTTGTGTCCCGATCGTCTGTAAGTCCATTGTTGAAACGGCGCCCTTAATGGCAGCTGCCGTTCCAACGTTCATAAAAACAGGAGTTTGAATTACACCGTGCACTGTATGAAACTCTCCTCTTTTCGCTTGCCCATCTTGAGTTATTAATCGATACATTTCTTTCTCCATTCTGCTACTACATAATCATCATATATGTAGTATTTCCTCATTTTCTGTTATTAATATATATTCAGCTTAAGATGCAAATTTATTCAATGTGTATTCGAAATCCCTGTTATATCCTTGGCAAGAAACATTCAAAACTCTAGTCAAATCTAAGCTTAACACGCCTAGTAAAGATTTTGCATCTACAATGATACGATTATAGAAAATATCAATATCAAAGTCACAAGCTGACGCCGCATTGACGAACTCCTTTACTTCCTCAATCTGCGTCAATCTAATCTTTCTTGTCTCCATGAATATCACTCTTCTTTCTATATAATACTTGACATTTTGCAACAATAAATAGTTATATCATCTTTTCACTTTTCCGTCAATAAATTCTTGGCTTTCTCCCTAAAAACTGATATTTCATAAAATTATTTATACTTTTAACATTTCGTCTTTAAATATGACACATTTCGTCTTTTTCCGAATATAGTATAGTATAAAATTTAAAAGGAGTGTTCCTTATGAGATGTAATAATAATTGTTGTAAAAATAGATGTTTTAGAAACGGTGGTAATTTCCAAAACTCCGATAATTATTTTAGACAGATGGAACCAAAAGGCTATCAGTCCACGAATCAATGTGATGTATTTACAGCACTTTCCACAACACCTCAGACTGTTACTGGTGATGCAGTAACACCGCTTACTTTTACAAATATCTTATATCAATATGGTACTGCCATTCAGGCAACAACAGGCACTTCCAGCCTTTATATTACAAAACCAGGTTTATACCAGATTTCTTACACAATTGCAGCCACAGATACAGAAGATGCTGGTGCAGATGCAGGTGCATTTACTGCTTATGTACTTCGAAACCAAACACAAGCTGCTAATGCAACAGCTACAATTGCTGCTGGCGGAACAGGTATTTTAAGCGATACAGAACTCTTCTATGTATCATACAGGGATTTTCCTCTCACATTATCACTAGACGTTACAAGTACCGCAGCAACTTCAAGCTATGTTTTCATTATCACTATCAATAAAATCTGTTCCTGTGGCAATGAATACTGCGGATATGACTTTGGACCAGGTAATGCACCTTGTTTTGCACAAAACGGTTTGGATACAATCTAATAAACAAAGCGTATGATTCATTAAATTCTAAATTGTAATTTGTTTGCAGAATCCTTCATCTAATACGGTGAAGGATTCTCTTTTTTTCCTGTTTTTCATTGTCTTTCGTCCCCACTATTGTGAATTTTTCATAGGTAATCTATAGTAATAAACCTTTTTTTAAAATTTTGTTGACAAAAAGGTTTTCATGTTATATCATATAGTAGCAATGTGGCTAACACATAAAACAAAAATGCAATAGGGGTATAGTTCAGTTGGTAGAATATCGGTCTCCAAAACCGCAGGTCGTGGGTTCAAGTCCTACTGCCCCTGTTAAGATCAAATCAAAGGATTTGGTCTTTTTTAAACAATGAAAACAAAATAAATGCATAGGGGTATAGTTCAGTTGGT
>DBKX01000212.1:12061-12219 GCA_002297865.1 Lachnoclostridium sp. UBA739
AGTCCTACTGCCCCTGTTAAGACTAAATCAAATGATTTAGTCTTTTTTATTTCACAACAATACATAACATTCCATCTGAATTCTAAGACAAACTATTTTCTTTAGGATTTCCAAAGCCATTACTTATACTATGATGATAATCGAAATAATATTCTTTT
>DBKX01000212.1:12244-17073 GCA_002297865.1 Lachnoclostridium sp. UBA739
CCATATACTTAAAATCAAACAAATTATAACAAAACGAATGTTTCTCCCGCTCTTACAACTTATGTTTCTATATAGCAACACCAGTTCGTGTGCATCCAGTCCCTATTCTTTATGGGCCTTTTAACTTATAGGAACGGACTCCCAGAGGACTTTCTTATAAGCTGGAAAAGAGCAGAGTGTAGCTTCCTTCTTACACTCTGCTCTTTAAGACTGCGCCTTAACTTTCTGATAACAGCACCGCTATCCCCCTTTTGTAACAGTAACTGTTATACAGTGCCCCCTTTTTTATTAAGTCCGTACATCTTCACCTTTGCACACTAAAGCATTCTTTACAATCCTGTTTTTATAAAACCGTCTCCATCGGGAAGAAACTGTATGATAAAAACAGTTATAAAAAACCTCCTTCTCTTCTGTACTCGTAAGCTTACATCTGTATGTATTGTTCACGTTCTGTGAACATCTTTATAATAGCACTCGAACATATGTTTGTCAACATCAAATTGATTTTTTTTTTACAATCCTTTATACTAAAGGAAATGGAGGATAACATATGAACGAATTTTCTATAAGATTAAAAAAACTTCGAATGAACCAGGGCTATACACAACAACAGTTAGCAAACTTACTTGGCATCTCTAAAAGTGCAATTAGCATGTATGAATCAGGAGGCAGAGAACCTGAACTGTCAATAATCCAAAGAATGGCTGACATTTTCGAAGTAAACATCGACACACTAGTTGGTACCTCTAAAGACACGCAAGAAGAAATCACAACTTCTCCTTTCCTTAACATAAAAAAACTAATTGCTCGAAATGGTTCAAAATTAAGTGACGATGAACGAAATAAACTAATTGAACTGCTATCAGACTGCGAATTGTAATAAAAGACACATCTTTTTTCACCGTCCAGTAAAAGGAGGTTTCCATGGAACTTACACAAATAAAACAAGCCTCATTACAGGTGTACACCGACTGCAATGTAACAGCATTTCCACTATCCTGCGTTTCTATATTAAATCACTATGGGCTAAAATTATATTCTTACACCGAACTAGGCTTTAAAAATCCAGAACTCTATCAAATATGCAGGAAATATTCAAAGGACGCCTTTCTTTATGGTTCTGTAATCTGCTACAACGACGAAATGTCCATGGAAAGAACCCGATTTACTCTCATGCACGAACTGGGACATTTTATCTTACATACTGATGACGAAACGGCAGCCAATCAATTTGCCAGTCACCTGCTTGCCCCTAGATGTATTGTTGAAAAATCAAAACTAACCAATGCAGATGATGTTTCAGCTCTTTTTGGTATTTCACGTAAAGCCGCTTTTTTCGCTTTGGATGATGTCAAAAGCAAAGGCTTTGAAAGAATCCCTATAGACGAGAAAATACTGGAACACTTTTATAGTCATGACCTACAGATTTATGTCTATCACGTTTCCGAATGCCCTATTTGCGGAAGTAACATTTATAACTCAATCAANNNNCAATGCAAAAAGCTTTCTATAAAATCCAGATAAACCTATTGTCATACTGTGTCTTTTCTTATAAAATAACACTAATAATTGTTTCGAAATAAACCGAAACAAAACTAGAAAGGCTTGGTATAAACTATGAGTATTTTAAGCGTGGAACATCTTAGTCATGGATTTGGTGACCGTGCAATTTTTCAAGATGTATCATTCCGTCTGTTAAAAGGCGAACATATTGGTCTGATTGGAGCAAACGGTGAAGGTAAATCAACCTTTATGAATATCATCACTGGCAAACTTATGCCAGATGAAGGAAAAGTTGAATGGTCCAAAAATGTACGTGTTGGCTATCTTGATCAACATACCGTTCTAGAGAAAGGTATGACAATCCGCGATGTGTTGAAATCTGCTTTCTCTTTCCTATTTGAGATGGAACAGCAGATGAATGAAATCTGTGATAAAATGGGAGAAGCTTCTGAAGTCGAATTAGCCGTTATGATGGAGGAATTAGGAGTAATCCAAGATCTCTTAATGGTTCATGATTTTTATATTATTGATTCCAAAATAGAAGAAATCGGACGTGCCCTCGGTCTGGACGACATCGGTCTGGACAAAGACGTAACAGATCTTAGCGGTGGGCAGAGAACAAAGGTTTTATTAGGTAAGCTTTTATTAGAAAAACCTGATATTCTCCTACTAGACGAGCCTACTAACTATTTAGATGTGGAGCACATTGAATGGTTAAAACGTTACCTGCAAGAATATGAGAATGCATTTATCTTGATTTCTCATGACATTCCGTTTTTAAATAGTGTTATTAACTTAATTTATCATATGGAAAACCAAAAATTAGATCGCTATGTGGGTGATTATGACAAATTCCAAGAAGTTTACGCTATGAAGCGTACTCAATTAGAGGCAGCTTACAGACGTCAACAACAGGAAATTGAAGAATTAGAGGACTTCGTTGCCAGGAATAAAGCTCGTGTTTCCACGCGTAATATGGCTATGTCCCGTCAGAAAAAGTTAGATAAGATGGAAGTCATTGAACTTGCCAAAGACAAACCAAAACCAGAATTCAATTTCTTACCTGCAAGGACTTCTGGAAAAGTTCTATTTGAAACAAAAGACCTGGTAATTGGTTATGATGAACCACTTTCCAAACCACTTAACTTATCCATGGAACGTGGTCAGAAAATCGTTTTAACTGGTGCAAACGGTATTGGTAAGACAACCTTATTAAAAAGCATTTTAGGAATTAACAAACCATTGGAGGGGTCTGTCACTTTAGGTGATTACTTAGAGATTGGTTACTTCGAACAGGAAATGGCCCCAGGCAATACAACTACCTGTATCGACGAAATCTGGAATGAATTTCCTTCTTACACCCAATACCAAGTTCGTTCTGCTCTTGCGAAATGTGGTCTTACAACCAAACACATCGAGAGCCAGGTTAGGGTCTTAAGTGGTGGTGAGCAAGCCAAAGTCCGTTTATGCAAATTAATCAACAGAGAAACAAACATCTTGCTTCTTGACGAGCCTACCAACCATTTAGATAAAGATGCAAAAGAAGAATTAAAACGTGCACTAAAAGAGTACAAAGGAAGCATCCTGCTAATCTGCCATGAACCTGATTTTTATGATGGTCTTGCTACAGATGTCTGGGACTGCTCACAGTGGAGCCTTAAAATAGTATAAAGGAGGTATTTTTATGGATATTACCGCAATGGTTGCAGCAATTCCTACAATGAATCTTGGGAATCAAATTGCTGCAAGTATTATGAAACTATCATTGAACCAGCTAGAAACAGCTGGTGAAGGCATGAAAAAAATGATGGAAATGTCCGTTACACCTAATCTTGGTGGCAACATCGACATCAGTATTTAATCACCAGTTGAAACTGGTACAAGAACGTTCCTAGCTAAGAACAAAGTGTGAGTTCCTCACATACCCTCGCGTTTTCAGGCTACTTTAAGGAACTCACGCTTTGCTGCGCCGAGCGGGTGCCGCTGTACTTTAGCGACTATTTTCCTTACCCGTTCGTGTGCATCCAGCCCCTGTTTTTAGGGGCTTTTTTACTTATAGGGAAGGATCCGCAGAAGACTTTCCTATAAGTAAAAAAACGTGTCTGCATTTTTACATACAGGCACGTTTTTATTTTATTTAATCTAACCCTACTGATTCTGTTTCTTTACTACACTGCAAACCATGTCATAAATATCTTTGTGTGTTTTCTTTAATGCCATAACCTTATAATCCTCATTAATAAAGCAATGGGAAGATGTTCCTGTTACTTTAAGTTCCCCTGTCTCTTTTTCATAAATTTCATATGCAAATTCTATGACAACTCCATTAAACTTGGTTACGGTCGCTTCTACTATAACCTCTTCACCAAAATGTGTCATATTTTTATATTTACAGCTTACATCTACAACTGGCATAATAATCCCCTTTTTCTCAAGTTCTTCACATGGCAGCCCGATGGATTTCAGCCAAGCCACTCTCCACTCCTCAAACCACCTGATGTAATTAGAATGATGAACGATCTTCATCTGATCTGTTTCATAATACTGCACACTATGTATATACTGAAAATTCTGTTTCAAACTGTACGCCTCCATTTCTAATACATGCTATTATGACACTTTTTTCTTAAAATTGCAAACAACAATCCTCCCCCTTAACTTAGGTCTTTATAAACAAGTTCTGGTTGTTTTACCATATAAATCATGTTAGAATTAAGTGTGGCATTAAACATAAGGGAGTGATATTATTGGCAAGTTATGTACAATTTTTAAACGTTGGATTTGGTATCATCAATAACACAAAGGAAGTCGAGACTTGGAATATCAAAGAAATGATGGAAGAAGCCCTTTTAATGGACAATCCAGATTTAGATGTTCGCATTATCGGCTTCCGTTTTTACGACTTGGACCCAGTTACCAACCATGTTTTAAAAAAAAGCGGAATTTACTACCTTGATGGAGAAATTGTTGATTCCCCATCTAAAGACCCAGCTGTAGTTTCTTTCTTAGCTGCTGCTAATAAAGAATATCCAAAAGGCCAAAGACTAATCAAGATTCAAAAGCCATATACACTAGTATATGCACTAGAAAAGGAAGACACAATCGTAGATGTAAAACCATTCTTAGCTAAGATTCGAGCAAAAAAGGCAGAAGAACAGTTAAAACGCATGAAAAAAGATATTGAAGATTACAAGAACAATTTAGTTGAAGCACTTCGCAAAATTGAAGACGCTATCGAGAATAACGCATTTAACACCATTCCACTTGTAGATTCTACTTACTCCGAGGCATCTAAAACTTTAAATATCATGAACGATGGCGGTAAT
>DBKX01000213.1:0-3321 GCA_002297865.1 Lachnoclostridium sp. UBA739
CGAAAGTAACAAGAACGAAGCGGAGAGCAGGAGTACCAGCTGGTGAAGCTTTTCTTGGAAGAATCGTAGATGCTTTGGGAGCACCCATTGATGGAAAGGGTGAAATAAAGTCAGAGGATTTCCGACCAATTGAAAATGAAGCACCTGGAATAGTAGATAGACAAAGTGTCAATCAGCCAATGGCAACAGGTATATTGGCAATTGACTCAATGTTCCCTATTGGCAGGGGACAGAGAGAGCTTTTAATCGGTGACCGTCAGACTGGTAAAACAGCCATTGCCATAGATACAATCCTAAATCAAAAAGGTAAAGATGTAATCTGCATTTACGTGGCAATTGGGCAAAAGGCATCAACAGTAGCAAAGCTGGTCAATACTTTAAAAAAACATGATGCCATGGATTACACCATTGTGATGTCTGCTACTGCCAGTGATTCTGCATCCTTACAATATATTGCACCTTATGCGGGAACTGCGTTAGCAGAATATTTTATGTACAAAGGAAAAGATGTTCTCATTGTATATGATGATTTAAGTAAACATGCGGTGGCTTACCGAGCAATCTCCTTATTATTAGAGCGCTCTCCAGGTCGTGAAGCCTATCCAGGAGATGTATTTTATCTCCATTCAAGACTTTTGGAACGTTCCAGTAAGCTAAAAGAGGATCTTGGTGGAGGTTCTATTACAGCACTTCCAATTGTAGAAACTCAAGCAGGAGATGTATCTGCTTATATTCCAACCAATGTAATCTCGATTACCGACGGACAGATCTTTTTGGAATCCGATTTGTTCTTTGCAGGAATGCGGCCTGCTGTTAATGTCGGTTTATCGGTATCCCGTGTCGGTGGTGCAGCCCAGACCAAGGCAATGAAGAAAGCATCTGGAACCATTCGTATTGATTTAGCCCAGTTTCGAGAAATGGAAGTATTCACTCAATTCAGTTCCGATTTGGATGCAAGCACGAAAAATCAGCTGTTATACGGACATATTTTGATGGAATTATTAAAACAGCCACTTTACCATCCAATGAGTCTGGCGAGACAGGTTATTACCTTATGTGCAGCAAACCATGATGTATTTCTTTCTGTACCAGTAAAAGAGGTGAAGCAGTTTCAGAGTGACATGTTAGATTTCTTCGATCGTGAACATTTTGAAATTGTCAATGAAATCAATGAAAAGAAAGAGCTTTCCGATGAACTGGCACAAGCTATCGTGGATGCTGCCAACGAATTTAAAGGTAGGGGTTAAGCCATGGCAAATACGAAGGAAATTCAAAAAAGAATGAAGAGTATTCAGGATACGATGAAGATTACCAGTGCAATGTATATGATTTCTTCTTCCAAACTTCGTACGGCTAAAAAGAAGTTAGAAGAAGCAGAACCTTATTTCTTTGCGTTACAGTCTGTAATTGCACGTCTACTCCGTCATATCCCAGAGGTACACAACATTTTCTTTGATCAGCATAATGAGATCCCAGATGAAGAAAAGCGTAGAGGATTTATCGTAATCACAGCAGATAAAGGTCTTGCAGGAGCATACAATCATAACGCAATCAAAGAGACCCAAGAACTTCTAAAAATGGGAACCCACAACAAACTGTTTGCCGTTGGAGAAGCTGGCCGGCAGTTTTTTATGAAAGAAAATCTGGAAGTGGACAAGCATTTTATGTATACGGTTCAGAAACCAACCCTGCATCGAGCTCGAGTCATCGAAGACTATGTGCTGGATTTATATCAAAGTAACCAGTTAGACGAAGTTTATATTGTGTATACCAAGATGGAAAACGCATTTTCCATGATTACAGAAACAAAACGACTTCTGCCCATGAACATGAAGGATTTTTCCCAAAGACAGATTCCAGCAGATACTTACCAGGAGGAAATAAAGTTTGCGGCACCTGTGGATTACATTATGGACAGAGTCATTACCAACTATGTAAATGGTTTCATTTATGGTGCGCTGGTTGAGTCTTATTGTTCAGAGCAGAATTCTAGAATGATGGCAATGGAGTCTGCTACAAAGAGTGCAAAAGATATGCTGTTTTCTTTAAAAAAGGAATACAATCAGGTGAGACAGGCTGCGATTACCCAGGAAATTACAGAAGTAATCGGTGGGGCGAAAGCACAAAAACGAAAGCAGAAAAAATAAATCAAAAGCGAAAGGAGGAAAGCCTCGAACTCAGAGGAAGCCAATGGAAAAAGGAAAGATTATAGCAGTTATGGGACCTGTCATAGATGTGGAGTTTCCAGATAAGGATATTCCATACATCAGAGATGCCCTGATTGTTGACAACAATGGAAAAGAAGATGTGATGGAAGTTGCCCAGCACATTGGAAATAATACAGTTCGCTGTATTATGATGGCGGCCAGTGAAGGCCTTTGCAAAGATATGGAGGTTAGGTCAACTGACAGTGGAATAAAAGTTCCTGTGGGAGAAAAAACACTAGGACGCCTTTTTAATGTATTGGGCCAGACCATTGACGGTGGTCCAAAAATTACAGATGCAGAGAAATGGGTGATTCATAGAGAACCACCATCATTCGAAGAACAAAGTCCTGTTGTTGAAATTCTGGAAACAGGCATTAAAGTTATCGACTTATTAGCCCCTTACGCAAAAGGCGGAAAAATTGGACTTTTTGGTGGAGCTGGAGTAGGTAAGACTGTTCTGATTCAGGAATTGATTCGAAACATAGCTACGGAGCAAGGTGGTTATTCTATTTTTACCGGAGTAGGTGAGCGTTCCAGAGAAGGAAATGACCTGTGGTCGGAGATGAAAGAAAGTGGAGTCCTTAAAAAGACAGCGTTGGTATTTGGTCAGATGAACGAATCTCCTGGTGCCAGAATGCGGGTGGCGGAAACAGGACTTACTATGGCAGAATATTTTCGTGATGTAAAACATCAAAATGTTCTTTTGTTCGTGGATAATATTTTCCGATATGTACAAGCTGGTTCTGAAGTGTCTGCCCTATTAGGACGAATGCCATCTGCCGTTGGGTATCAGCCTACTTTGGCAGCAGAGGTCGGTGAACTGCAAGAACGTATTGCTTCTACAAAAAATGGTTCGGTAACTTCTGTACAAGCAGTATATGTGCCAGCCGATGACTTAACAGATCCAGCCCCAGCTACTACGTTTGCACATTTGGACGCCACAACCGTTTTGTCAAGAAAAATAGTAGAACAAGGTATTTACCCAGCAGTTGATCCGCTGGAGTCCAATTCACGTATTTTGGAAGCAGATGTGGTCGGCGAAGAACATTATAAAACTGCTAGAAAGGTGCAGGAAATTCTTCAAAGTTATGCAGAATTACAAGATATCATTGCA
>DBKX01000213.1:3362-3528 GCA_002297865.1 Lachnoclostridium sp. UBA739
GGGAAGAGCTGTCAGATGAGGATAAAATAACCGTTTCTCGTGCCAGAAGAATACAGCGTTTCTTATCACAGCCATTCCATGTTGCGGAGAACTTTACATCAGTTCCAGGAAAATACGTACCATTAAAAGAAACAATTCGTGGATTTAAGGCCATAATTGAAGGTGA
>DBKX01000129.1 GCA_002297865.1 Lachnoclostridium sp. UBA739
GATGGTATATTGGAAAGCGGTGGAACGTTAATCAAGGCAGGTGAAAAGCTATGAGGGCAATAGGAATAATTTTAGCTGGCGGTAATAGTGCGCGCATGAAACAATTATCCAATAAAAGAGCAGTCGCTGCAATGATGATTGCTGGTGGATATCGTAGTATAGATTTTGTCTTAAGTAATATGTCTAATTCACATATTCAAAAAGTAGCAGTTTTTACACAATATAATGCTAAGTCATTAAATGAGCATCTGAACTCATCTAAATGGTGGGATTTTGGAAGAAAACAAGGTGGACTTTATGTTTTTACTCCAACAATTACAGCTGATAATGGATTCTGGTATAGGGGAACTGCAGATGCAATTGCACAAAACCTAAGTTTTCTAAAAAATAGTCATGAGCCTTATGTAGTCATTGCCTCAGGTGATGGTGTATATAAAATAGATTATAATAAGGTGTTGGAATATCATATTTCCAAGAAAGCAGACATCACAGTTGTGACAAAACAGCTTCCTGAAGGGGAAGATGCGCACCGTTTCGGTGTAGTAAAAACAGATGAGGAGGGAAGAATAACAGAATTTGAAGAAAAGCCTATCGTAACAAGTGCCAATACAGTTTCTATTGGTGTTTATGTTATTAGAAGAAGGCAATTAATTGAATTAATTGAAAAGGCTGAACAAGAAGAAAGACATGATTTTGTCAAGGATATTTTAATTCGATATAAAGGGGTTAAGAGAATTTATGCTTATAACATGGACAGCTACTGGAGAAATATTGCTTCAGTTGACTCTTATTATAAAACAAACATGGATTTCCTGAAGAAGGATATAAGGGATTACTTCTTTAAGCAATATCCTGATATCTATTCAAAAGTAGAAGATTTACCACCTGCAAAATACAATGTGGGATCTTCAGTAAAGAACAGCTTAGTGTCCAGTGGTTGTATAATCAATGGAACAGTTGAGAATTCAATTTTATTTAAGCAAGTTTATGTAGGTAACAATTGTACTATTAAAAATTCAATTGTGTTGAATGATGTATACATAGGAGATAATGTATACATTGAGAATTGTATCGTGGAAAGTAGAGATACAATAAGGGCAAATACCACATATGTAGGTGAGCCTGATAATATTAAAATAGTCGTTGAGAAAAACGAAAGATACTTTTTATAAATCTAAAGGGGGATATACGAATGCAAATTACAGACGTTCGAATTAGAAAAGTAAATAAAGAAGGAAAGATGAAAGCAGTTGTTTCAATTACACTGGATAACGAATTTGTTGTACATGATATCAAAATAATCGAAGGTGAGAAAGGAATGTTCATCGCAATGCCAAGTCGTAGAGCAGGCGATGGAGAATATAGAGATATTGCTCATCCAATTAATTCAGAGACTCGTGAGAAAATACAATCAATTATTCTTGAAAAATATGAGGTAGCTGCAAACGCTGAAGAAGAGGCAATGGAAGAAACTGCAGCATCCGATGTAGAGTAATTTAATAGAAGAAAATAATTTGTACATAATAAGGGATTGTCTTTCGGCAATCCCTTTCATTTCGTATAATAGTATTGAGCTAATATCCGTTTCTCTTGACATATAGTAGAATAGCGAATAAAGTTAAAGTGATAAAGGAGGAATGGACTTGAAGAAAGTTACTTTCTACGTGGTTTCTATCTTGCTTGTAGCATTGGCAGGATTAGTATACGCCGATGAGATTAAACTTGATGTTGCATCCATGGCACAAACATTAAACATTGTGCCGACAAAAGAGGAGACAGTAAAAATAGTTTATGAGGCATTAAAGGCAGGAGACGAAACTGTTAGGGTTCAATATGTGGGTTCCAAAAAGGACATAGAAGCGTTTGCAAAAAGTAGTGTAGAAGAAGCATTTTTAATTGATGATAAGGAGTCAACAGATGACTTTGATTATATGAAAAATAAGTATCGTGGATATACTGCTTGGATTAGTGGAGCAGGTATGTATACAATACACTATAAATTTGATTATAGTGAAACAAAAACACAGACTGATTGGGTTAATAAAAGAATTGAACAAATTTTGAAAGAGTTAAAAATTGAAAATAAATCAGAGTATGAAAAGATAAAAAAGATACATGATTATATTATAGAGAATACCTCATATGATTTAACGGTAAAATATAATTCAGCATATGAAGGACTAAAAAACAATGTAACTGCATGCCAAGGATATGCTAATATGGCTTATAAGATGTTTGAAGAAGCTGGAGTAAACAGTAGAATAATAACAGGAATAGCAGACGGAGAACCACATGCATGGAATATTGTTCAAATTGGAGATGTGTGGTATAACATTGATTGCACGTGGGATGACCCTATCGGCGGGGGGAAACATAGTAATCAATATGATTATTTTTTGAAATCAAATAAAGATTTTAAAAGTCACGAACGTGACGAAGAATATAGAACAGAAGAATTTCAACGAAAATACAATATGACTGACCATAGTTGGAAGTAAACAAAATGGAGGAAGAGAACATGTACATTATTGTTGGATTAGGAAATCCATCTAGAGAATATGAAGCAACACGCCACAATATTGGCTTTGATGCCATTACAAGAATATCAGATAATTATAATATTCCGTTGAATATGAAAAAACACAAAGCTATTTGTGGCAGCGGATTTATTGAAGGACAAAAAGTGATTATAGCACAGCCTCAGACATATATGAATTTAAGTGGTGAAAGTGTAAGAGAACTATCAGATTTTTATAAAGTTCCAGCAGAAAATATCATTATTATTTATGATGATATTAGTTTGGATGTTGGACAGTTACGTGTCCGTCCAAAAGGCAGTGCAGGTGGGCATAATGGCATTAAGAGTATTATTAACCATCTTGGAACGCAGGAATTTCCTAGAATTCGAGTAGGTGTTGGCAATAAACCAGAAGGTTGGGATTTGGCAGATTATGTACTTGGCAGATTTCCAAAAGAGGAAGAGCCAATAGTACGATTGGCGTTGGGACGTGCGTCTGATGCTTGTACAGATCTGATTTTGAGGGGCATGCAATATACTATGAATCAATATAATAGAAAAGTAGAAATTAATATATAGCATTTGAGTTAGAGAAGTATAAGCGAAATGGAGTTATGAAGAGTGAAAACATTTGTAGAACCGTTAAATGAATTAAAAGAATACAATACAATCAAAGAACTTTTAAAGACAGGAGTTCAGCCGATTCATATTACAGGAGCAATTGATTCACAAAAGGGACATTTCATTTATGCATTAAGTGAAAAGTTTCCAGTTAAGGTTATTGTGACATACTCAGAAAGCAAGGCTAAAGAAATATATGACGATTATCGCATTTTTGATAAAGAGGTTTATTTGTATCCAGCGAAAGATATTATTTTTTATAATGCAGACATTCATGGAAATGCAATTGTAAGGCAAAGACTTCAGATTATTCAGAAACTGATTGAGAAAAAACCTATTACAATCATTATGACCATTGATGGTGGAATAGACAGGGTTCTTCCTGTGGAGATGATTGCAAGCAAAGTCATTAAGCTTAAGACCGCATCTGTCATCAACGTAGATGAGATGAGGGAACAGCTAGTTCATATTGGATATGAGAGAGTAGCTCAGGTTGAAGGACCTGGGCAATTTGCTGTGCGTGGAGGTATTTTGGATATTTACCCTTTGACAGATGACTGTCCTTATAGAATTGAGTTATGGGACGATGAAATTGACACCATTCGTTCTTTTGATGTGGAAAGTCAACGTTCTATAGAGCAAATAGATTCTATTACAATTTATCCAGCGACTGAAATTGTACTTGATCCGGCTAGACTTTCAATGGGGTTAAAAGAGATACAAAAAGAAAAGGAAACCTATGCAGCGCAGTTAAAAAAGGAAAAGAAGTTTGATGAGGCTAGAAGAATACAAGAGGTAGTGGAAGAGTTTCAAGAAAAGCTTGAGATGTATAGTGGTTCCATGGGGATGGAAAGCTTTATTTTGTATTTCTATCAGAATACTGTAAGTTTCTTTGATTATTTTAGAGATCAGGAATGCCTATTTTTTTTAGATGAACCAAATCGCTGTATGGAACGTGGAAGTGCAGTTGAATTAGAGTTTCGTGAAAGTATGATGCATCGAATTCAGCAAGGATACATTTTGCCAAGACAGATTGAAGCGGTTTATTCTCTAAGTGAAATTCAGGCTAAATTAAACAATCGTCCCTTAATAATTATTAGTACATTAGATTATAATGTGAAAGAATTTGTAGTTAAGGCAAAGGAAAACCTTTCGGTAAAGTCAATTCAGTCTTATCAGAATAATTTTGAGATGTTAATCAAGGACTTGAAACATTGGAAAGAGAGAGGGTATCGAGTTGTACTGCTCTCAAATTCAAGGACAAGAGCCAAACGACTAAGTGAGGATATTGGAGAACATGATTTGCCTTCTTTTTATAGCGAGGACCTTGAAAGAGTTGTAAATAAAGGTGAAATAATGGTTTCATACGGGAACCTTCATCATGGCTTTGAATATCCATTGATTAAGTTTGTTGTAATTTCTGAAGGAGATATATTCGGAGCTGAACGAAAAAAGAAGAAAAAGAAACGTGTTTATGAGGGTACGAAAGTTAACAGTTTTACAGACTTAAATATTGGAGACTATGTTGTTCATGAGAATCATGGGGTTGGTATTTACCGCGGAATTGAGAAAATCGAAGTAGATAATGTTACCAAGGATTATCTTAAAATCGAATATGCAGAAGAAGGAATTCTGTATGTGCTGGCAACGGGACTAGATGTGCTTCAAAAATATGCTGGGGCAGATGCTAAGAAGCCTAAACTCAATAAGTTAGGCTCAATTGAATGGAAGCATACTAAGGCGAAAGTTCGTGGTGCTGTTAAAGATATTGCCAATGAATTAGTTAAATTATATGCGATAAGACAGTCCAAGAAGGGGTATTGCTTTGGAGAAGATACGGTTTGGCAGACGGAATTTGAAGAAATGTTCCCATATCAGGAAACGGATGATCAATTAGCGGCAATTGAAGCTACGAAAAGGGATATGGAAAGTGCGAAAATTATGGATCGTCTAATATGTGGTGATGTTGGATATGGAAAAACGGAAATTGCCATTCGAGCAGCATTTAAGGCGGTATCAGATGGAAAACAAGTTGCATATCTAGTGCCAACGACTATTTTAGCACAGCAGCATTATAGTACATTCGTGCAGAGAATGAAGGATTTTCCTATTACCATTGAGATGATGAGTCGTTTTCGAACCGCATCTGAACAGAAGAAGACAGTAGAAAAATTAAAGAGCGGCCAGGTTGACATCGTAGTGGGAACTCATAGACTTCTCTCCAAAGATGTTTTATTTAAAAACTTGGGTCTTCTAATTGTGGATGAGGAACAGCGTTTTGGTGTAACCCATAAGGAAAAGATAAAGCAGATGAAGGAAGACGTTGATGTATTAACCTTATCTGCAACTCCAATTCCAAGGACGCTTCATATGAGTCTTGTTGGGATTCGTGATATGAGTGTGCTGGAAGAACCACCAGTTGATCGGCAGCCGATTCAGACTTTTGTTCTAGAGCATAATGATGAAATTGTTCGAGAGGCAATAAACAGAGAATTAAATCGCGGTGGTCAGGTTTATTACGTGTATAACCGTGTAAATAATATTGATGAAGTTGCAATGAGTGTTGCTAAGCTTGTGCCAGAAGCAAGTGTCTCTTTTGTTCATGGTCAGATGCATGAGAGAGAATTAGAAAAGATTATGTTTGATTTTATTAATGGTGAGATTGATGTACTTGTAGCAACAACCATTATTGAGACAGGATTAGATATTTCAAATGTGAATACAATGA
Organism: Lachnoclostridium sp. UBA739; assembly: GCA_002297865.1. The sequence continues at coordinate 5,868 of DBKX01000129.1, forward strand.
TTATTGATGATGCAGACAAACTTGGACTATCACAACTTTATCAATTACGTGGACGTGTTGGACGTTCGAATCGAACTTCTTATGCATTTTTAATGTATAAGAGAGACAAAATGTTAAGAGAAGTGGCTGAAAAACGACTTCAGGCAATTAAAGAATTCACAGATTTAGGTTCTGGTTTTAAGATTGCAATGAGAGATTTAGAACTTCGTGGAGCAGGAAATTTGCTTGGATCGAAACAGCATGGACACATGGAGGCGGTTGGTTATGATTTGTACTGCAAAATGTTAAATGATGCCGTTCGAACATTAAAGGGTGAAACTTCTATGGAAGATGAATTTGAAACTGCAGTAGATGTAAACCTAAATGCATATATTCCGGCAACTTATATTAAAAGCGAGTTTCAGAAGCTTGAGATATATAAACGAATTGCAGAAATTCAGAATGAAGATGAGTATTTGGATATGCAGGAAGAATTGACAGATCGTTTTGGAGACATGCCAAGTAGCGTTAATTATTTACTTTATATTGCCCTAATAAAATCAATTGCACACAAAGCATATATAACACAGTTGAAACAGATGAATGATATAGTTAAAATAGTAATGTATGAGAAGGCAAGAGTGGATATTAGCAAGATACCAGAATTAATTGAATCTTATAATGGAACTCTAAAGTTTGTTACAGATAAGGCGCCTTATTTCAGTTTAAACCTAGAGCGTTTTAGAAAAGCATCGAAAAACGACCATATGAAGTTTTTAGATTATTTAAAAGAAGTAGTAACCAAGGTATATGAGTTAGTGGAAAAAAGAGATTA
>DBKX01000011.1:0-2986 GCA_002297865.1 Lachnoclostridium sp. UBA739
TAAATACAAGATAGTTGATACATTCCAGTATGAAGACTTATATACTGATAAAATACAGAAGATATCCGAGACAGTCTTAGATTTGGTAAAAGAAGAAGTAGAAGAAGCAGATTTAGAAAAAGCATTCTGTTTATTATGTGGAACTGTCAATCAAATACGTTATATCCGAGATAAGACAGAAAAAATGGATAACTCAAAGTTAATCAGTGCAAAAGAAGCTTCTGACCTTTATGGAATCTCTTGCGATGCAGCTCGCAACTTTATGAAGAATCATGGTGCAACAAAATATGGTCGAGAATGGATGCTGCAAAAAGAAGTGTTTAACCAGCATTACAGAGAGAAATAAAAATTACCACCAAATACCATTTTACTTTTCTATTGCATTTCCATATACTAAATATGTAAATACAAAAGTTTAAAGACAAGAGGTGCAAAATGAAAGATAAAATTTTTGGTGTTTTACAAAGAGTAGGTCGTTCATTTATGTTACCAATTGCTATCTTACCAGTAGCTGGTCTCTTCTTAGGAATCGGCGGTTCGTTTACTAACCAAACAATGGTAGAAGCATATGGGTTAACAAAAATTTTAGGCGAAGGAACATTACTCTATAACTTTCTTTTAATTCTAAATGAATGCGGTAATATTGTATTTGCAAACTTACCTATTTTATTTGCAATGGGTGTTGCAATCGGAATGGCAAAGAAAGAAAAAGAAGTTGCAGCTTTGTCTGCGACAATTGCATACTTTGTTATGCATTCTGCTATCTCTGCAATGATTAACATAAGAAATCTTGCAGAAGTACTTCCAAGTGGTTCTATTGCGGACACAGTAGGTATTTCATCCTTACAGATGGGTGTTTTCGGTGGTATTATCGTAGGATTAGGTGTAGCAGCCCTACACAACCGCTACTATAAGATTGAGCTTCCTCAGGTTATTTCATTCTTCGGAGGTTCAAGATTTGTACCTATTATTTCAGCAGTTGTTTATCTATTTGTTGGTATTTTAATGTCCTTTATCTGGCCAGCAATTCAGGAAGGCATCTACGCAGTAGGTGATCTTGTATTACGTTCTGGTTACGCTGGAACTTGGGTATATGGTTTTATGGAACGTGCATTAATTCCATTCGGATTACATCACGTATTCTACTTACCTTTCTGGCAGACAGCCGTTGGTGGCACAGCAGTAGTAGGTGGACAGTTAATCGAAGGTGCGCAGAACATTTTCTTTGCTGAGTTAGCAGATGGTTCTATCTCAAAATTCAGTGTTGCTGCAACTAGATTTATGTCTGGTAAATTCCCATTAATGATTTTTGGTTTACCAGGAGCTGCACTTGCTATGTATCAGGCTGCAAAACCTGAAAAACGTAAGGTCGCTGGTGGATTACTTCTTTCTGCAGCTTTAACTGCTATGATTACAGGTATTACAGAACCAATCGAGTTTACATTCTTATTTGTTGCTCCATTGTTATATGTAATTCACTGTGTATTTGCAGGTTTAGCGTATATGCTTATGCATGTATTTAATGTAGGCGTTGGTATGACATTCTCAGGTGGTTTAATTGACTTAACATTATTCGGTATCTTACAAGGAAATGCTAAGACAAACTGGATCTGGGTTGTTATCGTGGGAATTGGTTACTTCTTGGTTTACTATGGTTTATTCTATTTCTTAATTAAGAAATTTAATTACAAGACACCAGGTCGTGAAGATGATTCTCAGGAAGTAAAACTTTACACAAGAGCAGATGTAAATGCTGCAAAACAGGATAAGAAAGAAAATGCAGGCGCTGACAAAGATATCGTTTCAGCCATGATTGTAAAAGGTCTTGGTGGCGTAGATAATATCTCTGATGTAGACTGTTGCGCAACAAGACTTCGTTGTACTGTTATAGATGAGAAAAAAGTGGATGAAGGAATGTTAAAACAGTCCGGAGCAGCAGGTGTTATTTGCAAAGGTAAAGGTGTTCAGATTATTTATGGACCAAAAGTTTCTGTAATTAAATCAAACTTAGAAGATTATTTAGAGAATCCAGTCGAAATTGATTTAGGTAGTGAATCAGCACCTGAAGCAAAACAGGAAACTACAACAAAGGAAAACACAGAAAGTGTTGTTTTCGCTTGCCCACTAAAAGGTAAAGTTGATAGTATAACAACTGCTCCAGACCCAGCTTTCTCTGAGAAAATGATGGGTGACGGTATTGTCATTGTTCCAACTGACAATGTTGTATATGCACCAATGGATTGTGAAATTGCTTTTGTATTTCCTTCCAAACACGCAATCGGTCTTGTAACTGACAGTGGATTAGAAGCTTTAATTCACGTAGGTATTGATACTGTTAAGTTAGAAGGTCAAGGATTTAATGTATTTGTAAATGATGGTGATAAAGTAAAACGTGGCGATAAGTTAATGGAATTCGATTTAGAATATATCCGTAATAATGCTGCTGATATTGCAACACCATTTATCATTACAAACTTACCAGATAATCAATCTATCAATATTTTGACAACTGGTGATGTTGAAGTGAATACTGAAGTTATGGAAGTGAAATAAAAAATGAGGGAGTCTATCGACAAGGTAGGCTCCTTCTTTCATTCTACATAAATTATATAATATACTTTATCTCACACTCCGGAAACGCTTCCATAAGCTCCTTTTGGAAAAACGCTTTCACATCCCGCATATCTTCCTTCTTATAAGTATACTTTCCGTACCCAAACTGACCATGTTTATAAGTTCGCTCTTCCTCATTCATTGGCAGTGTGGAATCAGGAAAAATATCACCAATTAACTCTTTGGCTTTTGGAGTAAAACGATGTGTAATGACTTCAAAGAATAAAGGATATGGATAATTTTCTGGCAAAGCATCTTTTAGTTTCCATATAACATCCTTATATTCATGTTTCCAATTTTCATATAAGAAAACTGGGGCAATCAGAAAACCGACTGGATATCCAGCGTTCATTACTTTAGCTGCCGCATGAAC
>DBKX01000011.1:2995-5090 GCA_002297865.1 Lachnoclostridium sp. UBA739
CATCTATTACTGCGGTGCAATGCTCGTAACTGGAACGGACGTATTCGGTGTTAATACTAAAGCGAATCTCAGTTTTCCCGTTATGTGGTAAATCCAGAAGTCCATCAACGTCGGCATACTTGGTTACAAATCGGAAACGTCCTCTTGGCTCGTTCGCAAAGAATAGAATCGTATTTTTTAATGACTTTGCATACGGTTCGATGCATAGAGGGTCAGAAGTTGCAGAACCTTCAAACACAGTGACATCTCTGTCTGGTGAGTCCATGTAAGATTTCGCTTTTCTATAAATGTCCTCTAGATTAACGAAGACACGGACAAATGGTTTATCGCCCAACTGTTTATGAAGATAGCAGTATTCGCATTGTCCCATACAGCCGCTTACTAAAGGAAGCATATAGTCAGCACTAGGTTTGCACGTTTGGAAGGCGCCAATGCGCTTTTTGCTTACAACAAGAGTTCTTTTTCCATTTTGATATGTCTGGGCAATGCTGTCGCCCTCGATATAAGACTTCACTTTATTGGAAGGGCTATGGATGATTTCAACCCCATTTTTGTCTTTAAAATGATCAAATATTCGTGTACCCATCTCATAATCAAGAGTACCATTTTCAAAAATAATTCTATCTGGCACAAACATTGGTATAGTTCCTTTCTAAGTTGTAATAATTAAAATAATACAAATAGTATCTGACAGGAAAAGGTATATCATCCATAGAAAAAACATTTTCACAGAATTAGCACTCGTTACTTGACAGTGCTAATAAAACATGATATATAATATATTAACTAAGAAAATACAACGTAACAGTTTTATGATAGATCCTGTACTTTTCACACGGGGACAGGAAATGTATTAGGTGTGTAGAATTGAGGTTTTCATTATGATATTTATGAAATTGAATGCGCATACAGTGAAATGCACAATGGAAGAGCATGAGATTATTGAGATGGGTTATGAGTTAGATGACATTTGTGGGGATAATGAACGTGCATCAGAATTCATGAAGCAGATTATTGATAAGGGAATTGAGGCTGGATATCAGATCTCGGAAAGAATATCAGCTGTGCAGGCAACATTTTTATCTAATCATCAAGTTGAGTTGTGCTTTACAGATGAAGCGCCAGAACGATTGTTAGATAAGACCTTAGACACGTTGTTTGATGTGATTGAGGACGAAACAGACGTGGAGAAAGAAAAACTTGAGGAATTATTAAAAGAAGCTGTGAAAAAGAGAGAGGTTTTGAAAGAAAGTATGGAAGAAATCGCTTCTGCTAAGGAAGTTTCAGAAATTCTATCAACAGACGCCTCGCAAGAGCAAGAGATGAAAGATGTTACGAATGTAGTTCCAGAAAAGTATATCTTAGAGTTTATGAATTTTGATGTTGTGGAGAGTTTTTGTAAAGCAGCACCAGAAGTACCAGGCAAACTTTATAAGGATAAAGGAAACTATTATTTGGTATCCGATTTGACAAACGAGGACGATAGTACGAAGCGAACATTTCTTTTGCAAGCCAATGAATTTACATCTGATTTGAAAAAGGAACATTTCCAGATGGGGTATCTGGAAGAGCATAGCGAGATTCTTATAAAAGAAAATCCAATGGAAGTACTAAAGCAATTGTAATCCGCTTATTAAAAAAGATATAGAAAGATAAGCCAAAACTAGGAATACATTACATATTGTATTCTGTTTTGGCTTATCTTTTTTACCTGTTGCGATTGTAACTAGGAGACCTGATACAGCTAATTTTCTGGTGTTATGTTTCATATAAAATACCCCTTTTGTATGTAAAATTCCTGCACAATATGTTAGCAAATTTTCGTATGAATTGCTAGTAGTGTATTTTAGTATATGTTTAAAGTGAGTAAGAATGCACAAATGTATATTGATTCTTTGTGCAAATTTGATTAAACTTATTGTAAGGGAAAACCTTGAATTCATATAGAGAGGAGGAAAAGTTCATTCGTTGAATGAAAAGTACAGGCTATAATTGCCTAATTTGAAAATTTTAAAGGAGATGAAGGAATGTTTAACAAAACACTCAAGAAATTATGTGTACTGGCTACATCATTAACTCTTGCCGTATCTACTAT
>DBKX01000245.1:0-3064 GCA_002297865.1 Lachnoclostridium sp. UBA739
TCCCTAATTCCACGTCGCCTATGATAATTGGCATGATTTGAGAGATGCCAAAGCCGACATCTCCCAAGTTTACAATTTCGTCATCCTTATGCACTCGCACTCCAACTTTAAATTGTCCCGCGCCCAAACGAGAAGGCTCTATGTCGTCCAATAACTCCATAGACTTCATCGCTTCAACGAATTGAGTGAACTTTTCGTTCTTTTCATCTTTCCATTTAAGAAGTTCATTGATAAAACCTTCTCCAGATGTAGCAATCTTGCCAGATGTAACTGGCTCTTCTGTATAAATACGTTTGGCAGGCTGACGATAGGAACTGATATAATTGACATGCTGATTGTACTTTTCGAATAAAGACTTTATATCCTGAAGAACAAAAAATAACGGATATTTAACTTCCGGCTTTATTTTCTCCATAAGGAATCCATCTTGCAAAACATATTTTTTGATAGAAGTCTTTCGAGCAATATACTTCAGGTATTCTACTAATCTAATATAAGAGTTTTCTCTTTCTGGTTGTTTTGAGGCAAAAGAAAGAGCTTCCTCATACTCTTCTCTATTATTATTTTTCTCAGGATCAAGTTCCAAGTTTAAAATTTGTCCCTCAAGTTTGTCCATATTATCAATTTGCAAGTGAAAATAGTTACTTCTACATTCTATCTGTTTTATAATTGGGTTTCCTACAGAATCACCTTTCCACTCTGTCATCAGACGATATTCATTATTTTCTTCCGTATTAACCAACGTGAAATTCATTCTAATTAGTCGGCTGGAGTCATGTTTGAATACCATCTCTAAAAAGTTTCCCATTTGTATATAAATTCCATTTGCAGAAAACCTTAATGGGAAGCCACTACTTTGCAGCACCCCCAAGATACTATAGATCAGCGAGCTCTTGCCAGTACTATTAGCACCTGTCAAAAGTGTTAACTTTCCCAACTCCAAAGAAGAAGTTGATTCAAAACACTTAAAGTTGTTCAAACTAATGTTTTTGATATATATCATGACTTTTGTTTATCTATTTCTTGACAATACATTCTATTACTCTTTGCACATCATCATCGGTCAATCCATGGTGCATCGGGAGACAGATGACAGACTCTGCCATTTTGTGCGCATTAGGCAAGTTGCTTGGAGCTGCACTTTCCAATCCACGGTAAGTAGAGAATGTACTAATGAGTGGGTAGAAATAGCGACGTCCCCAAACATCCAGCTCCTTCATCTTGAAATATAGTTCATCACGAGTCATGCCATATTTCTCTGCATCGACAAATATTGGGAAATAACTGTAATTGTGCTTGACATGAGGTATATCCTCAAAATAGGTGATACCCTCGACATCTTTCAATGCCTCTCTATACTTGATAGCAACTTGATGACGAGCCTCTATAGCTGCATCGACTTGACGTAAGTTCAAAATACCATAAGCAGAACGGATTTCGTCCATTTTACTATTAATGCCAGGTCCTACAACAGTTGTCTCATTGGCAAAGCCAAAGTTCTTAAGATAATCTATACGCTTCTTGGTTTTCTCATCGTGCATAGTCATAGCACCACCTTCTATCGTATTATAGACCTTCGTGGCATGAAAACTCAATGTGCTCATATCTCCTGCATTCAGAATACTTTCACCATTTACTTCTACTCCAAAAGCATGAGCAGCATCATAGATGACTTTCAGACCATAATTGTCCGCTATGGCTTGAATGGCATCTACATCACATGGTTGACCATACACGTGGACAGGCATGATGGCTGTGGTTCGTGGCGTAATGGCTGCCTCTATCTTATTAGGATCCAAGTTACCTGTTTTTGGGTCGATGTCCACAAACACAGGTTTTATTCCATTCCACCATAGTGCATGTGTAGTAGCCACAAAACTATACGGAGTCGTGATAACCTCACCTGTGATTCGCAAAGCTTGCAAAGCAGTAATGAGCGGCAAAGTACCATTTGTAAAGAGGCTTACGTATGGGACTTTCAGATATTCTGCCAATGCTTTCTCCAACTGCTGATGATAAGAGCCATTATTGGTTATCCATTTACTTTCCCAAATATCTTTGAGCATTTCTGTAAACTCACCAAGATTGGGAAGTAATGGTGAGGTTACGGTTATAATATTTTTTTTCATGTCACTTATAAATTTTATTGTATATATAATCCTCTAAAGGATTAAAGAATCGTTCTATTCTTAGGCAACTTGTTACTTTTGAGAACAAATTCCCCAAAAGAGAACGTTTGTTTTTAAATATATGAATCAGTACCCAATAACGGAAATGATACAGTAATATCGACTCCCAAAAAGAAAGACAATACCAAGGGACGTTTTTCATCAAACATTCCCTATCAACTTTCTTTATGCAATCATAATATTTCTGATTTACATAAGTTTTATCCTGAGCATGAGAAACACTATCATGGATACGATATAAAGCAACAACAGAATCGCATTTCCAAATTTTCACCCCCGCTTTTGTTGCTTTTATCCAAAAAGGCAAGTCCTCCATATACCTATATCTCTCATCATAATAACCTATCTTGTCATAAAGAGAACGCCTGATAAATGCCCCTGCAGCAAAACCAGGTCGATGCAACAAAAGATATCTATATTGTCTTTTAGCATTCCACTTAAAGAAGAAATCATAGCCATTGCACTTTTGTTTTGGAGAAATTGATAACTCTCCTTCGTTTCCTTCAACAAAGTTCTGTATCCCGCCTACTATTATATTTTTATCAATAGTTACATCTTTCATTAAAAATTCTATGCTTTGAGGCAGTAATATATCATCTCCTGCTATTATTTTTATCCATTCTCCTTGAGCCGTCTTTATTCCTCGATTACAATTAGCAGGAATACCTGTATTTTCATTTGGACTAATCAATTGTGTTCTAACAAAACGCTGACTGTTTAGCTTTAACCAATCATTACATTTCTGAACAGTATCGTCTTTTGAATAATCATCAGAAATTATTAATTCCAAATTTGAATAAGTTTGACGTTTGATGCTATCTAACGTCTGTATTATAAATTCAGAAGAATTATAACTAACAACAACGACTGAGACT
>DBKX01000245.1:3126-3637 GCA_002297865.1 Lachnoclostridium sp. UBA739
AATAATCGCTTTTAATCTTCTTGTTTGCAAAACCATAGTGAAAGTCAAAAAGTTAAAACTTTCAATAAAGATTTGGAGAGCCTCTTTTCTTTCTTGCAAGTTCCACGAATTTTCATGTATCAATTTGAGCATATAGTAACGATCTGCAACACTTCTTGCCATATAAGCCCCTTTTTTTTCCTTGTCTAAATGATATTTATCAAATAGACCTATCACAAGGTTATCACAACGTAAAGCCTGAATTCTATAGGGCTTCCATTTTTTAGTTATAGCGTCACTATTTCCTTGCCAATAATAAAAGACACTTTCACTTTTTACTATTTTGTTGCTTTCAAGAAAAGCAACCGGGTCAAATATTCATCAGCATTAAATATGTTTTCATCCAATACAACGTCATTCAAAAGAGACATAGGATATAAGCAAAAACCATGCACTCCCCAATTTAGGCTTAAATAAAAAGCCTCTTCTCCCGATATAGTTTTTTCATGCAACTCTATATTTTGGCTTGCTC
>DBKX01000379.1 GCA_002297865.1 Lachnoclostridium sp. UBA739
GGCTTAGCCGGTGGTACTGATTGTTTATAAAACTATATATACAATAGTAACTCTGGATGAAATGAAGGTAGTAGTTGAGGGCGAAAATGTTCAATTAAGGAGAAATGAGTGGGGATGAACTATATAGGGGGAGCTTATTAGACAATGATATTAAGTATAGTACTGGGTTCAGAGGAATTACTTAAAAAAATTTTTTTCATAAGGTGTAGATATAGATTTTGAGAAATATGCTATAGTATGATATGATATTTTTAGAATCTATATTATGCATCTTTAGGTCAATAAAAAGAGACTAGAAGAGGAATTATGTAATGGAAAAAGTTATTATTATTGGTGCTGGGCCTGCTGGACTGACTGCGGCATATAATTTATTAAAACAATCGAATGAGTATGAAGTAGAACTATTGGAAGAGACAAATGAAATAGGCGGAATCTCACGTACCGTCAAGTATAAGGAAAATAGAATGGACATTGGTGGACATAGATTTTTCTCAAAGAATAAGATGGTACAGGAATGGTGGGAAAATATTATGCCTATTCAGGGAGAACCAGCTTATGATGATAAGAAGTTAGGTAGAGAAAAAACGCTAAAGCAGGGAGGACCTGATCCAGAAAAAGAGGACAGGGTTATGCTTGTTAGACAGAGAGTTTCACGAATTTATTATAAGAAGAAGTTTTTCGATTATCCAATTTCTATGAAACCTCAGACTTTTATAAATATGGGATTGGTTAAGACCATGAAAGCTGGATGCAGTTATTTAAAATCCTGTGTACATAAACTGCCAGAGAATTCTTTAGAGAACTTCTATATAAATAGATTTGGACGTGTATTGTATGCGATGTTTTTTGAAGGATATACAGAGAAGCTATGGGGAAGGCATCCGAGCGAAATATCAGCTGATTGGGGATCACAAAGGGTAAAAGGACTTTCTATAAGGACTATTGTAAAGGATATGTTTTCTAAGATTATTCAAAAAGATAATAGGGAAGTGGAGACATCTTTAATTGAAGAATTTATTTATCCTAAATATGGACCAGGCCAACTTTGGGAGATTGTCGCAGATGAAATCAAAAAAATGGGTGGAACCATTACAAATGGTGCTAAGGTAAGTAATGTTGAGCTGAGTGGAAAGTGCATAAGTGCTGTTTCGTATAAAGATGCAAAGGATTGTAAAGTTAGGAAGGAAGCAGATATAGTAATTTCCTCAATGGCAATTAAGGATCTTATAGCGAGTATGGGGAGCACGGTACCTAGTAAAATTAAAGATATTGCTTATCATCTTCCATATCGTGACTTTGTAACAATAGGTTTATTAATAGATAAATTAAACATAAAAAACACTACCAAGATAAAAACGCTTAATGATGTTGTTCCTGATTGCTGGATTTATGTACAAGATACAGGAGTTAGACTGGGACGTATACAGATATTTAATAACTGGTCTCCTTATTTGGTGGAAGACGTTGATACAAAAGTATGGGTTGGACTTGAGTATTTCTGTAAAGAGGGAGATTCATTCTGGAATATGTCAGACCAGGAGAGTGTAGCACTGGCAGCAGACGAACTAGTTCGAATGGGCATAATAGATGACAGAGAGTGTGTACTAGATTGGCATAGAGAAAAGGTAAAAAAGGCGTATCCTGCGTACTTTGACAGTTATAAGGATATTGATAAAGTAATTGAATATCTGAATCAGTATGAAAATCTGTATTGTGTGGGGAGAAATGGACAACATCGCTATAATAATATGGATCACTCTATGGTTACTTCATTTGAGGCAGTTGATAATATTGTAACTGGGAGAAAAAATAAGGATAATATATGGAATGTAAATACTGAGCAGGTGTATCATGAAGAAAACAAAGAAAAGAATAAAATAGTGCGGAGATGATTTTATGGATCAAAAAGTGAATCAGTTGGTTGATATTATAAGGGGCAGTAATAATATAGTATTTTTTGGAGGAGCCGGGGTAAGCACTGCAAGTGGAATACCTGATTTTCGTAGTTCGAATGGACTTTATAGTAAAAGGTTGAATCGTAATTTTACGCCCGAGCAGGCCGTATCGCATTCCTTCTTTGTGAGATATCCAGAGGAATTTTTTGATTTTTATAAAAAGAATTTAGTTTATCCGGATGCAAAACCGAATGATTGTCATATTGCGTTAGCAAAGTTAGAGGAGGAGGGTAAGTTAAAAGCCATTGTTACGCAAAATATTGATGGGTTACATCAGGCTGCAGGAAGTAAAAGGGTATATGAACTTCATGGTTCTGTATTAAGAAATTATTGTACAAGATGTATGGAATTTTATGATGCAGAATATGTAATGAAAGCAGATGGTGTGCCAAGATGCGACAAGTGTGGTGGAATTGTAAAACCAGACGTTGTATTGTATGAAGAGGGACTGGATGATGCCACAATAAGTGGAGCAATAAAGGCTATATCTGAAGCAAATACGCTTATTATAGGAGGGACATCTTTAGTTGTATATCCAGCAGCAGGATTAATTAATTATTTTAGAGGGAAAAATTTAGTGCTAATTAATAAGAGTTCTACATCGGCAGATAGTAAGGCAGATTTAGTAATAAATGATGATATTGCCAAGGTGATGAAAGAAGCAGTAAACAAATTGTAGTATAATTTAAGCATAAAATTGGACAGGAAATCTGTTTATATAAGAGTAAACTATATACCCCATTATGGAATGGTCATAAAATAAACCAGTTCGTTGTCTTATTAAGTAAATAGAAATATCGTTTATGGGGTTCTTTTTAAGGATAAATGTATATCATATTACTATCATTTTATGGGGGATTGTGTTGGTGCAAAAATCTCTAAAAGTAGCATGAATAGGCTAACATGCTAATTGCAATCTGTTTCATATTGTGTTATTGTATCATAGTAGTGTTAAGTTTATAACAAGCCCATTACAATCAATCAAATATCCTTTATGTGGAAAAAATAGTTGACAGCATAACTATAAAATAATATACTTTGACTATCAAAGTATTTTTAGACATAAGGGGATGCATTATGAAAGTGATTGGTACAGGGAGTTATTTACCCGATTGTATTATTACTAACGAAGCACTTACTGGTATGGTTGATACGTCTGATGAGTGGATTCAAAGTCGTACTGGAATAAAGGAAAGGCGAGTATCATGTGGAGAAGAGAATACGCAATTTGCTATTAAGGCAGCTAGAAGAGCTGTTGAAAACTCAGGATTGAAGCCGGATGATATAGGAATTATAATTGTGGCTACGGCAACATCGGATTACGTAACACCAAGTGTTGCTTGCTTTGTTCAAGAAGCATTGAATATACCAAAAGCAATTGCATTTGATATCAATGCAGCATGTGCAGGGTTTGTGTATGCTTTAAATACAGCATACTGTTACCTGAATTCGGGTATGGCAGAGAATGCACTAATTATAGGATCTGAGACACTGTCAAAGATTACGGATTATTCGGATAGAGGAACCTGTGTATTATTTGCAGATGCATCAGGAGCAGTCGTTGTCAGGCGGAAGAGTAAACATGAGTTTGTCAGTGAATTAGGGGCTGATGGCACTAAGAATCAAGTCATACATTGCAAACAGCGCCCAATCAGCAATTGTATTATAAAAAATGAGTGTAGAATTGATTATTTACATATGAATGGTAGAGAGGTTTACAAATTTGTTGTAAAAGAGATACCAGCTCTTATAACTAGGGTAATTGAAAAATCAGACATTAAAATTGGTGATGTGAAATATTTTATATTACACCAGGCAAATAAGAGGATGAATGAAATAATAGCAAAAAATTTAGGACTCAGCTTTGACAAATTTCCTTGCAATTTGGAGAGGACAGGTAATACGTCAGCTGCTTCTGTTCCAGTTTTACTAGATGAGGTAAATCGGAAGGGAATGTTGAGTCGTGGAGATTATATTGTAATATGTTCCTTTGGTGCAGGAATGACTTGGGGGGCAAGTTTACTTAGATGGTAAATAATAAACAATGTTTATTAAGTATATGATTAATTTTTTAGGAGGAAGAAAGATGAAATTAGATGAATTAAAACAAATTGTTGCAGAAGAGTTAAATGTTTCAGTGGAGGAATTAACTGAGTCAACAAAGTTTATTGATGACTTAGGAGCTGATTCATTAGACTTATTCCAGTTAGCTATGGCTATGGAAGAAAAGTTCGAAATTGAAATTCCAAGTGAAGATTTAGAAAAAATCATTACAGTTGGTGATGCAGCAAAATATGTAGAAGAAAAATTAGCATAAGAAAAAATGGGTGCAAACTTCCTCTAATGGAGTAGTTTGCGCCTTTTTACTGTATAGGCAAGTCATTTGTAGACTTAATATGTGTGAAGGATGGTGTAGAGATGGGAAAGGTGGCATTTGTATTTCCTGGTCAAGGAGCCCAAGTTGTTGGAATGGCAAAGGAATTTTATGACGTATTTTCAGAGAGTAAAGAAATCTTTGACATAGCTGAACAAGAATTAGACTTTGACATTAAAAAAATTTGCTTTGAGGAAAATGAGGATATTAATAAAACGGAATATACACAGGCCGCAATATTAACAGCGAGTACAAGTATTATGAAGGCAGTAGAGTTAAAAAATATAAAACCAGATTATACGGCTGGCTTAAGTTTAGGTGAATTTACTGCTTTGGTTGCCAATGGCACATTATCATTTGCGGATGCAGTTAAAATGGTTCGTAAAAGAGGAATTTACATGGAAAATGAAGTGCCTGCAGGAAAAGGAACTATGGCTGCAATAATAGGTGGTGCTACAGAAAAGATCGAGGAAATATGTGAAGAAGTTACAAAGGAGATCGGAAAGCCAGTTGAACCTGCAAATTATAACTGTCCTGGTCAGATTGTAATCTCTGGCGAAACAAGTGCAGTGGAACTTGCAAAAGCACGTTTAGATGGGGCGGGAGCACGTAAAACTGTTCTATTAAAGGTAAGTGGACCATTCCACTCTGTTATGTTGGAAGGCGTTGAGGAAAAGTTAAGAGAAGAGTTTAAAAAGGTTACTTTTCATGAGGGAAACACCCCATATGTATCAAGTGTAAATGCTGAGGTTATAGCAGCAGATGCAGACAGAAGTGAAATCAAAGCGCTCCTAGAAAAACAGGTTCATGTATCTGTAAAATGGCAGCAAGCTGTTGAGACATTGTTAAATGAAGGTGTTGATACATTTATTGAAATTGGACCAGGAAAAACATTGAGTAGTTTTATTAGGAGAATTTCAAGAAAGGTTAATGTTATCAGCATTAATTCTGTTAGTGATTTGGATAAATTAAATCAGATGTCAAAGGAATGTTGATAACTATCTTGGAAGGGAGACGGGTATGTTTGAAGGAAAAGTTGCATTAGTAACTGGAGCCAGTCGTGGTATTGGAAGAGAAGTAGCAATTCAGTTAGCCAGTAAAGGCGCAAATGTTATTGTTAACTATGCAGGAAGCAAGGAAGCAGCAGAACAGGTTGTAAAGGAAATAAAGGAAGCGGGTGGTCAAGCGTCACCTTATCAATGCAATGTGAATGACTTTTCTGCAGTAAAAGATATGATTGATTCCATAGTAAAAGAATATGGCAGTATTGATATTATTGTAAACAATGCAGGAATTACGAAAGACAACTTACTTCTTAGAATGAGTGAAACAGAATTTGATGATGTAATTGATGTAAATTTAAAGGGAACATTTAATGTCTGTAAACATGCAATTCGTTACATGTTAAAGAAACGCGAAGGAAGAATTATTAATATTGCTTCAGTTGTTGGAATAACAGGTAATGTAGGGCAAGCTAATTATTGTGCGTCTAAAGCAGGTATTATTGGAATTACTAAGAGCATTGCAAAAGAAGTTGCAGCCAAGGGAGTTACAGTCAATGCAGTTGCACCAGGTTTTATCCAAACAGATATGACCAATGTTTTGTCTGATAAAGTGAAACAAGAACTTTTAGATTCCTTACCAATGAAACGTATCGGTACACCAACAGATATTGCGAATGCTGTTTGCTTTTTAGCTTCTGATAATGCAAGTTATATTACAGGTCATGTGCTAGAAGTAAATGGTGGAATGAATATGTAGAGACTAGTGAGGTAGAAGAAATGGAACGTAGAGTTGTAGTAACGGGTATGGGGGCAATTACCCCGATTGGAAATAATGTAGAAGAATTCTGGGAAGGTCTAAAAAACAACAAGGTTGGAATAGGTCCAATTACGAAATTTGATTCTGAGAAATTTAAGGTTAATGTTGCAGCAGAAGTAAAAGATTTTGATGGAAAAGAATATTTGGATCCAAAGGCTTGTAAGAGACTGGATCTGTTTAGTCAGTATGCAATCGTTGCAGCAAGAGAAGCATTGAAGATGTCAGGATATGTAGTAACGGAAGAAAATGCCGATCGTATAGGTTGTATTGTTGGTTCTGGTGTAGGGGGTATTAAAACTCAGGAATATGAAACAATGAGATGTTTTGAAAAGGGGCCAAGAAGAGTGTCTCCTTTCATGGTCCCTATGTTTATATCCAATATGGCAGCAGGTAATGTAGCAATTGATCTTGGTTTACGTGGAAAGTGTTTTTCTATTAGCACTGCATGTGCAACAGGAACACATTGTATTGGAGAAGCATTCCGTTCAATAAAATATGGAGAAGTAGATGCTATGATAACAGGTGGTTCAGAAGCGGGAGTTGCAGCTTCAGGAGTTGCAGGCTTTGACAGTTTAAATGCGATTTCTACAACAGATGATCCTAAAATGGCGTCTATTCCATTTGATGCAAATAGAAGTGGTTTCGTTGTTGGTGAAGGTGCAGGAATTCTTATGCTAGAGGAATTAGAATCAGCGAAAGCAAGAAATGCTACTATTTTAGCTGAAATCGTAGGGTATGGTGCAACTTGTGATGCATTTCATATTACTTGTCCTATGGAAGATGGTTCAGGTTCCACAAAGGCAATGAAATTAGCAATGCAAGAAGCTGGAATTAAGGCAGAAGATGTTTCATATATCAACGCTCACGGAACTAGTACACATTTAAATGATGCAACTGAAACGAAAGCGATTAAGGGAGCATTTGGTGACCATGCGTATAAGTTAGCGGTTAATTCTACAAAGTCTATGATTGGACATTTACTTGGTGCAGCAGGTGCAGTTGAATGTGTTGCAACAATTAAGGAAATTCAGAATCAATACGTACATGCTACAGTAGGTTTACATACACCTGATCCAGAATGTGACTTAGACTATGTTCCAAATGAAGGAAGAGTGTTAGATATAAAATATGCCTTATCGAATTCACTTGGCTTTGGTGGTCATAATGCTAGTATTATTGTAAAAAAATATGAGGGGTAGTGAGAGTGATGCTAGAGATTGAAGATATTAAGAAAATCATCCCTCATAGAAGTCCAATGCTTCTTATTGATCGAGTCGATGAGATTAATCCAGGTGTTTCTGCAGTTGGATATAAAGCGGTAAGTTATAATGAACCATTTTTTCAAGGGCATTTTCCAGATTATCCAGTAATGCCAGGAGTATTAATCGTAGAAGCGATTGCTCAGACTGGAGCCGTTGCATTATTAAGCTGCGAAGAATTTAAAAATAAGTTAGTTTTCTTTGGTGGAATTAATAAAGCAAAATTTAGAAAACAGGTTAGACCAGGATGTGTTCTTCGTTTAGAAACAGAAGTAGTGAAGATTAAGGGCACTGTAGGTATTGGTGTTGGAAAGGCGTATGTAGAAGATACACTTATGACAGAAGTAGAATTTACATTTGTTATTCAGTAATTAGTCTTGCATATTTGCAAAACACATGTTAGAATTCATAGCACGTAAGGATGTTTGAGTGAGAGACAGGTGACGATGGTTGTGAGAAGGAAAAAGTGTAGTACAACAGAAGATGTATTATATCGTATGGGCTTAATGAGTATTATAATTATGTGTTTAGTTGTGCTAATTGCAAAAGAGAATGCTTCTATTTTGCAAAATTTTTCACTGCCATGTGTCTTTCAAATGATAACAGGATTTTATTGTCCAGGTTGTGGTGGAACTAGAGCAGTGAAATTCTTTCTATCAGGACATATTATAAAAAGCTTTATTTATCACCCGCTGATTCCTTATTTGGGAATAGGAGGGGGGATATTCATGGTATCACAGACAGCTTCGAGAGTAACAAGAGGAAAGATAAGAGGAATGAAGTTTCGGAACTGGTATGTTTATATGATGGGAATTGTTATTCTAGTTCAGTTTCTTATTAAGAATTTCGTACTCTACTTTTTGGATTATCAGTTAATATAAATTAGTAAAACCCTTCGTAGAATGTAAGACGTTCTACAAAGGGTTTTTTATTGTAAAATACACGATTGTGTAAGAATTGTAGTATTAGTAAAATTTATCATTATTTTCAAACTGTTTAAATAATTCTGAGGTAGTGGATAAATCAAGGGAAGAAAAAATAATCACGTAATAAATAATAGCGAAAATAGAAGTAATAATACCAAGAACGGAACAGATGATACCGGCAACTGCCATGCCAGGCATTTTTCTACCATTGTGTTTTTTGGAGACAATACCCATAACAATGCCAATAATAGCTGTAATGATTCCAAAACCGTAGCAGCAAGCAAGTGGAATGGATACAATACCAAGAATTAAACTTGCAATTGCAAATCCGTTATTTGGATTAGGTGTATTATTATTTGGATTATTAAAATTGTTGTTATAACCATTATTAAAATTGTTATTATTATAGCCGTTATTATTAAAGCTGTTATTGTTAAAGCTGTTATTGTTAAAGTTGTCATTGAAGTTATTATTATTGTTGTTATATTGGTCATTAAAGTTATTGCCTAATTCATTTTCATTATAACTTCCATTATTACTATCGTTGTAAGTGTTAGTATTATTGTCATTATAAGTATTGTTAGGGTAATCATTAGAGTTATTATTATCTAAGTTTGAACCGTCATTGTTATTGTAATCCATAACATATCCTCCTATTAATTAATATAAGTACGCATAGGTTAATTTTAGCATAATCATTTTTAAAAGACAAATATTATATTGAGAAGTGGGTAAAATAACTTAATAGTTTAGATTGGGAAAGGATGGTTATATGCAGAAGACATTAACCAATAACTTTGATGAAAACTTAAAGTTATTTCAAGATATTTTGCGGGTAGACGAGAGTTTTGATTTGATTTACCGCACCATTACAATAGGTGGCAGGAAAGCGGCGATATTCTTTATTGATGGATTTGTAAAAGATGAAGTGTTGCAAAAGTTAATGCAGTATTTTCAAGATAAGAAGCCTGAAGATATGCCTAGTGATGCTCATGGATTTTCAAAGCAGTTAATTCCCTACGGCGAAGTTGACCTAAAGGATAATGTTGACGATATCGTGACAGATGTTTTATCGGGTGTACCTATTTTGATTATAGATGAATATAGTCAGGTCATGGAAATTGATTGTAGAACATATCCTGCAAGAAGTGTGGATGAACCGGAGAAAGATAAAACCCTGCGTGGTTCAAAAGATGGTTTTGTTGAGACTGTTGTATTTAATACAGCGTTAATTAGAAGGCGTATTCGCAATCCTGAGTTGACAATGGAAATTGTAAGGGTAGGTAGAAGTTCTAAGACGGATATTGTAATTTCATATATGAATGACCGAGTGGATAAAAAGGTACTTGAACAAATAAGAAAGAAACTAAATTCAATTGATGTAGATGCACTTACAATGAATGAAGAGAGCTTGGCGGAATGTCTGTATACAAGAAAATGGTACAATCCTTTTCCAAAGTGCAAGTTTACAGAAAGACCGGATACTACAGCGGCTTCAATTTTAGAGGGAAGTATAGCAATTATTGTGGATAATGCACCGTCAGCCATGATACTTCCTGCAACCGTATTTGATATTGTGGAAGAAGCAGATGATTATTATTTTCCACCGATAACAGGTTCGTATCTTAGAATTAGCCGACTTATTATGAATATACTTGCTGTATTGCTGACACCTACTTTTTTATTGCTGTTCGAAAACCCGGATTTTATTCCTAAGGGGCTAGACTTCATTAAAATTACCGATGAGGTAAATATTCCGATTGCTATACAGTTTCTTATTCTTGAATTTGCAATAGATGGTTTGCGTTTAGCTTCAGTAAATACCCCCAATATGCTGAGTACCCCACTATCTGTTGTAGCTGGTATTGTATTAGGAGATTATACAGTAAGTTCGGGATGGTTTAATTCGGAGGTTATGCTTTATATGGCATTTGTTGCAATTGCCAATTATACACAGGTAAGCTTTGAATTAGGTTATGCATTAAAGTTTTTACGACTTATACTATTAATTCTGACAGCGATCTTTGGCCTATGGGGATGGATAATTGGAATTATATTAAGTATTGTAATACTTGTTACCAATAAGACGTTATTGGGTACAAGTTATATCTATCCATTGATTCCGTTTAATGGGAAGAAGTTATTTCGTCATGTGTTTCGTATAAGTTTGCCAAGGGCAAAGGATTAGGAGTTGTTGCAATAAAAAAGAAAAGCCCAATATAAAATGGCTTTTCTTTTCTTATAATTAATCATAATATGAATTGCGTCGTTCTCTGTAATAGGAACGTTTTTTCTTTCTTTTATTTACTATAAAGACATAGTAGATACATCCAATACCAACAATACAAATAGCAACAATAAATGCTATCTTATTTATAGCAGAGCCCTTTTTATCAAGTGGTTTGTTGTCTTTCGTCTTATTCACTTCTGAGTTGGTATTTAGTTTTGTAATGTCTTTCACATTATAGATGATGTTACCTGTACCAAGATGTTTCCCTTTGTATGTGTAATCAACTGTGCCAATCACATTTTCGCCTTGCTGAAATGTAGTAGCACTATTATAAGTAAAGTTTTGCTTAACATCATCAAAAGCAACTTTCTTTGGTAGAATAATTTTTGTCCCTGGTTCAACATAAATAAGAGGTTTTTCATCATTTAACAAGCCTGAGTATCTGGTAAACAAATCAGAATCTGTAACGTCCTTAGAATTCTTTGTTGTATCGTATACGGAAAAGTTCTTAAAGCCATACTGAAACATTTTTTTTGTGTCTGTGTATTCATTGGCTGGATATGCAGGACCTAAATCTTTTAATACAACAGCAATTAATGTTACCCCATTCTTCTTAGCATAAGTTACTAAGGTTGACTGTGCTTTGGTTGTGTAACCGGTTTTTCCGCCAATGCAATGCTCATATTGATACTTAGGATATTTGTATCCGTAAAGCATCTGATGATGATTTTTAATCCAAGTACGAGCCCCTTTTTTATTTGTTTTAGGAATCGTATATTGTTTTGTCCCTGTTATCTTGGCAAATGCTTTGTTTTGTATAGCAGCTTGCGCGATTAGAGACATATCTTTCGCCGTTGTATAGTGTTTGTCATTGTGTAGTCCATTCGGATTAACAAAGTGTGTATTGGTGCAGCCAAGTTCCTTGGCACGCTTATTCATCGCAGCAACAAATTCCTCAACGCTTCCAGAAACATGTTCTGCCACAGCTAAACAGACTTCATTGGCTGACTCTAAAAGCATGGCATATAAACATTGTCTCATGGTAAGTTTTTCGCCAACGTCAGCAGCAATATGACTGCTTCCGGGTTCAATGCCGAA
This sequence comes from Lachnoclostridium sp. UBA739, assembly GCA_002297865.1. The sequence goes on from DBKX01000379.1 coordinate 11,664, forward strand.
GACAGCGTTCTTTGAGAAGGTAACAACTTCATCTAGAGAGCTGTTTTCAATTGCAACAAGGGCAGTCATGATTTTGGTGATACTTGCAGGAAACTGACGCTTGTCCACATTCTTCTCATATAAAACAAGTCCAGTCGAGGCCTCCATAAGTATTGCAGAGTCTGCAACAATGGAAGATTTGGCTGGACCCTCAGGCCAACTGACAGAAGAAGTATCTACTGTTGTGGTGGCTTGAATTACTTGGGCCTGCATTATGCATAACAGAAGTGAAAGCATAATGCAGATTTTTTTAACTAGTTTTTTCATTGCAATCCCTCATTAACCGTTTCTATTTTTTTGCATTCTTTTTATAACCTTAAGTCGAGTAAATTCCTCTCGTTCCTTTTCCTCAAGTGCATTCTGGATTTCAATAGTAAGTGCGGTATAGTTAGGAATTGTAATGTTCTGCAAGGCGTTAGCACGTTTTTGTGTCTTTTTAATGTTTGTTGCCAGACGATATGCAGAATTCTCAATCATAGATAAACGTATGGTTAATTCCTTTACCTTATTAAATTTCATTACAGCCTCATCCAAGGAAACCTTTGTCCCATAGAATGAATAAGCTGGTTTACTACTGTTACTTTCGAATTCGACAAGAGGTATCTCCGTACCCATAATACTTCTTTGTTTTATAACAATGGAATTTTCTTCAGGTACAGTATGACTTAATTCTTCCACATTATAAATACCTAACTCGATATTTGCCTTTTGGAGAGCGAGATATGCAGATGAGAATGTTTCATTTATCTCAGATTGTATATCGGTTGCTTGATCAATTAACTCCATTAGTTCACGAATTAAGATATTTCTTTTTTTATCCATTAGCTCAAATCCCTGTCTAGCGAGGGCAAGAGAATTCTTGGCAAGAATTAAATTACTTTTCGTTGGAAATGTATTAGGATTCATAGACTCACCTCTTTATTATATCAATTATTGCTTCACTTCTTCAAGGTTGTTTTCGGAATTTCTTTCCTTTTCTTTGGCACTTTCTTCTTCAGAGTGATAATACTTGTCTAGAATCTTCGTATCAATACGATCCAGTTCCTCTCTTGGAAGCATAGAAAGAAGTTCCCAGCCTAGATTTAAGGTTGTTTCTATAGAACGATTTTCGTTCTTTTCTTGTGCTACGAATCTTGTTTCAAAAGCAGTACCAAACTTTAAGTATTTTTTATCCAAAGGAGATAGTTCATCTTCACCGATTACGCTTGCTAGGGCCCTTGCATCACCAACATGTGCATAAGAGGAGAAGAGCTGATTGGCTAAGTCTTGATGATCTTCCCTTGTATAACCAGCGCCAATCCCATCCTTCATTAGACGAGAAAGAGATGGAAGTACGCTTATTGGTGGATAGATAGCAGTTTGGTGTAAGGAACGGTCTAATACAATCTGTCCTTCTGTAATGTATCCTGTAAGGTCAGGAATGGGGTGCGTAATATCATCGTTTGGCATTGTAAGAATCGGAATCTGGGTAACGGAACCATTTACTCCTCTTACAATTCCGGCACGTTCATATAACGTAGCAAGTTCACTATATAAGTATCCAGGATAACCCTTACGACTTGGAATTTCACCTTTTGAGGAAGATACCTCACGCATTGCTTCTGCAAAGGAAGTCATATCGGTTAGGATAACAAGGATATGCATATTTTTTTCAAATGCTAAGTATTCCGCAGCAGTTAATGCAACCTTTGGTGTAATCAAACGTTCTACAACTGGATCATTGGCAAGGTTTAAGAACATAGTAACGTGAGAACTTGCACCACTTTCTTCAAAGGTACGACGGAAGAATTCAGCAACATCATGTTTTACACCCATGGCAGCAAATACAATACCAAACTCTTCGTCAGAGTCATCTCCAAGAGAAGCCTGTTTTACTAACTGGGCGGCTAACTCATCATGAGGAAGACCATTTCCAGAAAAAATAGGAAGTTTCTGACCACGAATTAAGGTTGTCAGACAGTCAATAGCAGAAATACCAGTGTGAATGTAGTTTCTTGGGTACTCTCTGGTACATGGATTTAGAGGCAAGCCATTTACATTGCGCTTGTCGTCCGAAACAATTGGATCAAGTCCGTCAATTGGTTGGCCTAGTCCATTAAACACACGTCCTAGAATATCCTCAGAAAGAGCAATTTCCATTGGGTGTCCGGTTAATTTTGTATGGGTATTCTTAAGGGACATTTCCTCTGTACCTTCAAATACTTGAATAACTGCTTTATCTTCATAAACTTCGACAATTCTGCCAAGTTTTTTTTGCTTCTTGTCTACTGTAAATTCAACAATTTCTTCATAAGATGCGTCTTGCACACCTTCTAAAACAATGAGAGGTCCATTGATTTCACTTAGGCCTAGATATTCAATTGCCATAATGAAACTCCTTTCCTACGAGAGCCTTTACGCATTGGTTGAAATCAAATGTTCGTAAAAGGCATCTACCATTTTAAAATAATCATCGAATTTCTCTAATTGATTGTTTGGAATGTCATATTTAATCGAAATAATTTTTTCAAAAATATCCTGCTCGCGAAGCAATGACATTGGCATATTCATTGCTACAAGCTTTTTACATTTGTCGTAGAGGTATAAGATAACCTGCATCATCTTTAGCTGCTTTTCCATTGGAACATAAGTATCGTCTTTGTGGAAAGCATTTTGCTGTACAAAGCCAAGACGGATAACACGAGCGATTTCCAAAACTAATTTCTGATCGTCTGGAAGTACGTCACTACCAATCAGTTTTACGATTTCATTTAGGCTATTTTCCTGTGTTAGCAAACTTACTAATTGATTTCTACAGTTTATAAAGTCAGGGCCTACATTTTTAGAATACCAAGGAGATAAATCACTTACATATTCACTGTAACTAGTAAGCCAGTTGATTGCAGGGAAATGTCTTGCATAGGCAAGAGCCTTATCAAGTGCCCAGAAGCAGCGTACAAAACGTTTTGTATTCTGGGTTACTGGTTCAGAGAAGTCACCGCCTTGTGGAGAAACGGCTCCAATAATGGATACGCTTCCTTCTGTTCCATTTAAGTTTTGCATAAAGCCAGCGCGTTCATAAAATGCAGAAAGTCTGGATGCAAGATAAGCCGGAAAACCTTCTTCAGCAGGCATTTCTTCCAAACGTCCGGATAACTCTCTTAGTGCTTCCGCCCAACGAGAAGTAGAGTCTGCCATAATTGCAACATGGTAACCCATATCACGATAGTATTCTGCTAATGTGATTCCAGTGTAAATACTTGCTTCACGAGCAGCTACAGGCATGTTTGATGTATTGGCAATTAAGGTAGTACGGTCTAATAAAGGATTACCAGACTTAGGGTCTACCAGTTCTGAGAACTCTTCCAATACGTTAGTCATTTCATTACCACGTTCACCACATCCAATGTAAATAATAATATCTGCATCGGACCATTTTGCTAACTGATGCTGTGTCATTGTTTTACCTGTTCCAAAGCCTCCAGGAATAGCAGCAGTACCACCTTTGGCAATTGGAAACAGCGTATCTAAAATTCTTTGCCCTGTTATAAGAGGACGATCAGAAGGATAACGCTTTTGTGTTGGTCTAGGAATGCGAATTGGCCATTTTTGTGTTAAGGTCAAAACCTTTTCTTTACCAGAATCTGTTTCTATTACAACAATTGGTTCATCAATTGTATACTTTCCATCAGGATATACCTTAGTTACAACGCCATTCACATCAGGAGGCACCATGGATTTATGAACAATTGCAGAAGTTTCAGAAACTTCCGCAATGATTGTTCCACCATAGATGTGGTCACCTTCTTTTACAGTAATATGTACATCCCACTTTTTCTGTTTATCTAGAGAATCTACGCTAACGCCTCTTGGAATAAAAGCACCGCCAGTTTTGGCAATTTCATTAAGAGGACGCTCAATACCATCGAATATATTTCCGATAATGCCAGGTGCCAGTGTAACGGAGATTGCGCTACCGGTTGAGTAGACTGTCTCCCCTGGCTTTAATCCTGTTGTTTCCTCAAAAACCTGAATGGTGGTTATGTCTTTGGTAAGACCGATAACCTCACCAACGAGCTTTTCATTACCCACATAAACCATTTCCGCCATCTTAAAGCCTAAGTTTCCTTTTAGATAAACGATAGGTCCATTGATTCCATATATTTTACCAGTTAATTGCATCTAGGAAGCCTCCTATCTTTATTGTAGATGAATCACTTTAAAGTAAATGACTCTCTTTCTTCTGCTAGTTTTGTAGCAAATGAATTATCAATTAAAACATTTCGGCTACGAATAACAGCACGGGTTCCACCCATAAAGTCAATGTTGCTGATTCGAATGGAGCAGTGCAGCACCTGCTCAAGAGTATTCTTCTTAGCCCCATCGCTTTCATTAATATAAAGCTCCATTTCCTCACCTTTTGCATAATCAAGTGCATATTGAATCTGAGTTTTGAGTAACTCAAGATACTCAGGTGTCTTCATAAAGTCAAGAAGCTTTTGTTCAACCTTTTGAAAGATTATTTTTTCATGTTCGTTGGTCTTTTTCGTAACAGCTCTCTTTAATAGAAGTGACTCATCTGAAATTCTCTTATTCTTATCACGAATCAAATATTCACTTTCATTTTTCAAAGTGGTTTCTGCTTTTTGAAGCGTTTCCCTCTCATGTTCTTTTTGCATTTTATCAAGATTTTCCTTATATTCGTCTAGGATCTGAACACTTTGGTTGGTTGCATCACTAATTGCCGCATTATAAAAAATATCTAACTTTTCATCAAGAGTCATGATATGACCTCCTTATTTACAGTTTTAGACCGATTGCTTCATTTACATAGTCTGTAATAAAGTTTGGTTTTCGGCCTGTACCGTGTCGATCCGGTATCTCCACAATTAAAGGAAGACGGCGGTTTAATTTTACATCGTCAATAATATCGGGAAACTCCCTGCCGAACTTTTCTGTTAGAAGGACAATACCGATTTCTTTATCACTGAATGCTTTTTCTAGCTGTTCTTTTAAATGTTTTCTAGAATGTATTACGACACCGTTGACTCCAGCCAGGCGCATTCCTGTGTAGGTATCGACGTTATCACTTATTAAAAACATTTTCATACGAATCTCCTCCGATGAAACTATCCTAAAATAGTAAAGGAAATAATTAATCCGTAAAGTGCAATAGACTCTGCTAAGGCAACGAAGATAAGTGCTTTACCCATGATACTGGAGTCTTCACTTAAGGCACCTAGAGCAGAACTTGCAGCAGATGCTACGGCAATACCAGCGCCGACGCAGGATAAACCAGTAGAAAGAGCAGCAGCAAGATAACGCCAGCCTTCTGTATTATTTACGGCTGCTTTTGTAGCTTCCGCAGCCTGAATGTTACCACCAAACAACAAAATGTCACTAACAATTAATGTTCCAAAAAAGAATAATACATTAAAACCTAACGCAGCTTTAAAGTTTCCTGCTTTCTTTTCACTAAATAAGTAATAACCTCCTGGTACTAAGATACTTGCAACTAAAACGAAACATAATAAAATTTTTGTTAACATAATTTCATCCTCCTAATTTGTCTCTTTTGATTTAAAAGGTTTAAATGCCTTGCCAGTTCCACGATAGAATCGGCTAAACATTTCATAATATTCCAAACGAAGTACTTGGATACCAACTACCAGTCCCTCTAATACCATGACAACTAGGTTGCCAAGGATAATAACTAAGATGTTAGGACTGCCACTTTCTACATGAGCAAGTGATAGAACAACCCCCATCATACCTGCATGACTTAGAGCAAATGCTCCAACACGGACGAAGGAGATGGTATTGGTTGCATAACTTAATACAACATCAAATAGTTCTACTAGGTTTTCTACAAAAAACATGGCCTTGCTTCCTTCAGGGAAGATATCCTTTCTTTTTTCAATCCAGTTGCTTAATGGCTCCTTTAAGAAAATGCAAAGCAGTGGTAAACCAACTAATATAGCTAATACAATAGTTCCCGGAACTGGATATCCAAAGAAATAAAGTGCTACACACCCTACAACAGAACCATAACAGACAAAACCTGCAACACCACTGGCATCAAAAAATATCTTCTCAATATTCTTTGCACGAATTCCATTGATAATATTTAAAATCATAGCAACTAAGATTAAGAATATACCAAAGCAGATTGCCATAATTAAGGTGGTCATAATGTCATCCATAGGTCTTCGCCAGACCGCTTCTAGTACCTCTTCGAATCCAAAGATACTTCCATATAAAAAACCGAAAATCGTGGACCAAATACCTGCAACACTAATGATTGCTGCAAGATTCATTTTCTTAAACTTGTAGAGCAGGAATCCGCCTATCATAAGGAGTGCCCCCTGTCCTACATCACCAAACATAATTCCGAATATTAAAGTGTATGTAAGAGCAACGAAAATAGTAGGGTCCATTTCGTTATATGCTGGTAAACCATACATTTGAATAAAGAGTTCAAATGGTTTAAAAATCTTTGGATTTTTAAGTTTTGTTGGAGGTTTGGAACATGCACTTTCATGTTCGTCCTCACAGATACAGTATACATTAGGATCTGCATCAATTTCTTTTAAGAATTTTTTGGCATCCTTTTTTGTCATCCAGCCGCAAAGAATGTAAAACACGATTCCTTGGTTAGTTTCCTTAGTACAAGCAGCAAGTTTACGTATTTCAAAGTTATTGGAAAACTCCTTTAACTTCTGATGGGCAAGGGTAAGCTCAGGAGCAACTTCTAATAGTCTTGCTTGAATTGTCTCGGTTAATTTTCTACGAGCTACTCTTAACTCTTTTTGCTTTGTAAGAAGTGATTGATAGATTTCCTCTGGCGTTCCCTCATATTCTGCTGGCATGTAAATTCGGTCGAAATGAAGAGAAGTAAAGACAGCATCTACCTGAGCGGAAGAGGACGCTGGAACAAAGTAAACTCCCCATACATAATGTTCATCCCGATCACATTCAATAAATACAGTATTCAGTGTTTCGTATACATAGTTCGAAAACTTTGTATAGTATTCATGCGAGATCTTACCAAAGCGAAACTTTAAAAATTTAAAATTTAGTATTTTTTTCAAATCATAATCTAACATGCGAAACGGTTCTATAGTAGCCAATGCCTTTGAAAGAGCTTCTTTTTCATCGGTAAGTTTCTTCCTATCTGAAGATAAATCTTCTACTGCAAGGAATGCCTGTTCCACAACAGTCTGAGCTTCAGACATAGTCATATCGTGTGTAGCAATCCGTGAGCTATCTCCTAGTTTCTCAACGAGAGAATCTGCCTTAACGAGTACGTCTTTATACGGATTGATTTCAACAAACGGTTTTAGATCGTGTACAGAAGACAGTTCAGATAAGGCATTTTCCAGGTGAATCTCATGTTTGGATAAGTAGAGTTCCATAACACGGTCAATGTCATCCTTAGGTCCTGTAATGGTCAAAAACTGCATTTTTTCAATCACTACACATACCTCCTTTATGTACTATAAATATATTTTAGTATCTCATTAGGTTCCAGATGATACCTAATACACTCCAATGCTGTGGTTACACAGTCCAATTCTTCTTCCTTCAAAAACAGGTAATATAAAATGTGAAGCATAGAGTGCGCAGACTCACTGGCAAGTCTTTTGTATAATTTATTCATAGTGTTAAAACATTCGTGTTCCATTGGCAAATTACTGCCTGTATTCATAAAAGCATGATAGTGGGTTTCACCTAGGACTTGGAGAAATTCTGTAATTCCCGGAGATTCTACTAGTTTCATAAGCTGTTCTTTTTTTAGATGGTAATGGATAGGAATGATGGTGAGATATATTTCCTTAGCATCCACGTTGTAAAACTTTTTCGAGCGGTAAACCCACATTATATTTAACATGTCAATTTGCGTTCCAAAGAGTGCTTGCATACGCTTTTTTTCTTTTCCCTTAAACCCTTTGTTAATAGTCTTCCATATTTTCTTGAAAAAGAATACATCCAACTGGGCTTCGTAATCACTAAGAGAAATATCCTCCGCAGAGTTATGTAAATTAGATAGCAGGTTGTGATATTTTGTACCTTCTAATGCCATAATAAATTCGTCTAGGCTGGTACAGCCTGCTAGTGTATCAATGTTTAAATCGGAGTGCTTATCAAAGAATGGTTTAAAATCCGCCAAATGTAAAGCATTTTTCTGGTTGTAAATCAATTCTAAGCAATCTTTTAAAATGTTCACTTCATATCGAAAGAAGAAAATGTCTAGAAATTTCCGCTGTTCTCTCGTAGCAAACGTATATATTTTGCCAAAGTCCATAAGAAGTGATGTTTTAATAAGTTCTTCGATTTGACCACGGTGAATGGTTGTTTCATTCACATCTCTAAATATAGAATGATATGATGGCTTTATTCGTAGATAATTAATAAAGTCTGCCGTTGTCTCAAGCTGGGCAATGTGCTCGTATTCTTTCTGACTTACCAGGTAACTGGACATTGCCTTCACTTTCGTAATAATGCCACCATAGGTAAGAGCATTTCCCATGTGCACCTCCTTGTTATGTAAGAGAGAGAATACGATTGAAAATCTGATCTGCATACTTTTCACAATCAGTTTCAAAATTAGCATCTAACTGTCTTAGGTAGTCTTCCTGTTCTTTCTTAATCTTAGAAAGTTCCAGTTCCACTTCCTGATTGGCTTTCGCTCTAAGGGCAGTTAACTTTTCATTGGTCTCTATCTGGACTTTTGAATCAAAAGATTTCATCTTCTGGTTAGCCTCTTCTGTTAATCGTGCCTTATCGTCAGAAACCCGACTTAAGATTTTATCTGCTTTCGTTTCAATGTCATTTAAAAGGTTAATGACCTTCTCCATACAACGCCTCCTAACAAATAAAATGAAAACTTAGTTCAAGGTAATTATAATACTTTAGGTGCGAAAATGATACTAAACTTTGTATTTATTTTTTTCACTAGATAATAAAAGCCTTAATTAAAAAAATATTTCTGTCATTTAAATAAGGCTTTCATTATTCATATTATTATGGAAGTATTTTATCTAATTCTTCTTTTCGTACATAAATGTGATTTTCACGAGTAGTGAAGTAGTGCATAAAACCTTTCTTTTCAAGGCAGTCTTTTATTAGTGAAGAATAATATTCAACACAAATAATTTTGATATTAAGGCCTTTTGTATCGAGTGCTTCTAGAAGTTCATAATCCATTCCCTCTGTGTCAATATCAAGGATGTCTAAACCTGATTTGAAGTGAGCTTTAAGAATTGTATTAATATTGCGAACTGGAATAGAAAGTTTATTATCAAGTAATCCGCGGTTGCGGGCAACATCTTCAAGAAATGTATTGTGTCCTGGCAGGTGGCTATAGTAGTAAGTGAGAGTACAATCTTCACCTGCAGTTGCACCACATGTTAAAACAGTGTTGTTTGGACGATATTCTTTAATAAGTTCAACCATTTCTGGGTTTGGTTCAACAAGCAAACCATTATAGTTACCATTTTCATAAAATAGATAAGTATTATTACGAACAACAGGATGACATACTCCAATGTCTGAATAAGACGGATTTTCTAATTTAAGTTTGTGAATTAAATCTAACATAATCTGGTCTTCTTGACTTCTGGAATAATAATTATCTATGTTTGGAACTTCAACGAGACGTGAGACGATGGTATCGGCACTTGGCAAAACACTTTGGATTTGTTTTTGGATTTCAGGTTCTTTGTTTTGATAAATGATAATACAGACTTTCTTATCTTGGAATTGCTCTAGAATTGACATATGAGATACTTGATTTCCACAGAAGAATTCACCAACATTTTGCCCTTTCCCATTAATTAAGTAATCTAACTTATAATGTGTTGGGTTATAACGGTTTTGATATTCTAAAACGGGTGTTCCCCAGCCAACAATTAGATCATAATTTGCCTGTAAATCTTCAATTTTAGTCTTTTTTATAAGTTTCATATTTCCTCCATATATTGTAGGTTATACAATATAATTAAACCCTATTTTGCAGAGAAAAACAACTGGAAGGCTATGGTATTAAAACATTTGACACAATCTTGCATAACTCTTATAATATTACCGAAACTGATTAGTAAGTAAGTGAGGGCATTGCAATGAGATTAAGAAATGTAACGGGTTCAAGGGAAATGATTGCGGCAAATGAGTTCGTTATTCATAACCCGGAGGAAAAGAAGGGCTCTTGGAGAGAAGTATTCGGAAATGATAATCCAATTCATATAGAAGTAGGAATGGGAAAAGGAAGATTCTTAACAGAATTAGCACAACTAAATCCTAATATTAATTACATTGGGATTGAGAAATATTCTAGTGTATTAATTCGTGCAGTTGAAAAGAGAGAACAAATTGAACTTTCCAATTTATTTTTCATTCGTATGGATGCAGAAGATATTAATGATGTATTTGCAGAAGGTGAGATTGACCGAATCTATCTAAACTTCTCAGATCCTTGGCCAAAAGATAGACACGCGAAACGTCGTTTGACATCGCATCAGTTCCTTAACAGATATGACCAGTTTTTGAAGAAGGATGGCGTAATTATTTTTAAGACGGACAATAAGGCATTATTTGATTTCTCATTAGAGGAAGTTCCAGTCGCTGGATGGAAACTTGAAAATTACACTTATGATCTTCATCATAGTGAATATAATGAAGGAAACGTTATGACAGAATATGAAGAGAAGTTCTCTAGTATGGGCAATCCAATCTGTCGTCTGGTAATTTCAAGGTAGAATTTTTATTATTTTGCATATGATAATAGTAAAATAAATTCAGGTGATAATATGGATTATAAAGGTTCTTTAGCACGATTCACTGGAAATTATAGAGCACTTGATAAGAAGGTTCTAGCTATGAAAAAATCATGGGATGATGTTGAAAAGTTACTGAGTAAAACAGGTCCACGTAAGAAAAAATCAGAAGATAGTAAGGATAAAAAATAATGTAACGTGGGATAGTATAAGATAAGGGTTATTCGAAAAGAACTTTAGGAGGAATTACTATGGCAATGAAATTTACAGATGGAAACTTTGAGCAGGAAGTGTTAAAGGCAGATCAGTTAGCAATTGTAGACTTTTATGCAGACTGGTGCGGACCTTGTAAAATGTTAGGACCAGTCATTGAACAGCTTGCAGATGAATACGAAGGCAAGGTTAAAATAGGAAAGTTAAATGTGGATGAGTCACCAGCCATTGCGCAGAAATACGGTGTTATGACTATTCCAACAGTATTATTCTTTAAGAGTGGTGAAGTAGCTCATAAGCATATTGGACTTGAGAAAAAAGAAGTGTTTGAAGAGAAAATTAAAGAGCTTATGTAATAGGAAAAAAAGGTCTCAATTTGGGATCTTTTTTTTAGTATTAAATTTCTTTTTCTGACTCATAGAGTCAGTCTGTAAATAATAGTCCCCTATAATGTGGGCTAGAAGAAATACTAAAATAGATTTTGTCATGTATGTTCGCTCCATTTGTTATCCAATACAGTTATAATTGAGTTTCGTATATTTACATAATCATAATATCCAGAACGATTTAATCTTCTATAAATACTAGAGGGAGCAAGATTTGCTTCGGTTGCAATATATTGAATGTTTTTGCCCATAAGAATTTTATAGATTACTTCGCGTTGTTTTACCGTCCATTGCTGTTCTATAAATGAGCAAGCATTAAATGAACTATTAATTAAACGTTCCATGTCTTCATCAACTCCCCAAGAGAGTTTTATAAATACATTTTGCTTTTTGAAAGAGTCTTCCGAAATTTTTAGGTCTTCCACCATCTTACGTGCCTTGTGGTAAACAGGGGCATCTGCACCTAGGGCTTCGGAACGGATGAAATCAGTATCTATTGTTCCTATGCCGATACCAAATCTAATTCTATTGGGATAAAAGTTAAGCTGAATAAACTCAATAATCTTTACAACATTGTGAGGACTGTAAAGTAAGCCTTGGAATTCATCGCCAAGTGTGATGAGAAAATTAGAATGAATATCATCGCTAAATTTCCTATTTACTTGTGCTAGTATTTGGTTTAATTGTATTTGAATCTCCTTTCTGTGCATTAAGGATTTAGAGCCAATAATATCACCTATAATTGCTACATACATGATCTCACCTCACTATATTTGTATATACTGTTATATTATACTATACTTAATTTTTGTGGTCTAGACAGTAAATATTGTTTTTTGCTGTCTAGACAGCAACGTATTAGGGTATATATTTGTTATTGCCCTAATACTTACTCAATCTTTATGACATGTGTATCATAAAACTCCTTTGGTGAGACCCCAAACTCCTTTTTAAAGGCACGATAGAAGCTGGAATAATCCCCAAAACCAAATATTTGGTAAGCTTGTGTTATAGACATTTGAGAAGAAATGGCATCTTTACATGCGTAAAGTCTCTTCTTTAATATGTATTGATGAATTGGAATTCCCATATTATTTTTGAACACATGTGATATGTAATATTTGCTTACAAAGAATACAAGCGCAAGGTGTTCAAGGGTTAAGTCTTCCTCAAGATGAGTATCAATGTAAGCTAGGAGGTTTTGATACAAGCTGGATTCTTCTAAAGGAGTCTTAGTATTCATTTGTTCATGTACAATTCGATTCAGATGCAGAATTAAATCATTTACACATAGTGTAATCTGAGCATTGCGGCCAAAACGATTCCTATTCATCTCTTCAATCAGGCGAAATACCTTAG
>DBKX01000380.1:0-2507 GCA_002297865.1 Lachnoclostridium sp. UBA739
ATGGAGGGCACTTCCTCTTTTTAAGTCAAAACAAAACATCTTTTAGTAAACTTCTAACATTGACATTTTTCAAGAAACGTGTAACCTTAATGGAGATAACCAATTTGGAAAGGATGATAAGGTGAAAATTTTAAAGCAGTTTTTAGTGATTTTGTTGATTTCTTTTATTGGAGAAATATTAAATCTTGTATTGCCACTACCGATCCCTGCAAGCATTTACGGTATGACAATACTGTTTCTAGGACTTGTAAGTGGTCTTATTAAATTGGATGATGTGAAAGAGGCAGGCAAGTTTTTGATTGAAATTATGCCAGTTATGTTTATTCCGGCAGGGGTTGGATTGATGTCCTCATTTGGAGTGCTTAAGCCAATGCTGTTACCGGTAAGTGTCATAACTATAGTTGTTTTAGTGGCAGTGATGGCAGTGAGTGGAAAAGTGTCTCAAGCAGTTATACTTCGTACAAATGGGAAAACGGAGGAAGAGTCATGAATGAATTGATAGAATCATCTGTTTTTGCAGGAGTGACCATTAGCTTGTTTGCATACATGTTTGGTATGTATCTTAAGAAAAAGCTTAGAAGTGCTATATGGAACCCGCTACTAATATCCATTATAGTAACGATAGGAATTCTTCTCGTGGCTCATATTGATTATGATACATACAATAGTGGAGCAAAATATTTGAGCTGGTTTTTGACACCAGCGACTGTATGCTTAGCCATACCCTTATATGAACAGTTAGAACTATTAAAGAAAAACTGGAAAGCTGTCATTGCNNTCAGGAATACTGTCAGGAGTATTAACGAGTCTTACTACAATTCTTGTGTTATGTATTATGTTTCGATTAGGGCACAAAGAATATGTTACATTGCTTCCAAAATCAATTACAACTGCAATTGGAATGGGGGTATCCGAAGAGTTGGGTGGATACGTCACCATAACAGTAGCTGTAATTGTAATAACAGGAGTGCTTGGCAATATGCTGGCGCAAACAGTATGTAAACTATTCCGTATAACAGAACCGATTGCAAAAGGAGTCGCTATTGGTGCATCCTCACATGCCATCGGAACGGCAAAAGCAATGGAAATGGGAGAAGTGGAAGGGGCAATGAGCAGCTTGTCAATCGCGGTAACAGGAATCATAACAGTATTTGGTGCATCTGTCTTTGCAAGATTTTTTTAAGGAAGATCTTATCGAATGAAAAACGATAATAGTAGGGAGAAAAATAGATGAAAGAAAAAAAAGCAGTAGAGATAATAGGTGGCAGTGATGGACCAACAGCCGTATTCATAGCAGGAAAGAGCAAAGAAAAGAATCCAGTAAAGCGAGTAAAAAATTGGGCTGGCAATAAAAAGTACCAGCATAATCGAAAGAAAGCAGGCAAAAAGGTGATTGCCGATCCGCATACACTGGAGGAAACAGGAACCTATATCAAAGAGCAATATAAGGGTGTAGAGGTTGACAAGAATACCGAACTCTATCAAGAAAAATATAGGGAAATCCGCTCCTCATTAATTCTTCAGCATAGACCTGACTTGACAGGAGGTCCATTAAAGAACCTTCGTCCAGAGAATGTAGAAGATGAGAATNNTAAAATGGATGGCACTTATAACAGAACGTCAGGAAAATGCTAATAAGGTGCCAGAAGAAGCATTTTCTATTGAATATCATTTATATGAAATCAAAGGGAAGAACGTGGAAGAATTTTTTATAGAGATAGAATATCAATATGAAGTATTATCTATGGCCTATTCGGGAGATACTAAATGGGGTGATACGATATGTAAGGATATTTATTCCTATTATGGAGTGACAGAAGAGGATATCAAAAACAAGACGAAACGTTATCAAACGTTATTAACTATATTAGCAACTTAACTAAAAAAATTAACTAAGAAAGGACATTGGTTTATTGGATTGACAGAGCGAAACGTGTCCCCTATAATTGAAATAAAATTTAATTCGGAAAGGAAGAAAAGAATGAAATTTAGTGAAATGGAATACCAGCGACTGGATTTAGATGTCCTTCGCCAAAAAGCAAATACAATAATAGAAGAATTTGAAACAGCACAATCAGGAGCAGCACAATTTGAGGTACATAAGAAATATTATGCACTGAAGGATGAGGTTGCAACTACAGTTATCATTGCTAGAATCAGACATGATATTGATACCGCTGATGAATTTTACAATCAGGAAAATAATTATTATGATGAGATTCTTCCAGAAATTCAGAATCTTGAAATGATGTATCTTCGTAAAGTGTATGAATCCCCATATCGAGATTATTTAGAAGAAAAGATAGGGAAAGTTGCATTTGCCAATATGGATGTAAGATTACACGCAATTGATGAGAAAATTTTGCCTCTTATGAAGCAGGAAAATGCGTTGACTTCCCAATATGATAATTTAATTGCAAGTGCAAAAATTGACTGGGATGGAGAGGTACTGAACCTGTCTCTTCTTCGCAAGTATTTAACAAGTAATGACAGAGAGGTACGTGCAT
>DBKX01000380.1:2513-7847 GCA_002297865.1 Lachnoclostridium sp. UBA739
GAATATACACAGTTCTTCGTTGAAAATGGAGATGAGTTAGATCGTATCTATGATGAACTGGTAAAGAATCGTACAGAACAGGCAAGAATGCTTGGATATGATAATTACCTTGAATTAGGGTATAACCGCCAGCTTCGTAATTGTTATCGACAAAAAGAAGTGGAAGCATTCCGCGACCAGATCAAGAAATACTATGTGCCATTTGCAACAAAACTTCATGAAAAACGTAGACAAAGATTAGGCTTAGAACAATTATCCTACATTGATAATGATGTATTTTTCCTTAATGGAAATCCAGCACCGATTGGTACACCAGAAGAGATTATGGAAAATGGCAAGAAAATGTACCATGAACTTTCCAAGGAGACAAAAGAGTTTATTGACTTTATGATGGATAATGAATTATTTGATGTTCTTGGAAGAAAGACCAAAAAGGCCGGTGGTTACATGGATTTTTTACCTAAGTATAATGCGCCTTTTGTATTTGCTAATTTCAATGGTACGGATGGAGATATTGATGTTATCACACATGAGATGGGACATGCACTTCAAGGATATATTTCAGGCAAGGATCCAATTCGTGAACATGCTGACATTACAATGGAAACAGCTGAAACACATTCTATGTCTATGGAGTTCTTTACAGAACCTTGGATGAATCTGTTCTTTGACGATAAGACAGAGGAATATGTAGAATCTCATTTTGAAAGTGCTGCCATCTTTATTCCATACGGATGTATGGTAGACGAATTCCAGCATCGCGTGTATGAGAATCCAGAGATGACACCAGCGGAGCGTCATGGGGTATGGAAGGAACTTGAAAAGGTTTACCGTCCGCATTTAAGTTATGAAGGAAACCCTTATTTTGAAAAGGGTGGATTCTGGCAAAAACAGCTTCATATTTATGATTACCCATTGTATTATATTGATTATTGTATCGCACAGATTTGTGCGTTCCAATATAAAATCTGGATGGATGAAAATTATCAGGAAGCTTGGGAGAGTTATCTGCACTTATGTGAGTTATCGGCAAGCGACTTCTTTATGAACTTGTTAGAGGAAGTTGGTCTTGACAATCCATTTGAAGATGGCTGCGTGGAAAGAATCGTTAAGAAACTGGAAGAAAAACTGAATTAATAGGTAGGACATCATGGAAACACTTTCTTTACTGTTTATTTTAATGAAAAGACTAATGTAAGGGGAGTGTTTCTTTTTTTACTAAAAAGTTCATAAATGCTAAATTAATCTGAAGATACTCAATTTGAATACAGGAGAACAAAGGTTAGCATTGGACGCAGCAAAATTGTATGCAAAGCAAAAGGATATTAAAATGTATACGAGGATCAAAACATAACTGTCGCTATGTTACTAAAAATAAGATATAATAATTCATAGGATTATGCAGCATCTAAAATCAACTTTCTAAGAGGTGATTCAGATGGCAAAAAGTAGAGGGTAAGTATGAAGATATTATATGAAAACGAAGGAAACTGGTACAAAGGAAATTTACATATGCACACGACAGTGTCAGATGGCAAGGTTTCACCAGAGCAAGCAATTCAGAAATACAAAGAAGCAGGTTATGACTTTCTTTCTCTATCTGACCATTGGGTGGAAAGCGAGAATACGTATGAGAATGGAATGCTTTTATTAAGTGGATGTGAGTGGGATACTGGTGATATGGTCCATACTCCTATTTATCATATCCTTGGAATTGGTATGGATAAGAAGACAGGACTTAAAATGGATAATACGAGACCGCCTCAGAAAATAATTGATACAATTATCAATGCCGGCGGCATTGCCATACTAGCTCATCCTGCATGGTCATTGACTGAACCAAGTGAGGTCATGGAACTGAATGGACTTGCAGGTGCTGAAATTTATAATACCGTATCCAATGTTCCATTTAACAATGGCAGAAGGGCAGATTCTAGTTTGTATTTTGATTTGTGGGCATCCAAAGGGAAATATTTGCAGTGTTTTGCTGGAGATGATAGCCATTGGTATCAAGGGGAAGAAGCTCAGTCGTTCATTATGGTAAAGGCAAAAGAATGTACGCGCGAGGGAATATTAGATGCTCTAAAAGAAGGAAATTTTTATGCAAGCCAGGGACCATTATTTGATTCAATCAAAGTGGAAGATGGCAAGGTGTTCGTTACGTGTTCAGGAGCAGAACGAATTGTATTTTACAGCAATACTGTATGGTGTAGTGACAGAAGTCAAATGATGAAAGATAACGGTGCAGTGTATGAAATTAAATCTACCGACAAGTACGTAAGAGTTGAATTAATTGATGAAAAGGGAAAAATGGCTTGGAGTGCACCCTTTTCTGTATAAAAAGCCCTTGACTCTCTCATTGCGTCATAGTTTATACTAAGTTTCGAGGTCAAGAAGACAAATACGATGCCAATCGGATTTCTGTCTTAAAGGACATTGTAGTATTAAAGAAAACTCCAGAGAGATATGTTGCATCTGTTAGACAAATGAAGTAAATATGGCAATTGTCAACTGGATTAAAGAGAATGGATATGAATTTGCAGGACCGATGTTTAATATTTATTATGCGAGTCCAGCAACGACACAAAATGAAGACGAGTTTGTGACGGAAGTTTGTTATCCGATAAAATAACGTTTTGGAGGGAAACAGCTAGATGATTTATACAGTTACTTTAAATCCATCCCTTGACTATGTAGTGGAAATGGATGAGATGAAACCAGGTGCTACGAATCGTTCAAAAAGTGAACATATGCTTCCTGGAGGAAAGGGTATCAATGTTTCGATTGTGCTTAAAAATCTAGGAGTGCCAAGTGTAGCATTAGGATTTATTGCAGGGTTTACTGGTGATGAAATTGCGAAGAATGTTTCTGACTTAGGATGTAAAACAGACTTCATCCAATTAGAAAAAGGCATGTCTCGTATTAATGTAAAATTAAAAGCAGATGATGAAACAGAAATTAACTGTGTTGGCCCATGCATTTCCAAAGCAGAAGTAGAAAAGCTTTATGCGCAGTTAGATAAGTTAGAAGAAGGCGATGTTCTAGTACTTGCTGGAAGTATTCCAAGCTCAGTATCAGATTCCATCTATCAGGACATCATGACAAGACTCTCGAATAAGAAGGTCATGGTGATTGTAGATGCAACGAAAGACTTATTATGTAACGTATTAGAAAAACGTCCATTTTTAATCAAGCCAAACAATCATGAATTAGGGGAGATTTTTGGTGTAGAGTTAAAGACCAATGAAGAGATTATAAACTATGGCAAAAAGCTTCAGAAAAGAGGAGCAAGAAACGTTCTTATTTCCATGGCTGGAGATGGCGCAATTTTCTTAGGTGAGGATGGCAGTGTATATGAAAGTGAAGCACCAAAAGGAAAAGTAATCAATTCCGTTGGGGCAGGGGATTCCATGGTGGCTGGATTTCTAGCTGGATATTTAGATAAGAAAGATTATAAGCATGCATTCAAAATGGGTATTGCAGCAGGCAGTGCAAGTGCATTTTCTAAAGAGTTAGCAACAAAGGAAGAGATAGAGACAATTTATTTTTCTACTTGGTAACAACTTTGCTACAACTAAAGAGTAAACTATCCTTACTTATTATATGGGTAGGTTATGAATGGAACAGAATTAAAAGAAGATTACGATCCATTTCTAATGTTTGATGTGGAGGCAATCGACCAAGAAGAACGTTTTGCATCATTTAGAGATAATAAAAATAGATTTATCACAATTTTTGACCAGAAAGAACGTGGAATTACAATGGAGGATAACGGTAAGATTTCCTTAATTACAGTTATGAAAAATGATAAGGTTATGAGTGGTGAAGCAAAATAAGGTTGACAGAGTGTCTTTCGGATTTGAGAAAAAAGATGGTCACGAGCTTAATTCGGGGAAAGCAATTCATAGAAAATGAAAAAGAAAATGTAAGCAAGCAGGACTGCGTGCTAAATGCAGCAAAACGCCTTTTGGCAAAAATCAAAAAAGATTATCCGAGACTTCCAATCTGTATACAGGGAGATGCCTTGTATGCTGCAGAACCGCTCATGAAACTTTGCAAGAAAAAATACCATTGGGAGTACCTGTTTACACAGAAAAGCACAAGACAGAAAAACTGGATGAAGGGTTCAATAACCAGAAGAATGGTTTATACCGTATTGAACATCTCAACAGTAAAAAAATGCAATGAAAAACCATTATCTGCTGACACAGATTTCGGATATTCTGATGCAGATTTATCTGGCGTGGAATCCATATATAAAGGAGCTAAAACAGACAATAAAAAATACATCTTCAAGGCTACTGGAAAGTTTTCGAACAATAACAGTAACGGAAGAAGATGTATCCTACATTTTCAGATACACAACAGTGTATCTAGAATAACAAGATTATTTTAGCACAGGTGATGGTTGAATGGAAGAGGAAATAACAGAATATTTATAAAAAATTTCAGAAAATTGGGCCAACACAGCTATAAGATGTGCATAACTAAGCAAATTAATTTGAAAAAGGTAGATAATTGTTAAAATCATGAAAAGGAGATGGAGGGAACGAAAAGAATCAAATTTATTCCTCACCGCTGACCTTTGTAGATAAAACTTGACATTGTTCAATGCTATTGTTATAATAATAAGGCTTATTAATCTGACATCAATTAAGGTAAGACAATGCTAATAAAGTTTGTGCAAAAAACAAACTAATCATTAAAATCCAATAATTATGAATACTACAAGATAAGAAAATAATGTAAGCACATACATATGTAGTTAGGGAGTGAAAAATTGAATAATTGCAGAATTGTTATTACTGGAATGGGAGTAATTTCTCCAATTGGTGAGGGGATTTCGAATTTCTGGGAAGCGGTGCTTTCTGGAAAGTCTGGAATCAGAGAAGTTCAGGCTTTTGATACAGCACGTTTTAGAACACATAATGGTGCTGAAGTAATTAATTTTGATGTGAAAAATTATTTAAATTGTCCTTCAGTAGAGAAAATGGGACGAGCATCACAGTTTGCAATAGCTGCAACAAAATCAGCAATAGAAGATGCAAATATTGATCCAGAAATGATTAGAAAGAGTAATATCGGAGTTTCTTTAGGAACGACAATGGGTGAAATTCAAGAAGAAGAAAAAGTCAGCAAAATATGGGTAGAGTCTGGCGTAGATAAAGTGCCAGCTAATCATTTCTTACAATATCCATGTGGAAATATTCCAAGGAATGTTGCAGCTGTTTTTGGTTTGCATGGTCCAAACCTTATGGTGCCGACGGCTTGTGCTTCTGGAAATTATGCAATCGGTTATGCCTTTGATATGTTAAAAGAGGGAAAAGCTGATTT
>DBKX01000193.1:0-19394 GCA_002297865.1 Lachnoclostridium sp. UBA739
ATCAGAAGAAGTAAAACCATCACAAGCTGTAGGCGATTATGATGTTAAAGTTAATATTGGAAATGGTCAGTGGACAATTACAAATTCAAAGGGATCTGTAAGCTTAAAAGACATTACAATCCGTTACTACATCAAATCCGAAGGAACAGCAGATGACGTTGTTTTCATCGACAATGCTGGTTTAAGCTTAAGCAAAGCTCCTTACTATGCATCATTAACAAGCGATGTAAGTGCTAAAGTTGTTAAGATGGCAAACCCAACAGCAGATGCAGATGCATATGTAGAAGTTAAGTTTAATTCTAACTATGACTTAGATTCTTCTGCTAACTTAGCATTAGGAATTCGTATGGCAAAAGCTGACTGGTCTAACTTCGACCAGACAAATGACTACTCTTACACAAACGGAGCCGTTGTATATGTAAATGGTACTTGTGTAAGCGGTAACGATTTATAGGATTTAGTATTAGTGCAATAGTTTCATTGCAACTAGTAAATAATAAGTCTCGGTGGTGTCAACCACCGGGGCTTTGTTAAAAAATGGAAAGGGAGAACAATATGAGATTATATAAAAAAGCACTTAGTGCTACATTAGCAGTAGCATTAACTGCTACGACCTTAACTGCTGGTCCAGTAGTTAAAGCAGCATCAGGTAATTATAACTATGGTGATGCATTATCAAAATCATTATTATTCTATGAATTACAGGAATCTGGTAAGATGGAAGATGATATCCGTACCAACTGGAAAGGCGATTCCTGTATGAATGACGGTAAAGACAATGGCGTTGATTTAACAGGTGGATGGTATGACGCTGGTGATAACTTAAAACTTAACTTCCCAATGGCATACACAGGAACAATGTTAGCTTGGTCTTACTTAGAAGATACAGAAGCGTATGTAACATCAGGTCAAGACAAGTACATGAAACAACAGTTAAAACGTCTTAGTGAATACTTAATCAAGTGTCATACAGCACCAGATGAGTACTATTTCCAAGTTGGTGGAGACGCTGACCATTCATTCTGGGGAGCAGCAGAAGTTGTAGAAGCTAAAATGACAAGACCTTCTTACAAAGTAACAAAATCCAAAGGTGGCTCTTGTGTAGTTGCTGAAACAGCAGCAGCTTTAGCTACATCAGCTATGGTATTTGCAAAAGATGATCCTTCTTTCGCAGCAGAATGTGAATCACATGCAAAACAGTTATACACTTTAGCAGAAGAAATGAAGAGCGATTCTTACTACGATACTATCGCAGGTGCTTACTATAGATCTTACTCAGGATATGCTGATGAATTATCTTGGGCAGGTGCTTGGTTATACAAATTAACAGGCGACAAAACATACTTAGACAAAGCTCTTGACTATACATCCGGATGGGAAATGGAAAACCAGACAAATTACTGGGGCTACAAATGGACTCAAGGCTGGGATAACAAGAGTTATGGTGCCAGAATCTTACTTGCTGAGTTAACAGACGACGAAAGATTCAAAGAATCTACAGAACAATGGCTTGACTACTGGACAACAGGTTGGGAAGGCAACAGAATTAAATATACTCCTAAGGGATTAGCTTGGTTAGATTCTTGGGGATCATTAAGATATGCAAGTAACACAGCTTTCTTAGCTGCTGTTTGGGCTGATTCAGGATTATGTTCAGATTCTAAAGTTAAAACATATAACGACTTTGCTAAATCTCAAGCAGATTATTGCTTAGGTAGCACAGGAAGATCTTTCGTATGTGGATTTGGTGTAAATCCTCCAAAATCACCTCACCACAGAACAGCAAGTGGTGTTTGCACAGATAACTTAAGCGCAGATCCAGAAGTTAATGTACATACATTAACAGGTGCCTTAGTTGGTGGACCAGATGCAAACGATGGATACACAGATACAAGATCTGATTACTGCATGAACGAAGTTGCAGTTGACTATAACTCAGGTTTCACAGGATTAATGGCAAAAATGTACAGCAGATTTGGTGGAACAATTGACCCTAACTTAAATGCATTTGAAGAAGTTGGTCAGGAATTCGACCTTAAAGCAGCTGTAAATGCTCAAGACAGCACAAACAAAATTAACTTTGTAGAAATCAAGGCAACAGTTTACAATAAAACATGTTGGCCAGCAAGAGTAACAGATAACTTATCCTATAGATTCTATATGGATTTATCTGACGTAATCGCACAGGGATACAAACCAAGTGATATGACACTTGCAACAAACTATAACCAGAGTGGTGCTAAAGTAACAGGACCTTTTGCTACAGATGACAAGAACATTTACTATGTAAACATTGATTTATCTGGAGCTAAAATATTCCCAGGTGGACAGAGCCAGTATAGAAGTGAACTTCAGTTCAGAATTTCTGCTCCATGTAAATGGGACTTTACTAAGAGCCCATCCTTCAAGGGTATTGGAAAAACTCAAGGTGGTGCAGGCGACTCTGTAGATTGTATTCCAGTATTTGAAGGAAACAAATTAGTATTTGGTCAAATTCCAGTTGGTGGTGGAGAAATTGAACCATCCGCAGAACCATCGGTAGAACCATCCATAGAACCATCAGTAGAACCATCGGTAGAACCATCAGTAGAACCATCCATGGAACCATCAGTAGAACCATCCATAGAACCATCAGTAGAACCATCCATAGAACCATCCGCAGAACCATCTGTAAAACCTTCAGCTAGTATTCCTTCAGATGACAGCGTATCTGTAAAGGTAACAACAAATGGTGGAGCAACAGCTAATACAATCGGCGGACAGTGGGAAGTAACAGCAAAAGAAAGTGTTAACTTAAATGACATGACAATTCGTTACTACTTCACATCTGATACAAGTGCATCTGATGTAATCTTTGTTGATAACGTAGGATTAAGTTTAACAGAAGCTCCTTACTATGCAGCATTAACAAGTGCTACAACAGCAAAAGTTGTTAAAATGGCTAATCCAACAGCAACAGCTGATTCTTACATTGAAATCACATTTGATGGTGCTGATTACAACTTAACAAACACAGGAAAACTTAACATGGGCATCCGTATGGCTAAGTCTGACTGGTCAAACTACAACCAAGCAAATGACTACTCATATGAAAACGGAGCAGTTGTTCTTGTAGGAGATAAAGTTGTAAGTGGTGTACTTCCACAATAAGAATAATCAATACTTAAAAACAACTAGATAGAGAGTGTGAAAAAAGAGGGACTAATTTGTAAAAAATTAGTCCCTCTTTACGTACAAATATGACAAATCTATTTATGAATTTTCCACAAAAAAGAGTAAGAATTGATTTTTTTATGTTTTAGGAATTGACAGTATGACAGCAGGTCTGTAAAATATTACTAGAGAAAATAGAAATACTATTTTGTTTTTTATGACAAATGTTGAATGGAGGACTACATAAGGGAGGTTTGTTTGTCGAAAGGAGGGGGCGTATGCTTAAAATAGCAGTATGCGACGACGAATCATTTTTCAGAGAGCAAGCAGGGGCAGCATTGGAAGAATACTCTAGACAGCGTGGAATTGAATTTCAAATTGAGTACTTTTCTTCTGGAGAGGAATTGCTTCAGGCCAATTGCTCTGAGTATGGATTATTTTGCTTAGACGTCGAGATGAAAGATGGAATAAGTGGGTTAGAAGTAGCTCAGACTTTACGAAGAAATCGTATTTTTTCTGAGATTATATTTGTAACCAATCATCAAGAGGAAGCATATCGTGCATTTGAAGTAAGCGCATTACGTTATTTATTAAAACCTATAAAATTGGAACAGTTGTTCCGTACAATGGATTTGATTATGAAACGAAGAGAAGAGCGAGAAAGACGCTTAATTGTGCTGAATCAAGGGCAGAAATTTCTACAAGTGGTATGTGATAATATTATTTATTGTGAGACAATAGATAGAAAGTTGCAAGTTTATACCACACAAAAAACATATCTTGTGGATAATAAAATCAATGAAGTGGATAAGCAGTTATCAAATCGTAATTTTTTCCGTGTACATAAATCATATTTAATTAATTTAGCGTATGTTCAAGAGCATGATCAGACAACCGTAACAATGTTGAATGGTGATGTTGTATATGTGAGCAGATTAAAATTAAAAGCATTCAAGGAAAGTTTTTTAGCTTATTTGAGAAAGGAGCATAAGTTAGGTGCTGGTTGAGCATATTGCAGCCAAGTTATTTTATTTTGCCTTTATGGTAATGTTCCTGGGGAGCTTTATGGAAGGCGCTAAGTTTTCTTTAAAAAGAGTGATTAAGTATGTAGCATTTGGATTAGTCTATTACCCTACATTAGTATATTTAAATAATTATGATTATCGAATTATGTTAATGTTCACTCCAATCTTCTTTTTTGTTTTTGAGGGAACACTATTAGAGAAGATTGTAATGAACACTATAGCAGAGTCGGTATGGTGTGCATTAAGTCTTTTAAGCCGAATAATGTTTCAAAGCAATCTAGCTAATGTTGTGACATCTAAGACAAGCCGAAATGTATTGCTGGATTTAATTTGTCTTGTGACGTTAAGCTGTGTGATTCGATTTATGAATCAGGCTTCTATATTCGAACAGGAAGTTGTTAAGAAAAGGGAATCGACTGTGAAACAGCAGCTTGGAATGCTTGTATTAGCCATAGAAGGAGATTTAGTGCTGTTGATTGCACAGTTTATATATAATAACTCAATAAAATTGGGGCTTAGTTCAGGAATCGTTGCTTTTGTTTTGTGCCTTGCAGGTTTGTACTTAATCTGTTTTGCACTAAGCTTAGATAATACAATGGCGAAAGAGTATTATAAAGTGGTCAATAAAACTTTGGAAACACAAATCAAAAGTCAATATTCTTATTATCGAAAACTTGAGCAAGTTACAAATGAGACGAGAGCAATTAAGCATGATATGAAGAATCATCTAATTGTAATGAAAGGTATGGTAGAAAAAGGAGACCTGGAAGGTGTAAGTGGGTACTTAGATAATATCCAGTCTACCTTGGACAATGTTAGCGTTGTGATACATACAGGGAATTCAATCGTTGATTCTATAGTAAATGAAAAAAATGAAATAGCGACATCAAAAGAAATTAGTATGATAGTAAACGTTTCACTGCCAGAAGAAATTAAGGTAATACCAATGGATTTATGCGTAATGGTTGCTAATAGTTTGGATAATGCAATTGAGGCATGTGACAAAATTGCATCTGGAGAAAAAAAAGAAATTTCATTATATGGAAGATGCGAGCGTGGGTATTTATCATTTATAGTTAGTAATACGGTAGCGAAGGGTGTACATATTAGCCATAATGTAATTGTGACTGATAAGGCAGATAAACTAAATCATGGATATGGTTTGAGGAATATTAAAAATAGCGTGAAAAGAAATGGCGGAAAATTGAATATCGAGTGTCAAGATGGGGTATTTTCATTATATATTGATATTCCATTGTCCTAAATGATATTCAAGGATTCAATACTTGTTTTTGGATCATGTATACTATATACTATTACCATAATCTGAAACAACGGACGGGAGGCTGTTTTGTGAAATCTGAAAAACTAATAGAACTGTTACAAAATCATAAAGTGTATATTCAGACACATAATTTCCCTGATCCAGATGCTATAGCAAGTGCTTTCGGATTGCAGAATTTTTTAAAGTACTATGGTATAGAGAGTACATTGTGTTATTATGGAAAAATTGATAAACTGAGTACAAAACGAATGCTTACAACATTTGATATTCAGATATATTCAAAAGACGAACTGCAGAACATGAAAGACGAGGATTATATTGTAAATGTTGATTCGCAGAAACATAATGGCAATGTAATGGATTTTATAGGTGAAGAGGTTGCATGTATTGATCATCATCCAACATTTGTTGAAGCTGATTATCAATATAAAGACATTAGAATGGTTGGCGCGTGTGCAACTTTAATTGCAGAATATTTTAAAATGAATCATGTACCGATTGATCCGAATACCGCTGCGGCGCTTTGCTATGGGATTAAGGTGGATACAGCAGATTTTTCAAGAGGAGTAACGGATTTGGATGTCTCCATGTTTGCTTATCTGTATCATCATGCAGATAAGGATAAGTTCTCTAGTATGTTTGCAAATACCATGGAGTTTCAGGATTTGAAAGCGTATGGAGCAGCTATTGAGACAATACAGATTTGTGAACATACAGGATTTTCTTATATTCCATTTGATTGTCCAGATGCTCTAGTTGGAATGATTTCAGACTTTATTCTTGCGCTGAATGTCGTGGATGTTTCGGTAGTTTATGCAAACCGAGATAATGGTTTGAAGTTTTCGGTAAGAAGTGAAGTAAAGGAAGTAAATGCAGGAAAGATTACTTACGAAGCCCTAAAAGGGATTGGAAGTGGTGGTGGACATCAAGCTATGGCAGGTGGAGCTGTGTATAGTGAGTATATGTGCAAATTGGAGCCGGATATTCATGCCTCAATACGAAAACGTTTTATGAATGCTATCGGAAGATAGAATCTCTGTTTAAAGGATGATATAGAAGTAAAATAAAAAGGTTAAGACAGCGAAGTCTTTTCCTTTTTTTTATACGAAATTTTTCGGTGGTTATCTTCCTGTGATTCCTTTACTGGTCAATGAAATGTTTATTGATAGGAAGTTAGGGGGTGTTAAAATATTTCCAGTAAATAATGCTAAAGTATGTGATATAATGTAAAACTGTGACTTGTTCACTTTGATATAAAGGTGTACAAAAAAGAAAAAGGAGAGTAAATATAATGAAAAAGAAAGGTAAAAAAATACTTTCAGTAGTAGCGGCTGCTCTTATAGCTGGAGCAGTATTTGGATCAGGAGTAGCGTATGCCGCAACCAAATTACTTAACTGGAATGGTGCCGGTGCTATGGTCAATGCAGGAATTTTCATTGAACAAAGTGCTGAAAAAATCATTAATATTACAAACCAAAACAAAAACTTAACTAATGAAAAAGCGGCTCTTATGGAAGAAATTAAGAGCTTGAAGCAACAAATAGAAGATGGAAAACAAGAAGAGGGCTGGACTGAGAAGGATCAACAAATTGTTGATTTAAATAATCAGATTATTGAAAAGCAAAATGAAGTAAACCACCTTATTCAACAGATTGAAGCTGCGAACTCAGCTGCAAGTGAAATTCAGAGTAAACTGGATAGCGCATATGCTAAATTAGAAAGCGAAGGAATCAACATCTGGAATAGATAGATTAGAAAAAGAGCGTACATTTTACTCAGAAGAAAATGTACGCTCTTTTCTATGTAATATCACGATATAGCTGTTTTACTACTTCCTTTTGGTTAACAAATAATTCGACAATGAGAGGTTCAAACTGACTACCGCTTCCTTTTTCTAATTGTGTAAAGGCATCATCAATTGAAAACGAATTTTTATAACTACGTTTGGTAACTAATGCATCGAACACATCTGCCACAGCCCTGATTCTACCATTCCGTTTGCACGAAATACCAGACCTGCAATCATCATAAAGTAGCCGAAAAATGCGAAGCAGAATCAAAGCAATATCAAATATAATTGTTAGTATAAAAGGCAATTGCAAAGAATATGCAGGTGGGATATAATTGTGCGTACATGAAAATTCATGTTAAGAAGGAAAGGAGCAGGTAGTTTGAATAGAAACAGAATGAATGGGACAGAGCTAGAAGTATCAGACATCTGTTTAGGTGGTGGAAGTTTTGGTTCTAAGTTAACCATGGAACAATCTTATGAGGTCTTAGATCGGTACGTTGCGTCAGGTGGCAATTTTATTGACACAGCAAAGGTTTATTGCAGTTGGATTCCTGGCATGGATCGTATAAGTGAAACTATAATTGGTACATGGTTAAAGAAACGAGGCAACGCAAACGATTTCGTAATCGCAACTAAGGGAGCTCATTATAACTTTGAGACGCCAACGATATCTCGTGTTTCAAAAGAAGATGTGTACATGGATTTGGACGAAAGTCGAAAAATATTAGGGATGGATACTATCGATTTTTATTGGCTTCATCAAGATGATGAATCAAAAGAGATTGGTGAAATAATAGATTTTATGGACCAACTGGTAGAGGAGGGAAAAATTCGCTACTACGGTGCTTCCAACTATTCAGTAGAACGTTTAAAAGAGGCAGAAGCATATGCAAAAAAACATGGAAAACAGGGTTTTTCTGCAGTATCAAATCAATGGAGTTTAGCAAGTAAACGAGATGCGGCAATTGAAGCCGAGAAAAAGGACGGTTCACTGATTACAACTTCTTATGAACAGTATTGCTGGCATGTGAATAGCAAGAAACCGTTAGTACCTTATTCAGCAATCGCAGAAGGCTTTTTCTTTAAGATGTATCAGGGTGGCAGAAGAATCCATATGGATAATAGGGTAACAAAACAGGAAGATGTTAGTGTTTACTGGACTGACCGTAATATGATGATTTACAATGATATGCTTAAGTTGAATAAGGAGTTAGGTTTATCCTTTATCTCTATGTCTATAGCTTATTTATTAAATCAGCCATTTGAAGTACATCCAGTCTGTGGAGTGAGTGATTTGGGACAGCTAGATGATATCTTTAGAGGAGCTGACATCAGGTTGCCAGAAGATATGGTGGAAAAATGGACTAGAATACCATGGTAATGTGGAATAAATAAAAACTGGCTTATATATTTAGGTATACAAGCCAGTTTTTTAGGAAAGTTCTCTTTGGGCAATTAATGTGAAGAGAGACTAATTGCTTCAATGGCAACATTGCCTCCACGAACAACTTCTATTGTAGTGAAGTTCTCTTGGAAGAACTTAATAATATCGTTATTGCGTTCTTCTGTATTGGTACACTCAATCAGTACACTGTCTGGACCGTAATCATTGATACTTAGGTGAAATGCTTCTGAAACACGGAAAATTTCTACTTTATCTTCTTTGGTTAAGTTTTTCACTTTAATAAATAATACTTCCTTAATGTGGATTGGAACAGTGGTAAAGTCGATTACCTTTATAACTTCTACGCAACGATTTAGCTGTTTTTTAATCTGTTCAAATGTAGAGTCATCACTGGTAACGCTGATCGTCATTCTTGATATAGTAGGGTCTTCTGTTGTGCCCACTGTCAGGCTATCTAAGTTATAGGACTTGCTTGAGAATAAACTAGATATTCTAGCAAGAACACCAATTTCATTTTGTACATATAGTGAAATCCATCTTTTACATTTCATATTGCTCATCATATTCTCCCCTCTTTTAGTATCCAAAAATCATATCACTTAGTGGATAGCCGTTTGGTACCATTGGCATTACTAATTCATCTGGATTAATGATAAATTCAATTACCGTTGGACTTGATATATTTTTTGAAGCCTGCTCAAATGCAGCATGAATTTCTTCATTGTTTGTAACCCTGATACCTTGACCACCATAACTTTCAGCGAGTTTTACAAAGTCAGGTGAGTATGGAGGACAGATACAGTCCTTGCCGTTACATTTTCCTTCGCAGGATTTGTGATAACGAAGGCAGGTGCGATAATAGTGTTTATCATAGAAAAGGTTCTGGAACTGGCGAACCATACCTAAGTTTCCATTATTAAATACACAGATAATTAGAGGAATTTCCTGACAAGCGGCAGTTGCAAGTTCTTGGATATTCATTTGGAAACCGCCATCTCCAGACACACAGATAACGGTCTTGTCCGGATTGCCAATTTTTGCACCGATTGCAGCTGGAAGTCCATATCCCATGGTTCCAAGTCCACCGGAAGTTAATAACTGGCGTTTACCATTCATCTCAAGGAACTGCGTCGTCCACATCTGATGCTGTCCAACATCGGTAACTACGATGGAGTCGGGATACATTTCGTTGATTTCTTTGATAATAGCAGAAGGATTTAAGTTGCTGGATTCCTTCATAGTAAGTGGATGTTCTTGTTTCCATTCGTTTATCTGAGACATCCATTCGTCTGTATCATAAGTATCTGCTATTTTGGAAAGTTCAATAATAGCTGCTTTGGCATCCGCTACGATTGGAATATCAACGTGAATATTTCTTGAGATTGATGCAGGATCAATATCAATATGTATGATTTTAGCATGCTTTGCAAATTCACTTAATTTTCCAGTGATTCGGTCATTAAAACGCGTCCCGATGGAAAATAGAACGTCACAGTTTGAGATTGCCATATTGGAAGCGTAGAGACCATGCATACCGCTATTGCCAATAAAATAAGGATGTGTAGTCGGCAGGTTACCTTTACCCATAATGGAGGAAACAACAGGAATGTGAGTTTTTTCAACCAGCTCTGTCAATTCTTTTCCAGCGCGAGCAATTGTAACTCCGCCACCGATTAAGAACAAAGGTCGTTTCGCTTTTGCAAGAGTAGAGGCAACCTTTTTGAGCTGACCAAGATGTACACTGGTATTTGGTTTGTAGGAACGCATGTTAACGGAGTCTGGATATGTATCATCGCCTAATTCAAGCATAATGTCTTTTGGTAAATCAATTACGACTGGACCAGGTTTTCCAGTTTGGGCTATGTAAAATGCTTCTTTAATAATTCTTCCTAAATCCTCACGCTTACGAACGGTAACGGCATATTTACAAATATTACGAACAACACCGACGATATCGACTTCTTGGAATGCATCATTTCCGATTAGGTGAGTTGGCACTTGACCTGTGAAACATACTAATGGAACACTATCATAATTGGCTGTTGCAATGCCAGTTACCAGATTAGTAGCACCAGGACCACTTGTTACAAGACACACACCTACTTTCCCGGTAGAACGAGCATAACCGTCAGCGGCATGAATTAAACCTTGCTCGTGACGAGGTAGTATCATATTTATCTTGTTTTGGTGGTAGAGTTCATCAAAAATGTCGGTAACAAAACCACCTGGATAACCAAATATTGTGTCAACGCCTTCTTCATTTAGGGCTTTTACAAATAAAGCAGTTCCTTTTATTTTCATTGTGATTCCTCCTTAAATCGTTTTGTCATTAAGATTAGTATAAGTTTATTATGAGTAAAAAAAAGTCCTAAGCTAATGTATAGCTTAGGACGAAATGTTATTCCGTGGTACCACCTAAATTCAGAGAAAAATCTCTGCTCTCATCAATACGGACCTATAGTCGATATTGTTTTCCAGATAACGGTGGAAAGGGCCGTTAAAGTCTACTAAAGATTGCTCTCGTTCAGTTTACTGCTCAAAGGCTACTTCCATATATCTTCCATAAAGATTTTCACCAGCCATCTTCTCTCTGAGATATTGTATATATGTACTACTCCTTGTCACGGCATTTACCAATAAACCTTTGTAAAAGTATAGCAAATAGAAAGAGGAATGTCAAACGGTATCATTTCTCGATGCATAAAATGTATAGAAAGAGGAGAGGAAATTTATGCAATACGTGAGAGATTTGATAACGATTGGAATTCTTGAAGAAAATAAGGTTTTAAAAGAGTGGTATATTAAGAATGGATTTGTATGTAATGGCACAAGGAAGTTTGAGCGTTTACCGTTTACAGTAGGATTTATGTCATGCAAAATAAAAGACTAATCAGTAGTTTGATTAATTATTTCTTATGTCATATAATGTACCGTGTATAAGTTTAGAACTTGTATTAAGAGAACATAGGAGGAAATATCATGCGAATTGCTGTAAGTTATGAAGATGGAAATGTATTTGAACATGTAGGAGATACAGAAACTTTTAAGTTGTATGATGTGGAAGACGGAAAAGTAGTAAAGACTGAGATTCTAAAGGCAGAAGGTACAGGACGTGATATGGTAATAGACTTTGCAACAGCACATAAGGTAGAAGTTATGATTTGTGGTAGAATCTGTGGTGGAGCAAAAGATGCATTAGCGGAAAGTGGGGTAACAACATTCGGCTGTGTGACAGGTGATGCTGACGCTGCTGTAGAAGCATATATAAAGGGAACACTTGATGATTTTGGAACCTCAGTTTGTGAACATAATGATTAATATTATGGGGAGGAAAATAAGGGGTTACGGGAGAATGCAGCTGCAGGAAGCGGTAAATCGAATTCTGCAATCTGATAGTAAGAAGATTATGAGTACATAAAGTAGATAGAGCAATACTGGCCAATAAAGAATGAAAAGAAGTTCTTTATTGACCAGTTTCTTTTATCTTACCAATACAAACTATGATTTCTTACATTCTGAACAGAGTGCTGTATTTGTAGACATATAATGAGAAATAACCTGAATACTTACTTCTCGGTCGGTACAAGTGGAACCAGTTGGCAATAATCGATCTGGAAGCACTACTTGTAAAGGAACGGTGAATTCCTGACATCCACATGATGGCGGAGTTGTTTGGCCTGTAGGATCTGGCACATAGGCTGGTGTTATTATGGAAGTAATTCTATAAGCAACTGGCTGTTTGATGCCGTTTATTTCTTCGCACACGATGACACCGATTGCCATCTGGCGATTTGGACAGATATTTTTGAATCGGATATAGAGATTTAGGAACGTACCTGCACATTTTACAGTATAAGAATCCGTATCACTTGGTAAAGTCAGGTCTACCAAACCGCCGCAACATGGTATTGTCGAGTTATAACAAGGAAGATTACATGCTGGCTGTACGAGCTTATCACAATCCATCGTAATAGAAGGATTTATGGTTATAAATTTGACAGTACCTGGAGTTGTGATTACTTTATCCGTATAAGTGATACTCTTATTTACAGTGAAAGAACCATCTTGTGTACCTACATATTTAATATTAAATAAGAGAGTTGCAGTTTGTGCTTCAGAGACTCCTAGTTTATCTAGTGTCCAGGTAATAGATTTTTTATCAGCTCCAATTGTGAAACCAGCAACGGTGTCGGAAGGATTGTTAGGAATAATAGGACCCTCGATTTCGAATTCATCATTTAGCGTATCTACTACTACGATATTTTCAGGTGCAGGATTAATGATATTTGCAGCTAAAGCTTCGAAAGCTTCATCTAGTTCATCAGAAGTTGGTGAAATGAGTACACGAGC
Source organism: Lachnoclostridium sp. UBA739 (assembly GCA_002297865.1). The sequence goes on from DBKX01000193.1 coordinate 13,011, forward strand.
AGCACTGTCAGCCCAGGTAATCAGGTTTTGTTTAGAAATTCCATTGCCAAGTCCGATACAGAAAATTGTAATGCCAGCAGCACGAGCAGCAGATGCAGCAGCGTTTGCTGCTTGCACATTATCTAATGAGCCATATGCACCAGCGGTGCTATTACCATCCGTGATTAGAATGATATATTTTTTATTGGCTGAGCCTTGCAGAACTTGGGTAGCTGTCTCAAATGCATCTCGATGATTGGTTAAATCATCTACTACAAGACCGTTTATTGTATCTTGAATCGAAGAAACATCTGTAGATAGATCTAAATCCAAAGTTGCAGTTGTTCCAAAGGATACTACACCAATATGTGAGCCACCGGCAATTGTGTCTGCATCTGGAGGAGGTACGATATTGTTGGTCGCATTTGCAATTACATTTACAAATTCATTTGCAGCGGCTTTTAAATCGGTAAATGGCTTACCATCCATACTTCCGGAACGATCAAGTACCAGCATAATATCTACTGGATTTGCAGTAATATCAGAGGAAGCGGCTAAAGTTAACAGCACGCTTGCACTTTCATAACATTTCATTGAAGAACGACTTATTTCTTTTTTAGCAAGATTAATTCCCATAATACATTTCTCCTTTGGAGATTTTATTTACAGTAATAATCTATTCGAATATTGATGAAATGTTACAAAAATTAGCATATATACTCGGATAAAATCTTAATGTGTAGTGTTTTTGGAGAATAAATCGGTGGTATCAAAAATTCAAATGTTTCCGTGGAAGCAGGATTATCATAAATTAGCTGGTTGGTACATACCTTTCTTACACAGGAAGTAAATAAGCAATTGTCAGAATATAAAAGCACACCAATTAATAGCATATGATTTGGGCACAAATGCTGAAAACGAGTGTTTATGAGCAAAACAGAACCTTCGTCCGTTTTACAAATATCTGTTGTGTGTGAAACAAATGGTTCGCATGCATTGAATTTTAACTGACATTCTTGGATATTCATAACCTCACCTCCTCTTATTTTGATGACAGTTTCTACAGCAAAAACAAGGTGGAGTTAATCGGAGGCAAGGAAAATGGAGTCGAATGCAGGGAAAATGAAGCCGTAAACAAGGAAATCTAAAAAAGCAGTTGTTTGTTTGGGCTTTGCCCTTTCCAAAATTTATATCAACATTTCGCTGTATTATGGATTCGCATGGTTGGATAGTAAGGTCAAATTCAGTACAACTTGCTTTGGAAGAAAAACAGGAACAGGGATTGCAATTATTTTGAACATACATAGAATCGGTCCTTTCTACAAAATATTTCAATATAATATTTTATTATAGTAAAAATATATGAAAGGATGTGTGTTATGTGACGTATGTGAAAAAAATAGGTCGAAATGATTCCTAATGGGAAAGTAAGATGTGTTATTGATGCTTATTACAAGGCGAATAAAGATTATGGTAGAGTATTCCAAGGAATATTGAAAGAAATAGAGGAAAATATAAAAAACTAGGCAAAATGTTTTATTTTATGCTATACTGATACCCATGAAAAAAAGAAATTCAAGAAGCTAAGACTTGAATTTAGAATGGATGTAATATGAAATTTAATGAACTGAATTTAATAGAACCAATTGTAACTGCTTTAGAAAAGATGAAATACGAAGAGCCGACACCTATTCAGGAAAAGACTATTCCAGTTATGTTAGATGGTCGCGATGTATTAGGCTGTGCTCAAACAGGAAGCGGTAAGACAGCGGCATTTTCATTGCCAATTTTACAGAGACTTTCAAAAGAAGACAGCGAAGATATCAGAGCACTTATTTTAACTCCAACAAGAGAACTTGCTCTTCAGATATGTGATAATATGAACCTTTACGGTAAGAACCTGTCTCTTACATCAGCAGCTATCTACGGTGGTGTGGATTACGAAGAGCAGTTTGCAGCGTTAGAAGAAGGAGTTGATATCCTGGTTGCAACTCCAGGTCGCCTGCTAGACTTAATCAATCAAGGAAATGTTAGACTGGGACGCATTGAAACAGTAGTATTAGATGAAGCGGATCGTATGCTAGATATGGGATTTATCAAGGAAATCCGCAGTATTATAAAAAAAATTCCTGTAAACCGTCAGACAGTTATGTTTAGTGCAACTATGCCAAAACCTATCGAGCGACTTGCAGATACTATTTTAAAAGACCCAGAAACTATTATGCAGGATGATGTGAACAATACAGCGGATACCGTAGAACAGTATGTATATCATATTGACGCTTGTAATAAGTTAGATTTATTGACTTCCTTAATCAAGTCAGGAGAAGTGAAACAAGCAATCGTGTTTACTAATACCAGACATAGCGCAGAAGTTGTTTCTAAGCATTTGACTAAGAAATATATAAGAACACGTGCTATCCATAGTGAGAAGAATCAGAATTCACGCCAAGACGCACTTTTACAGTTTAAGAATAAGAAAGTTCAAATTCTGGTTGCAACAGAAGTTGCGGCGAGAGGAATTGATGTGAAGGATTTATCTCATGTTATTAACTATGAGATTCCAGACAATTCAGAATCCTATATTCATCGTATCGGACGTACTGGAAGAGCTGGGGCGGAAGGTATTGCACTTAACTTCTGTTGTATTGATGAAATGGAAGATATGAAGAGAATTGAAGAGCATATCGGTAAAACATTGCCATTGTTAACTTCAGAATGGTCTATGAAGGTATTTACAAAGAAGGCGAAACCAGTAAAACGAGGCGAAAAGAAAAAGGACGAGCTATTTGATATCTCAAAGGTAAAAGATGTATCATTGGACGGAAGGCCTAGAAAGAAAAAGAGTAATTATCAATATCATAGAGAAAAAGCCGAGAGAGCAAAGAATGGAGAGGATAAGCAGTCCTATTCTAAGTGGGGCAGTAAGTCTTCTGATAAGAGAGAGTTTAAATGGAGTAATTCTAAGAGTGATGGCAATAAGGGTAAGAGAAGCCAAGGTTCTTCTTACAAAGGAAATGGAAATAAATCTTATTCTCGTAAACCGTCATCTGGAAAGTATGGCCGTTAAGTTTTTATAGCGTAACAGTTTTTGGGGCTGTTACGCGTTTTTTAAGTTATGGATTGCAAAACAAATAATAAGATAACAATCAGAACTGTAGCCGTCAAAAAGCTTGGCAACATAATGTGTACAAACTCCACCGTATCAATATGGAAATAAGAATACAGATACAAGTTCTGAGGATTTCCAAATGTTGATTTTAGCCGAATTCTAGAAAAAAGCAATTATATTTTTAGATCCACTGTGTACAATAATAGATACTAGAACTTCACATTGAAATAAAAGTTAAAACATGTTAAAGTAACCATAGCAAAAAAGCGATTAGAATGTAAACAATGCCTGCAATTAGGTAGGCATATATGAAAGGCAGAATATATGATAAGAGCAGAAAACCTATCTTACTCATTTCCAGAGAAAGATTTATATAATAAGATTTCCTTTACCATAGAAGATGGCCAGCATTGTGCTTTTATTGGAACGAGCGGGACAGGAAAGAGTACGTTAGTAAATATTATAATGGAACCAGAAGAATACCTTTACGATGGAAAGCTTGAGATAAGTGAGAACTGTCGTATCGGTTATGTAAGTCAGTTTGCTAAGGTTGATAAAACACAAGACGTTACAGTGTTTGACTATTTAAGCGAGCAGTTTGTGAAGTTACAGGATGAAATCAATGCAATCTGTAAGGAGATGGAGACGGCAACTGAGTTTGATGAACTTATGGAACGTTACCAGGTTGTATTAGATTCCTTCAATGCCATTGATGGAGATAATTATGAAAATAACATTACTAAGAAGTTAAACCTGGCAGAGTTAAGCAAACAGAAAGACATGCTAGTATCACAGCTTAGTGGTGGTGAGTTCAAACTGATTCAGGTAATTAAGGAAATGTTGACAGCTCCGAACCTGTTAATTATGGACGAGCCAGACGTATTCCTTGATTTTGAGAACCTGAATGCGTTAATGAATTTGATTAACGCACATAAAGGTACTTTATTGGTTATCACTCATAATAGATTTTTACTAGACCACTGTTTTAATAAGATTATTCATTTAGAGAATAAGGAAATGCAGGAGTTTGATGGCCGTTATATAGATTATAATTTTTCATTGTTGCAGATGAAGATTGAAAAACAGGAGTTAGCAGCAGCCGATACAGAAGAAATTGAACGAAATGAAAAGCTCGTGGAGCAGTTAAGAAAAGAAGCAACCATTTTCACATCGGCAACTCGTGGGCGTGCGCTTCACGCAAGAGTTTCCTTCTTAGAGAGATTAAAAGCGAAACGAATTAAAGAACCATTTGTAGAGATTAAGCAGCCAGACATTCATTTTGGGGCAGGGGAAGAAGTGGAAGATGGCAATGTGCTGGAAGTAAAAGATTACAGCGTTTCCTTTGATGAAATCTTATTAGAGAATGTAAGCTTTGAAATTGGTGCAAAAGACAAGGTAGCTTTGATTGGACCGAATGGAACAGGTAAGACAACCTTACTTCGTGACATTTATAAGCATGAGAATGATTCGATTCAGATAAGAGATAATACAACAGTTGGCTTTGTGTCACAGCTTCAAGGGGAAATGTTAAACGAATCTAATACCGTTTTAGATGAATTCCTCGAGATGGGTTTCCCTACCAATCAATCTGTTCAGGAACATTTAGAGAAGTTTGGTTTTGAGGAAGACGAGCTGTATCAAAGAATCCATGCGTTATCAGGTGGAGAAAAGAATTTATTACAGTTAGCGAAAATCAGCGCAGGAACTGCACAGCTTTTAATTCTAGATGAGCCAACGAGTCATCTTGATACCTATTCACAGGTTGCGTTAGAAAAGGCTATGGATGAGTACGATGGCGCAATTTTAATGGTATCTCATGATTTTTATGCGATTGCAAACTGTATGGATTACGTCTTATTAATTGAAGATAAGACAATTCGTAGAATGAGCATTCGTAAATTCAGAAAGATGATTTATGCGAATCATTTTGATAAAGATTATCTAGAAATCGAACAGAAGAAAAAGAATACAGAGATGAAAATTGAGCTTGCGTTAAAAAAACGTGATTATGAAAGTGCGAAGGTATTAGCAGAACAGCTTGAGCAGATTATAAAGAAAATGTAGAGAACAGTAACTTTAGAATAATTCATTTATATAATAAATCAAAGAGCTTTTTAGAAGGTAATTATGAAAAAGATTGATCCGTCTAAAGTGTATACTGAGCTAAGAGACAGAGTATCTCCAATAAGTCCTATCTTGGGAAGAAAGTATACGGTTACCCATTCGGATGAAACAGCAGAGTTATTTGTGACCATAGGAAGACATTATGCAGATGATAAAATTGGTCCAACAAGAGATGAAGTATTACTTGCATATGAAAGTACCGAGACAGGAATGATGCTGTTAGGGGAAGTTCTGATTGTGGGAGATGAGATTACAGGCAATGCCAAAATGCGAAGCGAGATATTTAAAAGAGAGATGCCCATTGCATTACAAGCAATTCGTTATGGGGATCGGAGATTGTTTCAGACGAAGCCGGATCTAGATGAATTGCCTATTTTAATCTGGTTTCGATCTTCTGAACCAGAATATAACAAGTTATATGATTTTGGAACAATGAGTGAATATCGTTAAAAAAAGCCCTTGGAAAAGTATGAGCGTACATTTCCAAGGGCTTTTACATAGTTTCCTTACTTTGGGTACATAATAAAAGGAGTACATTTTAGCAGATGGAGGTAACATGAGTAAGGAAACTTTTAAGATAGACGGTATGAGCTGTGCAGCCTGCGCCAAAACCATTGAAAGAGTAACAAGCAGGCTTGATGGAGTTGAGTTATCTAGCGTAAATTTCGCAACAGAAAGCCTAACAATTCAATATGATGAATCAAAAATAACCTTTGAACAGATTAATGCAGCAGTGGAAAAGGCGGGATACAAAATTATTGTGGAAGATGTGGATACAGAAGGAAAGAAGCAGGTTGAAATGAAATCCATGAAAAGAAGACTGATTTTTTCCCTTATCTTTACCATCCCCCTTTTATATATATCCATGGGACATATGATTGGATTACCTCTGCCTTCTGTACTTGCACCTGATACAAGCCCTGTGGCATTTGCAGTGGCTCAGATAGTATTGTCACTGCCTGTAGTCATTATGGGATATAAGTTCTATACAATTGGCTATTCTTCGCTATTTAAAGGAAATCCCAATATGGATTCTCTAATTGCCATTGGAACATCGGCAGCATTCTTATATGGTCTGTATGGAGCTTATCGCATTATTCAAGGAGATCATAGTTATGTGCATTCACTTTATTTTGAATCAGCGGCGGTTATTATAACGTTAATCACAT
>DBKX01000193.1:19411-26317 GCA_002297865.1 Lachnoclostridium sp. UBA739
ATTTAGAGACCGTATCTCGAGGTAAAACTTCTGAAGCAATCAAAAAACTCATGGGCCTATCACCTAAGACTGCGTTAGTTGTTCGTGATGGAGCAGAAGAGGTAATTGAAATTGAAAATGTTGTGGTTGGAGATATTTTAATTGTAAAGCCGGGAGAAAAAATACCAGTTGATGGAGTTGTAATTGATGGACACACATCGGTAGATGAATCTATGCTAACAGGCGAGAGTATTCCTATCGAAAAAAGGGCTGGTGACAATGTAATAGGTGCTAGTATAAACAAAAATGGAACAATTAAGTATCAGGCAACTAAAATTGGGAAAGATACAGTGTTGTCACAGATTATCCATCTCGTAGAAGAAGCCCAGGGAACCAAAGCACCTATTGCAAAAATGGCAGATTTAATTGCTGGTTATTTCGTTCCAGTTGTAATCGTGTTAGCACTGATTGCCTCAATTGCCTGGTACATGAGTGGAAAAGGCATAGGTTTTTCTATTACTATTTTTGTATCCGTTCTTGTCATAGCTTGTCCATGTGCTCTCGGACTTGCAACGCCAACAGCAATTATGGTAGGAACGGGAAAAGGTGCTGAGTATGGAGTATTGATTAAGAGTGGAGTTGCACTAGAGACTGCCCATGCTCTGCAAACTGTTATTTTAGATAAGACAGGAACTATAACAGTTGGAAAGCCTGTGATAACAGACATTCATGTTCTAGGGCATATATCAAAAGATAAATTATTGCAAATGGCAGCATCAGCAGAAAAAGGTTCTGAGCATCCGTTAGGTGAAGCAATTGTAAAAGCGGCCCGTGAACAGCAGATAGAGTTACTAGAGATTGAACATTTCATGGCACTGCCTGGTTATGGTATTGAAGCGAAAATAGAGGGAGAAGAGATTCTCCTTGGCAATGAAAAGTTAGTAAGAGAGCGTGGCATGATAGAAAAAGAATCTATGGAGATATCCAGAGGATACGCACAAGAAGGAAAAACGCCAATGTTTATTGTAATAGGCGGACAGATTGCAGGTATTATTTGCGTAGCGGATACTGTAAAAGAAAGTAGCAAACAGGCCATAGAACAGCTTGCCAAGATGGGACTTGAAGTCGTCATGCTGACTGGTGACAATGAACGAACAGCACAGGCAATTGCAAGGCAGGTTGGAATCAATACGGTTCGTTCTGATGTACTGCCAGAGGGAAAAGCAAACGAAGTGAAAAGTTTTATGGATCAGGGCAAGAAGGTTGCAATGGTAGGAGATGGAATCAATGATGCACCTGCACTTGCAATGGCGGACGTAGGAATTGCGATTGGTTCTGGAACCGATGTAGCTATGGAATCGGCAGATATTGTACTCATGAAAAGTGATTTAATGGACGTTGCAACCGCAATTCAATTAAGTAAGAAGACCATTGTGAATATAAAGGAAAATTTATTTTGGGCGTTTATATACAACTCTATAGGAATTCCAGTTGCTATGGGCTTGTTATATATATTTGGTGGCCCCTTGCTGAATCCTATGATTGCAGGAGCTGCCATGAGCTTGAGTTCGGTGTCTGTCGTAGGCAATGCACTACGTTTAAAGGGATTCAAGCCAGATATAAAATAATAGAATCGAGGTAAGAAAATGAAAAAGAAGATTATGATTAATGGCATGAGCTGTGGACATTGTGAAAAAAGCGTACAGAATGCTTTGCAGAATGTAAGTGGTGTAAGCGGCGTGGAAGTAAAACTAGATGGAAAATGTGCTATGGTTACATGTGAGGATTTTGTCAAAGGCGATAATTTAAAAAATGCAGTTGAAGATGCCGGATATGAAGTGACAGGAATGGAAGATGTGTAAGTCTTAAGACACAATGTTTTAATATTTTACAGTTGATAGAAGAAATGCTGTATCCACTGAATTAAAGGGGTACAGCAATTTTTCTTTTTAACAAGTGTTTAAGAATTTAAATTTCTCACTTCTGTAAATATTGTATACTTAGTTGTATTATTCTATCAATTATGAGATAATAAAAGTGTATAATGTAAATGTCAAAACCCAATATCTTTTACGCAAAACGTATCTATATGTCTGAGATGTTCTGTTGGAACAAATGGAAATTGGACATTGGGAGGAAACGATATATTTAATAATTGAAGGGAAGGGGAAAGTATGAATAATAAAAGAAAATTTATACAACTAACAATAGCAATGTTTATGATGGTTGCACTGCTTTTACCGAATCGTATAATTATTAATGCATCTAGCACAGGCTCAGTTAAGCAAGTTCGTTCCCAAAAAGAGTTTGTCAGAAGTATTTATAAGAATCTACTAGCAAAAGAGAAAACCTTTACCATGAAATATAAAGGGGATTGGAACGACTTAGGTGTAAAAAATCTGGATAGTTTATTAAAAAAAGTTTACGCAATTGATGATAAATCAACATCAGATGATTTTGATTATTTAAGAGAAAATGTAAAGCAATACTCCTTAAATATTTCAAGCAATGGAAAAACTTCTAAGTTAACATTCAAAGTAACGTATCGAGAAACAAAAGCCCAGACAGAGAAGGTAAATAAAAGAGTTCAAAGTGTACTCAAGTCCTTGGATTTGGAGGATAGAAGCGATTATGCTAAGATAAAAAAAATTCATGATTATATTGTGAATCGTGTTTCATATGACCAGAGTTACAGCAAGTATACAGCGTATAATGCAATGGTTAATAAATCAGCAGTCTGTCAGGGGTATGCATTATTATTTTACAAGATGGCAACGGAAGCTGACATTCCTTGCAGGATTGTTACATCGTCTTCCCATGCATGGAATATTGTGAAGCTAGCTGGTAAATGGTATCACTTAGACGCAACATGGGATGATCCGGTATCGGATAAACCGATTCTTCGTTATGATTACTTCTTAAAGGGTTCTGATTCTATGACACAAGCCCATAATCTAAGTGCCGAATACAAGACAAAAGCATTCAAGAAGGCTTACCCAATTAGTAAGACAGATTATAAAAAATAAGTAAAATAAGGGCGTTAAATTATAGGAAAGTTCTTTGCGAGTCCTTCCTGTAATTAAAAAAGCCCCTAAAAAACAGGGGCAAATGCACACGGGCGGGTAAGGAAAATAGTCGCTAAAGTACAGTGACACCCGCTCGGCGCGGCAAAGCGAGAGTTCCTTAAAGTAGCCTGAAAACGCAAGGGTGTGCGGAACTCACACTTTGTTCTTTTTATTCTTTTGATTTAACGGATACATAAGGAGTATCTTTTATATAAAATCGCCATAAAAAGTCTTTGGCTTCTTCCGCATAGTCAATATTAATTCTTTTCGCAGAAACAATCTCAAAAGGTTCTTTCTTCTTGGCGTCTTCAATAAAAAGTGAAGAAGTCATTAAGTTAACTCCATTTTCTTTCTTCGTAATATCCATTGCAATGCAAAGCTTTCCTGGTCCATTGCATAAGTTTTTCACTTTATCCAATTTCCTTCGTTTCTTCATGAGCTCGATACCTTCCAGAGGTTCTAATGCTCGAATTAACACACCTTGTGCAAGGCCTTTTACATTAACAACCACATTCATACAATGATACATTCCATAAATCAAATATACATAAGCAACACCACCTTGTTCATACAGCGTGGCGGTTCTTTTAGTAACCTTGCCGCTATAAGCATGAGAGCCTTTATCTAATACGCCCATATAAGCTTCAGTTTCTACAATGCGACACTTGGTGATTCCTTCTTTAGTTTCGTGTACCAGTATTTTACCAAGCAATTTTTTTGCAACCTCAACGGCATCATCCATAAAAAAGTCCTGACTTAACCTGCCCATAAATCTTCTCCTTTAGCGATTCATTTCACTCTGATAACCTGTGCTTTTATGTTCCTTTATAATTTGAGTGATTTCCTTCAAACTTGTACATAATAGGTCACCAGGTATTGTATTTTTAACAGATGCACAAGCATTGCCATATTCCACTGCTTTTTGGCAGTCCATATCAGAAGATAACAGACCATATAATGCACCTGAGATATAAGCGTCACCACTACCGATACGATCAATTACATCAATATTACGGTAAGGTTCTTCTTGATAGTATGTGTCTGTTTTGGCGTTATATACAATGGAACCAAAGGTATGGCATTTCGGGCTATGTACAATACGCTGGGTTGCAGCAACACAAGAAATTGGATACTCCCTGGTAAAACTTTTTAATATGTCCTTTACACTTCCAGTCTTTAAAAATGTAAGTCTCGCAGTATCTTCAGAACAAAAGAAAATGTCCACATAAGGAAGAATTTCTTCGATACAGGTTCTTGCTTCATCACCAGTCCAAAGATTACCTCTAAAGTTAACATCAAAAGAAATTAAAGTACCTTGTTCTTTAAAACGTTTTATCATTTCGATCGTAGTTTTGCGTGTCTTAGCATTTAATGCAAGTGTAATACCACTTGTATGAAAGCATCTTGCATTTTCGTACATTTCGATAGGAAAGTCATCTAGCGAAATGGAGCTGATAGTAGAATTTTTTCGGTCATAAACCACATTTGCTTTTCTTGGATAAGCACCATTTTCGTAATAATAAATACCAAGACGCGCATCAGAAGAGGTATCCATTACAAGATATTCATCACTTACGCCTAATAGAGAAGATGTATTTCGAACAAATGTGCCAATAGCGTTATCTGGTAATTTGGAAATTGCACCTGTGGTTAAACCAAGAATCGAAGCACCAGCGATTACATTAAACTCAGCTCCGCCAATTTGTTTTTGAAAAATATTACCACGAACAAGTCTTTCATTTTCAGGAGCTGCAAGCTTTAGAAGTAATTCACCTAAAGCAAGCAAATCGTACTTTTTTATGCTCTTTTTCATTTCAGTTTCCTTTCGTTTGTGAAAACATTTTTGTTTCAAATTTTACAATAAAATTCTATGTTAAATATAACCACTTGTCAACGTGGCAAAAATATGTTATAAGAGTAAAACAGTTAAATATCACCAATGTTACTTGCAGGTAATAAATTTAAAGTATTTGGGAATTCTAAAATTAGTATACAAAGAATGACTCAAAAAATCGTTTAAGGATACTTAAAGGAGGCATATACATGAAAGAATTTACTTACACTATCACAGATCCAGACGGAATGCACGCTAGACCAGCAGGTGCGTTAGTAAAGACAGCAGGAGAGTTCTCCAGCAGCATCCAAATCGGAAAAGATGGAAAATTTGTTGATGCAAAAAGAATCTTTGGTATCATGAGCTTAGGAGTAAAAGCAGGAAATGAAATTACTCTTAAAGTTGAAGGTGAAGATGAAGAAACTGCAGCAGCAGCTTTAGAAAAATTCTTCAAAGAAAATATGTAATATTAGACTTGTAGCGGCAATTTTCAAAGCGAAAGTTGTCGCTTTTGGAGGTTAAAATGAAAATATGTAATGGAAAAAGTGTCTTTGGTGGAGTAGCCATTGGAAAAATTTCCGTATATAATAAACAACAACAGCAAATTGAGAGATACCATGTTGAAAATGTAGAAGACGAAATCAAGCGTTTTGAAAAAGCAAAAGAAGAAGCAATGAGCCAGTTAAAAGGTTTGTACGAAAAAGCTCTTGCTGAAGTGGGTGAAGCAAATGCAATGATTTTTGAAGTGCATCAGATGATGTTAGAAGATTTAGACTACAATGAGTCAATCACAAACATGATTTCAACTCAGAAAGTAAATAGTGAATACGCAGTTGGTGTTACAGCTGACAATTTTGCTCAAATCTTTTCATCTATGGATGATGAGTACATGAAAGAACGTGCAGCAGATGTAAAAGATATTTCCGAACGTCTTGTAACTGTACTTTCAGGTAATAATGGTGCTGGTAACGACTTTTCAGAGCCAGTTATTATTTTAGCAGATGATTTAGCACCAAGTGAAACAGTACAGCTTGATAAAGATAAAGTAATTGCTTTCGTTACAAGACAGGGTTCAAGCAATTCTCATACAGCAATTTTGGCAAGAACAATGAATATCCCTGCACTTATTGGTGTTGATGTGGATGTTGATACAAAATACAATGGTGTGAAAGCAGTTGTAGATGGTTTCATCGGAGAATTCATTATCGAACCTGATGCCCAAACAGAGCAGAAGAAGGAAGAAAGACGTCAGGAAGAACTTGAGAAAAAAGCACTTTTACAGCAGATGAAAGGTCAAGAAAACGTTACTTTAGACGGACAGACAATAAATCTGTATGCTAACATTGGAAATGTAGAAGATGTCGCAAGCGTACTTCAAAACGACGCAGGTGGAATCGGCTTATTCCGTAGTGAATTCTTATACTTGGAATCAAACGATTACCCAACAGAAGAAGAACAGTTCACAAAATACCGTCAAGTGGTAGAAACAATGCATGGTAAAAAAGTTATCATTCGAACCCTTGATATCGGTGCTGACAAACAGGTAGATTACTTCAATATGGATAAAGAGGAAAATCCAGCCCTAGGTTATCGTGCAATCCGTATCTGCTTAGATCGCAAAGAAATTTTCCGTACACAGTTACGTGCACTTTTCCGTGCGTCTGCATTCGGTAAATTATCTATCATGTTCCCAATGATTATTTCAGTAAACGAAGTAAAGCAGATTAAAGCTATCGTAGAAGAAGTAAAAGCAGAACTAAGAGAGCAGGGAATTGCTTATTCGGATGATGTAGAACTTGGTATTATGATTGAGACACCAGCTTCCGTTATGATTAGTGATAAACTTGCAAAAGAAGTAGATTTCTTTAGTATTGGAACAAATGACTTAACACAGTATACACTAGCAATTGACAGACAGAACCCTAAACTAGATCCGATCTATGATCCACATCATCTAGCAGTACTAAGAATGATTAAGACTGTTGTTGATAATGCTCATGCAAATGGTATCTGGGCAGGTATCTGTGG
>DBKX01000193.1:26325-27577 GCA_002297865.1 Lachnoclostridium sp. UBA739
GTGCTGATTTAGAATTAACAGAGACATTTTTAGCGATGGGCCTTGATGAATTATCAGTATCCCCAAGTTTAATTCTTGGACTTAGAAAAGCAATTCGTAGTACAGATGTAAGCAAAGTTAGAGAAGAAATTTTAGCTAAACTCTAAGTATATTCAAATAAACTAATTATAGAACAGAGCGTGCAAAAATCCTTACAGATTTTTGCACGTTTTTTTTATGCATACATAGATTAATATTGACCATGATTCATAGGTCAGATTGAGAAAGGAGTATTTGCCATATGAATAATAAGTCTTGTGGAACTTGCAAGAATATGGCTTCTAAACCAATGCCTAGAATGCCAAGATGTATGGCTATGAAGCCAGCTTGCAATTCTTGTAATGGAAATAACAACTGTTGTGATAAAAAGACAGATTGCACTTGCAATGTGTTAGGTGATGAAAATATTTGCACGAAAGCTCCTGCTATGTGTGATGGAAGTTGTGGAAATAGCTGCAACAATACATGTGGAAGAAGCAATTGCAATACTAGCAACAATACCTGCGGAAACACCTATAACATGAACTGGGCAAAAAAATATGAGAGCAGCTGCTCAAGAAATTGTGATGACAGTTACGTAATGCCACGTAAATATAAAAAATGCAATAAAGGCTGTGAATTAACATTTGGTGAAGATGTTGATGATCTTCCAATTGGTATGGGCTATGTTCCTTATCAGAAATGGGATTGCAATGTATCCAATGCATGTCAGGGACTTTATGACGGAACTATTTTCCCAGAGCTGGTAAAACCTTTTGTATGTACTTACTGCTATGGAGAAAGGAGCGGTTGTTAACTATGAATGAAGGATGTCGCAAGCAGTTATTAGAGTTTATCTATCAGTTAGATTTTGCAGTAGATGATATTGTGCTTTATCTGGATACTCATCCATGTGACGAAAAAGGTTTAGAGTATTATAACGAGTATAAAGAACTTCGGCAGGAAGCAATTGACGAGTACACCAGGTATTTTGGTCCTATTACTAACGAAAATGTAGTTGGTTGTGATTATTGGAATTGGGTCAGAGATCCTTGGCCTTGGGAAGGAGAATGTTAGTATATGTGGAATTATGAAAAGAAGCTGCAGTATCCAGTAAAAATAACAAAATGTAATCCACAGATGGCACAGGTTATCATTAGTCAGTTTGGTGGACCTGACGGCGAATTAGCAGCGTCTATGCGTTATCTATCACAACGTTACGCTATGCCATACC
>DBKX01000193.1:27595-38013 GCA_002297865.1 Lachnoclostridium sp. UBA739
TAACGGATATTGGAACAGAAGAACTTGCGCATATGGAAATCGTCAGCGCAATTATTTATCAGTTGACAAAAGACTTGTCACCAGAAGAAATTAAAAAATCTGGATTTGATAAATATTATGTAGACCATACATTAGGTTTATGGCCACAGGCTGCAGGCGGCATTCCTTTCAACGCATGTGAATTCCAGAGCAAAGGTGACCCTGTTACAGATTTATTTGAAGACTTAGCAGCCGAACAGAAAGCTCGTTCCACATATGATAACATTTTACGTCTCATCAAGGATCCAGAAGTATGTGACCCTATCAAATTCCTTCGTGAAAGGGAAATCGTTCATTTCCAGAGATTTGGTGAATCTTTAAGATTGGTTCAGGAAAAACTTGATTACAATAACTTCTATTACTTTAATCCAGCTTTTGATAAAGTATGTGCTTGTGATTCGAATAAATAAATTAATAAATGTGCAAAATGAGGTGCTATAACGAATCGTAGAAATTCGTCATAGCACTTCTTTTATTCTGTTTCTTTTTGTGATAGGCTTAGTATTGGAATAGAAAAACCAGGAGGAAAATATATGAAACAGGGAAAATTAAGTGGATTATTAAAGGCTTGTTTGTGTCTGATTATGACATTAGGGCTTATGTTAGTAATGTTTGTAGGCTTTACCATAATTGCAGTTATATCCAAGAATGACTTTTTACTGATTGCTGCTCAACAAAAACAGACAAGTGGTGTGGTATTAAGGTCGGTAGCAGTACTTGCGGGTTCCGTCGTACAGAACATTCCGTTTATTCTGGCACCAAGTATTCTGACTTTATTCATTTGGAAAATGAAATGGTCAGATTTAGGGTATACGTCACTGAAAAGCGACTGGAAGGACTTTTTCACCGGAATCTTGTTAGGGATGGTTGGAATTACAATTGCCTGGATTTTTCTTTTAGGTAGTGGAAGTGTTAAAATAATTGGTGTTACTGGACAATATTTGAAAGCTGTTTTCTTGTATTTTCTGGGTTACATATGGGTTGGATTCGGAGAAGAGACCTTTTGTCGTGGAGGTTTAATGCTGGCACTTAGAGAAACCAAGAGCAAGGCGTTAATCATTGGAGCACCAGCAGTTGTGTTTGGTGCATTACACCTTGGCAATCCTGGCATTAGCGTTCTGGCGTTCCTCAATCTAGTAGGATTCGGCTTGTTTGTGGGATATTGTTTTTATCGTTCGGGTAACATCTGGCTTCCAATCGGCTTTCATATTGCATGGAACTTTGTGCAGGGAAATGTATATGGATTTCATGTCAGTGGAACAACCAATTATAGTATAGTAGAATCAAAAGTATTAAAGGAAACGGTTTTCACAGGTGGAGAGTTCGGACCAGAAGGTGGATTAGGAGTTACAATTGCATTAATTGTAATGTATGTTTTGGCTAAGGTTTATTATCGCAAACGACCAGAAAGTGAGTTTATGAAAGGGTAATAATGAGAAATGAATGTTCTTGAGGGAAAAATTCTTAATATTGCAATATTTGAAAGGGGAAATAAAGATGAAAGTTACTTATAAGGGTTCTATTTTTTTGATTGCGGCTATTTTATGTTTTTCGTTAGTGAGGTGTGAAAACTTGTCAGTATCAGAAAATCAACAAAGAGATATCGAAAATGTAATGGACACGGAAAACATAATAGAAAAAGATGATGAATCGGAACCAAGAATAGGAGAGTTTCCTTTGAGTGAGAGTACCAAGAAATTCCTATTTGGTAAGTGGAAAGTGAAACGACTTTTCGGTTTTTATGAATCATGGAATGATGAATCAGAATATCCAAAGGGGCAAGATATCATTGGGGATGAGCTTATAATTCAGCCTGAAACTTTTTCATCAATGGGATTAAGAAAATATAAAGCTTACCAAAAACGATTAAGTGATCCGTACTATTATGTCTGTGAAAGTTTTAATGATATAGATTCTCTGTATAGAGTTGAAAAATTGCTAATACCAGGGTTAAAAGATGGAGATGAGATTGAAGTGATTAATGTCGCACGTAATACAAATGAGATCCCGGAACCTTTTGGCTTTATCTGTATTGATAATAAAAGGTTGCTTTTATCTATGGAAGCAACTTTATTTGAGCTAGACAAGATTCTTGAATAGAATTTTTTAGAAAAATACATTTTAGTTTACATCTTTGTACAAAGTTCCTTTTTACAAGGTATATACATTCAAAAGGTTAAGGAGGAACAAAATATGCAAAATGTAGTAGATACAAAATTGTCGATAAGAGGAGAAAAATTGATTCAGGGATTTGAAGGATTCTGTTTAAAATTTTATGGTGACTCAAAGGGGTATCCAACAGTTGGATATGGACATTTAATTACATCTAAGGAAAAGTATAATATGATAAATCACTGAAACCAAGAAGAAATAAAGAGGCAGAATTATTTTGCGAGCAGAAACCATATACCCACAAATACAAGGTATACACATTATAATTATACTTTAAAATCAGTTAAAAGGAGCAGTACCCAATCAAGGTACATGCTCCTTTTAATTGCTGGCAGTAGTATCCACAGACTTGCTGTCACTTCGTTAGATGATGCTGCTTTCGTGAATTGTTTTGCTAAGTTGTCGCGTGTACTTTGGCCTTTTCTTCTGCTTCTTCCGCTTCCGCCTCTGCAACGATATCTTCCAGGACATGTATTAAGTCATGAATGTTATTGAGCTGAACGTCTCTTTCTAATATCGCATTCTTCAGATTAATGGATAAGGATTCAAACTTATCACGAATTGCTGGTGCCACATATGACATATCATCACCTCGTTAAAAGTATAACCATTTTCGCATTATTTAATTCGTTTGCTTTTTTCTTGCAGTAAATAAAACAAGGGCACTGTAAACAGCAGCAAATGCAACACCAATAATGTAAGAAGCAGTTATAGGCAAGCCGAAACCGATTTTCGCATTTACAATATAAGTTGCAATGATAAAGGCGTAAAAAGCACCTGGAATTATTGCAATAATAAATGGTTTCTTAGCTCTAAACAGGTAAACAGTAATAATAGCAAATGCAAAAATAGAAATTGCCTGATTGCTCCATGAGAAGTATCTCCATAGAACGTTGAAACCAGAAGCATTTAATTTTGAGAATAATAATATTACAACTACGATTGCACTAAGTGTAAGGCTTAATACAAGACGATTTTGCTTTTTGGACTGATCATAACGCAGGAAGTCACCAACGATTAATCGAAGGGAACGAAGAGCAGTATCACCAGTGGAAATAGGAAGTACAATAACACCGATAATGGCTATCATACCGCCAATTTTACCAAGCATATCTTTAGCAACAAAACCGACCATAGCAACAGGGGTAATGCCTCTGGCATCTGCATATAAGTTCATAGCGCCCATTGCAGCAGCGGCCCAGATCATTGCGATAAAGCCTTCTAAAATCATCATATTATAGAACGTCGTACGTCCCTCTTTTTCATTTGATACGCTACGACCAATCAAAGTAGACTGGGTTGAGTGGAATCCAGACACAATGCCACATGCAACAGTAACGAAGAAAACAGGAAGAATAGGAGTTCCATCAGGATAGATACCTTTCCAGTTAGATAAAGAAACGTTTGTTAATTCATATCCTTTGCCGAAGATACCAAAGAAGATACCCACAGCAGATATCAACAGGATACCTCCAAAGACAGGATAGATTTTCCCGATAATCTTATCAATAGGAAATAAAGTTGCGACTATGTAATAAGCAAAGATAACTCCGTAAATAATCCAGATTACAGGGTTATGTATAGATACATCTGTTATATTTAAAATCTGGGTTGCAAATAAGTCACCAGGAGTAGTAACAAAGACTGCAACTACCAATAATAATAGTAAGCATAAAAATGCATTGTAGAATGCAAACGCCTTTTTGCCTAAATACTTCTCAACAAGTCCAGGCATCTGTAATCCACCTTCACGAATGGAAATCATTCCTGAAAAATAATCATGCAGCGCGCCTCCAAAGACACAGCCTAGTGGGATAAGAAGAAAAGCAATTGGTCCAAATAAGATACCTTGTATCGGTCCAAGAATAGGACCAGTTCCGGCTATATTCAGAAGCTGAATTAAGCAGTTTTTCCATTTTGGCATAGGAACATAATCTACTCCATCTTGTTTGGCGATTGCGGGTGTTTTTCTGTCATCTGGTCCAAAGCACTTCTCGCAGAACTTGCCATAAAAAAAAGCACCTACGAATAGAATGCAAAGACCAATAAGAAATGTTAACATTTGAAATCCTCCTTTATGGTAATAAAGTAATAAAGTATTACAGTGGTATTATACTACCATTGAATTATTATGTAAATAATGGTATTTTATTGATGAAACTAGTGAAAAAAAATTCTAAAAATGCCTTGGAAAAATCGAAGATATTGTATATAATGATAATGACTGCGTTTGGATATTTTGAAAATGGAAAAAAAAGGACGCATTTTTTAAGAGAGATGTTTAATTCAGTTTTGATTGGTGAAAATTAATATAAGTTAAGGCATATCACTTGTCATAACGATTGATGAAGTTGATAGAGAAAGAGAGTGTGAGTTCCACACTTTGTTTTATAGAAAGTTTACCGAAGTTGGACAGTATTTGAAAGGAGTATTATCATCATGTTAAGTTCTGATATTGGAATTGATTTAGGAACCGCAAGTGTTCTTGTTTATATAAAAGGAAAAGGTGTTGTGTTAAAAGAGCCATCAGTAGTAGCTTTTGATAGAGATACTAATAAAATTAAAGCAATCGGTGAAGAAGCAAGATTAATGCTTGGCAGAACACCAGGAAATATCGTTGCAGTTAGACCTTTAAGACAAGGAGTTATTTCTGACTATAATGTTACAGAGAAAATGTTACGATATTTTATACAGAAGGCTGTAGGAAAACAACGTTTCAAAAAACTTAACATTAGTGTATGTGTACCTAGTGGTGTAACTGAAGTTGAGAAGAAGGCAGTTCAAGATGCAACTTACCAGGCAGGTGCAAAGCACGTTGAGATTATTGAAGAACCAATTGCAGCAGCGATTGGAGCTGGCATTGACATTACAAGACCATGTGGTAACATGATCGTAGATATCGGTGGTGGTACATCGGATATTGCTGTCATTTCTCTAGGCGGAACAGTTGTAAGTACATCCATTAAGATTGCAGGTGATGATTTTGACGAAGCAATTGTACGTTATATGAGAAAAAATCATAATCTTTTAATTGGTGAAAGAACTGCAGAAGATATCAAGATTAAAATTGGTACAGCCTACCCAAGAGCTCAAGTTGAGTCTATGGATGTCAGAGGAAGAAACTTAGTTACAGGTCTTCCAAAAACAATTACTGTTACATCAGAAGAAACAGAAGAAGCTTTAAAAGAAGCAACTTCTCAGATCGTAGAAGCTGTTCACAGTGTATTAGAGAAAACTCCACCAGAATTAGCGGCAGATATTGCAGACAGAGGTATTGTATTAACAGGTGGAGGAAGCTTACTAAACGGACTGGAAGCATTAATCGAAGATAAAACAGGAATTACAACAATGACAGCAGAAGATCCTATGACAGCAGTAGCAATAGGAACTGGTAAGTTTGTTGAATTCCTTAGTGGAAAAAAAGAATAATTGATTCTTTCCGGGTCTGTGAATTTTCGCAGGCCTGGTAACCATTGAAAGGAGCTGTAAGATGGTTAGAGGATTATTTACTGCTTATACGGGGATGAACAATGAGCAGAGACGATTAGACGTATTGTCAAACAATTTAGCCAATGCGGCTACAGTAGGCTATAAAGCCGAAGGAGCAACAAATCAAAGTTTTGATAACGTATTAGCTATCAAGATTAACGATTCATCGGAGATGGGCATAGATAGGGCAATTGGAGATTTGTCACTAGGAGTAAAAGTGGGAGAAGTTTATACGGATTACTCACAAGGTTCATTGAGAGAGACAGGCAATACATTTGACCTGGGAATTGACGGAGAAGGTTTTTTTGCTGTTAACGTTGTGAATAAAAATGGTGACAGCGAAACGATGTATACGAGAGATGGAAGTTTTAAAATGACATCAGAGGGATTTATTACGGATGTTGACGGTAATAAATTAATTGGTTCAGGTGGTTATGTTCAAGTACCTACCAACGCAAGTCAGATTTCAATTGATTCTGCCGGTGCTATCTATGCCGATGGTCAATTGATAGATACAATTCAACTAGTCGATTTTGAAGACTATGACTATTTAGCCAAACATGGGACTAATCTTTATCGAGCAGTAGACGGAGCACAGACAAAAGAAGCTACTGGCTTGATTCGACAGGGCTATACAGAACAATCTAACGTAAATTCAGTATCAGAGATGGTAAAATTAATCACGATAACAAGAGCCTATGAAGCAAATCAAAAAGTTATGCAGGCATTTGATTCTACATTACAGAAAGCATGTAATGATATTGGCAGAGTCAAGTAAGGGGGAATATAATACATGGTAAGATCCTTATGGACAGCAGCATCAGGTATGGCGGCACAGCAAACCTATGTTGATACAATTTCGAACAATCTTTCTAATATAAATACAGTTGGATATAAAAAGGAACAGGCTGAGTTTAAGACCTTATTATATCAAAATTTACAACAGAAACAAACAGATGCAGAAGGCAATCCAAAACCAGTTAGTGCACAAGTTGGTTTAGGTGTTAGAACAGCAGCAATCACATCTCAGTTCATGCAAGGAAGTTTAACAGCTACAGGTAATGTTGCTGACTTTGCAATTGAAGGTGAAGGCTTCTTCATGGTTCAATTACAGGATGGCAGTATTGGATATACAAGAAATGGTTCTATGAAATTTATGATAGGAAATGACGGATTGACATTAGCTGATTCTGAAGGTAATCTGGTACTAGATTCGACTGGATCGCCAATCGTATTCCCAGAGGGAATGTCTTCTTCTAAGATAACAATTGACGCAACAGGCAGAATCATGTATCCGGATGCAGATAACAATGTCACTGCAACAGGAGTTCAGATTGGTATTGTACAGTTTTCCAATCCAGCAGGTTTAGAAAAGATTTATGGCAGTCTTTTAAAAGAAACCGATGCATCTGGAGTGCCAATCATAGAAGCAGCATCTGTGGGAATCGCAAAAAGCAAGATTCATCAAGGGTATTTAGAGGCATCTAATGTACAGGCAGTTGATGAGATGGTTAACCTAATTGTTGCTCAGAGAGCTTATGAGATGAGTTCTAAGGCAATTACAGCTTCTGACGAGATGCTAAAACAAGCAAATAATCTAAGACAATAGTCTAAAAACTCTAGATTAACTGTTACTTGAGATTGGAGGTAAAAATGTCATTATCTATAGATGGAAGTAGTTACTTAAATGTGTTACAATCTACAGGGACGATTACCAATGGAAAAGCAGAAAACTTAGAAGGTACACTTAGTAATACCAATGTGGAAGATGCTACAGACCAAGAATTAATGGATGTCTGTAAGAACTTTGAAACATATTTTGTGCAAAAAGTTTTCGAAGAAATGAAAAAAACAGTTCATAGTTCAGATGATGATAACAGTTACATGCAGTACTTAGGTGATATTTACACAGAAGGAATTGCAAAAGAAGTAACAGAGAGCCAGGACTTGGGTCTTGCGAAAACACTTTATGAATCTATGAAGAGAAACAAATTATAAATGTTAGAAAGCGTCCATTTTATGGGCGCTTTTTATATGAGAGAAGACCTTCAATACATAAGTGCAGATGCACTTTGGATACAATTTAAGAGGAATTGAGGAGAAAATAGTGGCAGAGATATTTCAAGGATATGTAGAGAAGATTGTATTCCGGAATAAAGACAATGGATATACAGTTCTAGGGTTATCAGCAGAGGGTGATGAGATTACTTGCGTTGGAACATTTTCCTATATTAATGAAGGAGATTTTATAGAAGTACGTGGAGAAGTGATTGCACATGCGGTTTACGGAGAACAGCTGAAAGTGGAAAGTTATGTAATAAAAGAACCAGAAGATGACCTCTCCATAGAGCGTTATCTTGGCTCAGGTGCTATCAAAGGGTTAGGCCCAGGATTAGCGGGCAGGATTGTACGAAAGTTTGGCAAAGATACATTTCATGTTATTGAAAATGAGACAGAACGCCTTGCAGAAGTAAAAGGAATCAGCATGCGAATGGCACAGGAAATCGGAATACAGTTTGAAGAGAAAAAGGAAATGCGTAATGCGATGATTTTCTTGCAGCAGTACGGCATTAGTCTTGCATTTTCAGTGAAAATTGTAGAAACTTACGGACAGTCACTATATGAAATTATCAAGCAGAATCCATACAAACTTGCAGAAGACATATCAGGAATCGGTTTCCGTTTGGCAGATGATATTGCTACAAAAGCAGGTGTTATGACGGATTCAGATTATCGTGTAAAAGCAGGTATCCTTCACGTATTAACCCAGGCTGGTAATAACGGACACGTCTTTCTTCCGAAAGAGAGAATGCTTTCCATGGCAAAAGAACTGTTAGGGGTAGAAGAAGAGAAAATTGAACATCAGTTAATCGATATGGTGATGGAGAAAAAAATCGTAATCAAACAAGATGAAGAGCAGGAACGAATCTACTCTTCTGTGTATTATTATACAGAATTAAATGTGGCGCGAATGCTTCTTGACTTGAACATCCCATATACCATTTTACGGGAGGAAATCGAAAAGAGACTTTTAAGCTTTCAGAAGTATCACAACATCCAGTTAGATGACATGCAGAAAACAGCGGTCATAGAGGCAGCCAGAAATGGTGTCCTTGTAGTAACAGGTGGTCCTGGTACAGGTAAGACGACTACTATTAATGCCATCATCAGATTCTTCGAATCAGAAGGTATGGATATTCTTTTAGCAGCACCGACAGGACGAGCAGCAAAACGTATGTCAGAAACAACAGGCTATGAGGCTCAGACGATACATCGTCTGTTAGAAATTTCAGGGGGAATGGAAGGTTCCGAGAAGGGAACCCATTTTGAACGAAATGAAACTAATCCACTGGAAACAGATGTAATTATTATAGATGAAATGTCCATGGTAGATATCAGTCTAATGTGTTCCTTGTTAAAAGCGATTGTAGTAGGAACAAGATTAGTCCTGGTAGGAGACGTGAATCAGCTTCCGAGTGTTGGCCCTGGAAATGTACTTCGTGACATTATTGACTCAGGAGCTTTTCCAGTCGTAAAACTTACTAAAATCTTTAGACAGGCAGCGGAAAGTGATATTATCGTCAATGCCCATAAGATTAATGCAGGTCAGCCAATCAGTATGGATAACAAGAGCAGGGATTTCTTCCTATTACAGCGTGACAATGCCAATGTCATTATAAATGTTCTGTTACAGCTTATTACACAGAAACTTCCTAAATATGTAGATGCTACTCCTTATGATATTCAAGTGCTGACACCGATGCGAAAAGGAGAGCTGGGAGTAGACAGGCTCAATCAGATTTTACAGCAGTACCTGAATCCGCCGAGTGAAGACAAGAAAGAGAGAGAAACAACCCAAGGACTTTTCCGAGAAGGGGACAAGGTCATGCAGATAAAAAACAATTATCAGATAGAATGGGAGATTAAGAATGATAGAGGGTTTCAGCTAAACAGTGGAACTGGAGTGTTTAATGGGGACTGTGGAATTGTAAGAGAGATTAATCCGTTTGCTGAGACTCTTACAGTTGAGTTTGAAGAAGGAAAGACGGTGCAGTATGGATTCTCTATGCTGGATGAATTAGAATTGGCTTATGCGGTGACCATCCATAAGTCGCAGGGTAGTGAGTATCCTGCTGTTGTGATGCCTCTGCTGACAGGGCCGAGAATGTTGTTTAATCGGAATCTTTTGTATACTGCGGTTACTAGGGCGAAAAAGTGCGTAACGATTGTAGGGAAGAAGGATACGGTGGAAATGATGATTGCGAATGAAAGTGATCTGAGGAGGTATTCTAGCTTGGATTTGCAGATTAGGGGGATGTATGAAGGGGTGGAGAGAGAATAGGGATAATTGCTTTGACAGTTGAAAAGCCATAAATAACTGCTATAACCCTTGCAACATAAGGATTATAGCAGTTTCCTTATACATCACGAAGTATAGTAATTTAATAAACCTCAAGATATGAAATAAATCTTAACTAAATGTTGTTTCACATGATTTTTAGCGATAAGGAGGCACTTTTAAGCCTTTATAATGCAATCTAATCTACCAATGCGAAATTTGTTTTACATATCCAGAGAATTAGAATTGCGGGTAACGATGCTGAACATTAATTTGGGCAAAAACAGAGAACTTATGAAAAAATGTAAGAAGTTATTTGAATATATGCAGTATGTAGAAAAAGTGCGTAAGTATACATCCATTATGAGTATTAACCAAG
>DBKX01000097.1:0-948 GCA_002297865.1 Lachnoclostridium sp. UBA739
ATATTAAAGAATCCATTGAAGGAAAAAATGTAGAAGTTATTTACTCTACCTTTGATGAGTTACCAGAAAATCATAAGCGTGTATCTGAAATGGTAATTGAACGTGCTAGACGTTTAGTGGAACACAAAAAAGATGTAGTGATTTTATTGGATAGTATTACACGTCTTGCAAGAGCCTATAACTTAACGGTTCAAGCAAGTGGACGTACGCTATCTGGTGGTCTTGATCCAGCAGCATTATATATGCCAAAGAAATTCTTTGGTGCTGCCAGAAATATGCGTGAAGGCGGAAGTCTTACAATTCTTGCTACTGCATTAGTAGATACAGGAAGCCGTATGGATGATGTAGTATTCGAGGAATTTAAGGGTACAGGTAATATGGAATTAGTTCTTGACCGTAACTTATCGGAAAGAAGAATCTTTCCTGCTATCGATCTGCCAAAGTCTAGTACAAGACGTGATGATTTGTTATTAAATCAAAGCGAGTTAGAAGCTTCTTACTTAATGAGAAAAGCATTAAATAGTATGCGTTCTGATGAAGCGGTTGAAAAAATTATAGATATGTTTGTTAAGACAAAGAACAATAAGGAATTTATTGAAATGGTTAAAAAGATCAAATTGATATAGAAATAATTGTAATACTGCAAGGCACCAGTAGTGAAGAGAAAAGTACTTGCATAAAAAATATGACTATGTTATAATGAACAAGCTATGTGTGTATTGTACGACTAGATACACACCAACAGATCGGTTGGGACCGATTAATAATTTGAAGAGGTGAAAATATGAGAGAAGGAATACATCCTAATTATTATCAGGCAAAAGTAACATGTAACTGTGGTAACGAATTTGTAACTGGTTCAACAAACGAAGAAATTCACGTTGAAATCTGTTCCAAATGCCATCCTTTCTATACAGGACAACAAAAAGCTGCGTCAGCTCGTGGTGT
>DBKX01000097.1:988-9840 GCA_002297865.1 Lachnoclostridium sp. UBA739
TTGTAGGTTGAGGTTGGTTAATCTCAGCCTATTTTTTCATGTAAAAGCATAAAAATAATAATATTAGTCTTATTAATTTAAAAGATACTGCAATATAGAAAATATGGAGGCAGTTAATAGATGAAGATGTCAGGCATCGGCGGACAGGCGGTTATGGAAGGTGTCATGATGAAG
Organism: Lachnoclostridium sp. UBA739; assembly: GCA_002297865.1. The sequence continues at coordinate 1,163 of DBKX01000097.1, forward strand.
AATCAGGACAAAATTGCAATAGCCGTTCGTAAGCCTAATGGGGAGATAGAAGTTAAAAAGGATACGTTTATAGGTTTGGCCCAGAAACATAAATTTTTCGGCATCCCAATTCTGCGAGGTATGGTTACATTTGTGGAATCTTTAACGGTTGGTATGAAAGCGTTGACGTATTCATCCAGTTTTTATGAAGAGGACGATGTTCCTCCGACAAAGTTTGAAACAGCATTTAACCGTTTGTTTAAGGATAAGGCAGATGCAGTCATGATGGTGTTGACAGTGCTATTCTCAATTCTTTTGACAATTGGATTGTTTATCCTTGTGCCATTTGTGGGAGCGAACTTCTTTGAAAGATATATAGAATCCGCTGTTCTTTTGGCTATCTGTGAAGGAGTATTACGTCTTGCATTGTTTATTGGTTACGTGCTTTTGATTTCACAGATGAATGACATCAAGAGGGTATTTATGTATCATGGGGCAGAACACAAAACCATTAACTGTGTGGAACATGGATATGAGTTAACAGTAGAAAATGTACGTATTCAGTCCAAGGAACACAAACGTTGTGGAACAAGTTTTATGGTATATGTTTTGTTTTTCAGTATCATATTTTTTACCTGTATTCAAGTAGAAAATATAATTATGAAAATGGTATTACGTCTGCTTTTAGTTCCTGTAATTGCAGGTGTTTCCTATGAATTCATTCGTCTAGCAGGCAGAAGTAATTCAAAAATTATGCACATTCTCAGTCGTCCTGGTATGTGGGTACAGGGGCTGACAACAAAGGAACCTGATGATGCTATGATTGAAGTAGCAATTCGTTCTGTAGAGGAAGTCTTTGATTGGAAAGAATTCGTTGAGAGTTTTCATGGTGAAATCGACGAGGTCAAGCCCAAAAAACGAGGTTTTTGGGAAGATGATCCTGCTCCAGAAGATGAGATAGATGAGATTTATGAAGAGATAGAAGACGAGGATGAAAAAGCCAAGAAGGAAATGGCAGTAACGATGCCATCAGACGAAAAGCAGCTTTTTAATGCTTGTGGAGACATAATGCCGGGCTTTCTAGAGGAAGAAAAAGATGAAGTGCTCGATGCATTAGACCGATATTTTGAAAGTGATGAGAAGAAATAATGGCAACATTAGAACAGTTATGGATAGAAGGAACTGAAACATTAGAAAGTGCTGGTGTAGCGGAAGCTAAGTTAAATGCATGGTATCTGCTTTCGGAGGCATTTGATATATCCAGAGCAACGTACCTTCTTACAAAGGATAAAGAAGCGGGTACGGAAGAACAAGAGCGATATCTTGGATGGATTACCACTCGTGCAACTCGTTATCCATTAGAATATATTCTAGGAAAACAGGAATTCATGGGACTTTTGTTTAAGGTAAATGAAAATGTTCTAATTCCTAGACAGGATACAGAGATTCTAGTGGAAGGAGTAATTAAGAATTCTCAAGGGAAAAAGATTCTTGATATGTGTACCGGTTCAGGATGCATTGCTGTAAGTATTGCAAAGCTTGGGCATGCCACAGAGGTAAAGGCGGTAGATATTTCAGTCAGGGCATTAGATGTTGCAAAGCAAAATGCTTTAAGCAATGATGTGAAGGTTGAATTTATAGAAAGCAATCTTTTTGAACAAGTATCGGATCAGTATGATATTATTGTTTCCAATCCTCCTTATATTGAAAGTGAGGTAATTGGAACTTTAATGCCAGAAGTGCGAGAATTTGAACCTATGCTCGCGTTGGACGGAACAGAAGATGGTTTGTATTTTTATAGAGAAATAAGTAATGCTGCACCGAGGTATTTAACAGAGAATGGTGAGATTTTCTTCGAGATTGGATACAATCAAGGTGAGGCGGTAACTAATATAGTAAGAGCAGCAGGATTTGCTTATGCAGAAGTTCGTAAGGATCTTGCTGGGCTAGATCGTGTAGTTTATGGTAGATTGAAATAAGTAAGAGGAGACATATAAGATGTTTGATAAGTTAGATGAAATCGTCAGAAGACAACAAGAGATTGTAAACGAATTAAATGAGCCAACTGTAGTCAACGACCAAGCTCGTTTCCGTAAGCTCATGAAGGAGCAGACAGACTTAGCACCTATTGTAGAAAAATATCTAGAGTACAAAGAAGCTAAGGCTGGTATTGAAGACAGTTTAGCAATGTTAGAGGAAGAATCCGATGAAGAGTTAAAGGAACTTGCGAAAGAAGAGTTAAATGACTGCAAGGAACGTGTTCAAGTTCTTGAGCAGGAAATTAGAATCCTTCTTTTACCAAAGGACCCTAATGACGATAAGAACGTTATCGTAGAGATTCGTGGCGGTGCAGGTGGTGATGAGGCAGCGTTATTTGCGGCTGAGTTATATCGTATGTACTGTCGTTATGCAGAACGTAACCGCTGGAAAGTGGATATGATGAATTTAAATGAAAATGGTATTGGTGGCTTCAAGGAAGTTATCTTTATGATCAACGGACAGGGTGCTTACTCTAAGTTAAAATATGAGAGTGGTGTTCACCGTGTACAGCGTATCCCAGTAACAGAATCAGGTGGAAGAATTCATACATCTACTGCAACTGTAGCAATTATGCCTGAAGCAGAAGAAGTAGATGTGCAAATCGATATGAACGATTGTAAGTTTGATGTATTCCGTGCATCTGGTAACGGTGGACAGTGTGTCAATACAACAGACTCTGCAGTTCGTTTAACACATATTCCAACTGGTATTGTTATTTCCTGTCAGGATGAAAAGTCCCAGTTAAAGAATAAAGATAAGGCTTTGAAAGTACTTCGTTCCAGGTTGTATGATTTAGAGCAGCAAAAAGCTCATGACGCAGAAGCAGAAGCAAGAAGAAGCCAGGTTGGAAGTGGTGACCGTTCTGAAAAAATCAGAACTTATAACTTCCCTCAAGGGCGTGTAACCGACCACAGAATTAAATTTACTTCTCATAGATTAGAAGAAATCTTAGATGGAGATTTAGGTGAATTAATTGACAACTTAATTGGCGCTGACCAGGCAGCAAAACTTGCTAAGATGAATGAGAACTAGGAACTTAAGATAAAGATATTATGTGTGAGAAAAACCGATATTAGTTTAGAAAGCTAATATCGGTTTTCATACTTGAAAGAGGAAGAAAACATGAAAACAGATTACATATTAATTGTGTTAGCAGGAATACTCTGGGGTGGGATTGCTTTATTTGTAAATGTATTAGATGGGATAGGCTTTACTTCTATTGAAATAGTAGCCCTCAGAGTATGGTTTTCAGCTATCGTCATTGGGATTGTTTTAACAATTAAGAATAAAAGGCTGCCAGTGATGCATATAAGAGATATTGGATTATTTATTGGGACTGGAATTGTAAGTATTGTGGCGTTTAATTTCTGCTATTTTACTACGATACAGTTAAGTGGGGTATCGGTAGCAGCGCTTCTTTTATATACTGCACCGACTATGGTTATGCTGATTTCGGTTCCGGTTTTACATGAAAAGCTAAATGTACAGAAGGTAGTTTCGTTACTCGTTGTATGTTTAGGATTATTGTTTATAACGGGGGTTTTAGGAAGTAAAGAAACGGTTACAGGAAAAGCAGTGCTATTTGGACTAGGTTCTGGGTTGGGATATGCCTTATACAGCATCTTTGGAAAGTTTCTTGTAAAAAAGTATGATGCCTATACAATTACGTTTTATACATTTGTATTTGCAGCAATGGGGGTGCTGCCTTTTGTATCAGTTCCACATGTATTAGAGAGGTTAGTTAGTTTGAAAGGGATAAGCGCTTCATTAGGAATTGCAACACTTTGTACAGTAGCACCGTTTATCTGTTATACAACAGGTCTTAAGAAGGTGGAAAGTTCAAAAGCATCTATTTTGGCGACTATAGAACCTTTAGTGGCTAGTTTAGTTGGTATAATAGTATTGAAAGAAGCAGTATCACTACATAAAGTATTGGGTATGGGACTTATATTGATGGCAGTTGTTATTTTAAATTTAAATTTCAACAAAAAAATTAGAAATTAGGTGCAATATTTTTAGTGGGAGATGACACTTATATTGTAAAAAACTAAGAAATATAACATTTACAAACAGAATCAAAGAAATACCGCTTGTGTTTTAAGTGGCTCTAGGAAGGTAGATAAGATTATTTAATAAGATGTTGAGATTAAATATAATAAGGGTCAGCTTGTGAGTAAGCTGGCTCTTTTTCACTTGCATCAATTTTTACATCTATGTAGGTATCTTTTTAATCTAATTGAGAAAATAATATAAATGTGTTAGTATTATAAGCAAAAGTTATAGGTATGCAATCAGAAAAGATTTGGAGGATAAATAGAGTGTTTCGTTTTAGAAAAAAAACATTAACGACTACTCAGATTATTGCATATGGATTTTTCAGTGCAATAATTGTAGGTGCGTTGCTGCTTATGCTGCCACTTTCTTCAAAGAGTGGTGAGTGGACGAATTTTATTGATGCACTCTTTACAGCGACAACATCCGTATGTGTAACGGGATTAACAACAGTGAGTACTTTAGAACATTGGAGTCTGTTTGGTCATTTTATTATTGTTGTGTTAATACAGTTTGGTGGTTTGGGAGTTGTAACGTTTGCAACTGCGATGCTGCTTATCTTAGGAAAACGAATAACCTTAAAGGAAAGAATGTTACTTCAAGATGCCTATAACCTTGATACATTGCAGGGTCTTGTAAAACTGACAAAGAAGATTATGAAGGGAACATTTATAGTGGAAGGTATAGGCGCGATCTTATACTGTTTTCAGTTGATTCCAGAGTTTGGACCAGTCGATGGGCTTCAAAAGTCAATTTTCTTGTCAATATCCGCATTTAGTAATGCAGGAATGGACTTAATCGGAAATAATAGTCTTAAGCCGTACTGTGGCAATATTTTAATCAATGTTGTAACTATGGCACTGATTATCTTAGGTGGACTTGGATTTCCTGTCTGGTGGGATTGTATTCGCATGGCACGATATCGTAAGGGACATAAAATTTCTTTCCGTGAACGAATTAGAAAGTTTGAATTACACTCAAAAATTGTGTTTGCAGTAACGGGAATATTGATTTTTGGTGGATTCTTGTTAATTCTTCTGATTGAGTGGAATAACCCAGATACCCTAGGCAGTATGCCTTGGTGGAAAAAGGGATTAGCTGCAATGTTCCAATCAGTAACACTTAGAACGGCAGGCTTTTTTACGATTCCACAAGATGCATTTCAAGATGCAAGTTCATTGTTATTTTTGATTCTTATGTTCATTGGCGGCTCTCCATCGGGAACTGCTGGAGGTGTCAAAACAGTTACAATTGCCATGCTCTGTCTGGCAGCATGGTCGGTAGTAAAAGGAAGAGAAGATACGGAGATATTTAATCGAAAAATTAAGAGCTGGTATATAAAAAAGGGACTTGCTGTGGTACTAATCAGCTTGTTTGCGGTTATGATATCAACCACACTTCTTTTAATAATAGAAGAAAAACCGTTTTTGGACATTTTATTTGAGGCTACATCTGCAATCGGTACAGTAGGTTTGACACGAAATATAACAGGTAGTTTATCAGTTGGCGGCAAATTAGTAATTATTTGCGCAATGTATATTGGAAGAATTGGGCCAATCACTATGGCACTGTTCTTTAACACAAAGAAGGCAAAAACAGGTGGGCGATCATTTCCAGAGGAAAGAATAATTGTAGGATAAAGAGGAGTAAACATGGCAAAAAAAGAGTTTGTAGTATTTGGTTTAGGACGCTTTGGGAGAAGTGTTGCGACAACACTAGCGGAGAGCGGATGCAACGTGCTTGTTGTAGATAGCGACTCTGATAAGGTACATGATATGGCAGATGTTGTTACTTATGCTGTAACAGGAGATGTAACGGATGCCGAGATGTTGCAGTCTCTTGGACTTAGCAATTTTGATGGTGCCATTGTTGCAATTGGAGAAAATCTGGAAGCTAGCGTTATGGTAACAATCCTAGCGAAAGAAATGGGAATTCCATATGTAATGGCAAAGGCCCAAAATGATTTGCATGCAAAAGTATTAAAAAAGGTTGGTGTGGATCTTGTAGTATTTCCAGAGAAGGAAACTGGAATCAGGCTTGCACACAATTTAGTTATGGGTAATTTTTTTGATGCCATTGAGTTATCTTCTAATTTTAGTATTATGGAATTAGCTGTACCAAGTGAGTGGGATGGACATTCATTGAAAGAGTTAAATATTCGTGCAAAACATAATTTAAATGTAATAGGGATTAGGAAAGCTAATGAGCTTGATATCAATCCTGCAGCCGATGAAACTTTATCAAAAGAAGATGTTTTGATTGTAATTGGAGATAATAATTCATTAAATCGCTTAAAAGAGAAAGTGAAATAGCACTTGGAGGTTATACATGATAAGTAGTACTAGTAATTGCCAGATTAAAAATATAATGAAGCTGTTAAAAAGCAGTAAAGCGAGAAGAGAACAAGGAGTTTTTATTGTAGAAGGAATTAAGATGTTTCTGGAAGCAAAAAAATTTGGTTTAATCGAGAAAGCTTTTCTGTCAGAAGAGTTATATAGAGACTGGGTACAAGATGTTACACTAAGAGATATTAATTATGAAGTAGTAGAGAATAAGGTATTTAAGGAAATTTCGGATACAATGACACCACAAGGAATCATTGCTGTGGCTCGTATGAAAAATGCGTACTTGGATGATATTCTTGAAGAGGAGTCTTTGAGTCTTGTATTTTTAGAAAACCTTAGAGACCCAGGTAATTTGGGAACTATTTTAAGAACTGCAGAAGGTGCAGGAGTATCAGCAGTCATTTTGAGCAAAGAGTCTGTTGATATGTATAATCCAAAAGTAGTTCGTGCTACTATGGGTTCGATTTTTCGGATGCGTTTTCTTTATGTGGATAATATAAGAGGAGCCATGAGACAAGCACAAAATGCTGGGGTACACTTATATGCGACGCATCTAAGAGGAAAACAATTTTATGATGAAATAGAATATGGTTCTAAAGTGGGGATTATAATAGGCAATGAAGCCAATGGAATTACAGAGGAAACTGCACGTCTGGCGGATTCTTATGTAAAAATCCCAATGTGTGGACATGTAGAATCTTTAAATGCGGCAGTTGCGACATCAATTATGATGTATGAAATCTTTAGGCAGAGAAGACTTAGGTAATATTTTTTAAGAAATAAAATAGATTATATAGTAATTTAAGGAATCCTTACGTTTATCTTAAAACCGTTTGTTTCACTTGTATTTAAAAATGTTTTAGAGTAAAATGAGACCATAGAAAGAGCAGGTGAGAAGGATGGAACCGCTTATATGGCTTATTGCATTATCAATCTTTATTGTGGTTGAAATTATTACGCTGGGACTGGCAACAATCTGGTTTGCTTGTGGAGCATTGGCTGCGTTTATAGCAAGTCTTTTTGAAGTAAGTATTCCAGTACAATTTGTTTTATTTGCCGTTGTTTCTTTAGCTTCATTATTTACAGTCAGACCATATGTTGCAAGAAAATTTACAAGTGAGCGTACAAAGACGAATTACGAAAGTCTAATAGGCAAAAGCGCCCGCGTAGTTGAGACAATAGATAACTATAAAGAAACTGGAGTTGTATATATTAACGGCTTGGAGTGGACTGCAAGAGCAGTTGATGATGCTACTATTGATGCAGGCAAGATTGCAGAAATAATAGAGATTAGAGGGGTAAAGGTAATTGTAAAGGAAAAAAAGGAGGAACAATAATATGGAAGGAGCTTCATTAGTTGTTGGGATTATTATCATTGTATTAGTGTTACTTCTAGTTACATCAAGTGTGAAGATTGTACCACAGGCTCATGCTTATATTTTAGAGAGATTAGGTGGATATCAGAAAACTTGGGATGTTGGTTTACATTGGAAGTGGCCATTTATTGAAGCAGTAGCAAGAAAAATTAATTTAAAAGAGCAAGTAGTGGATTTCCCACCACAGCCAGTTATCACAAAGGATAATGTTACAATGCGTATTGACACAGTAGTATTTTATCAGATTACGGATCCGAAGTTATATGCATATGGTGTAGAAAATCCAATTATGGCGATTGAGAATTTGACAACAACTACATTACGTAATATTATAGGTGATTTAGAATTGGATCAAACTTTAACATCAAGAGAAACGATCAATGCACAGATGCGTGCAAGTTTAGATAGTGCAACAGATCCATGGGGAATCAAAGTAAATCGTGTGGAACTAAAGAACATCATTCCTCCACAGGCAATTCAAGAATCTATGGAGAAACAGATGAAGGCGGAACGTGAACGAAGAGAAGCAATCCTGATTGCAGAAGGTGAGAAAAAATCTACTATCCTTGTTGCAGAAGGTAAGAAACAATCTGCTATTCTAGAAGCGGAAGCTGAAAAAGAAGCTGCTATCTTACGTGCTGAAGCGAAGAAAGAAGCTATGATTCGTGAGGCAGAAGGTGAGGCAGAAGCAATTGCAAGAATTCAGGAAGCCACTGCCAATGGTATTCGTTTCTTAAATGAAGCAGATCCAAGCGCTGCAGTTTTAAAACTTAAGAGTTTAGAGGCATTCGAGAAAGTTGCAGATGGTCAGTCAACTAAGATTATTATTCCTTCTGAGATTCAGAATATGGCTGGAGTTGTAAAGTCTTTAACTGAAGTTGGAAAA
>DBKX01000097.1:9863-11416 GCA_002297865.1 Lachnoclostridium sp. UBA739
AAAAAATTAATGATTTGTTTATATGTAATATTAGGCAGGGAGCGTATACTTCCTGCCATATTCTATTCGTAGGCTGTGTTAATAAAATTTAAATAAAGTATTTACAGAATATATATTGACGAAATGTAATTTATGGAATATTGTATTTTTAAAGAATATATTGAATAATTATACAGGAGTGATACATATGAATTTAAAAGGAAGAAGTTTTTTAACCCTAAAGGATTTTACCCCAGACGAAATTACATATTTAATTGATTTAGCCGCTGATTTAAAAGCGAAAAAGAAAAAAGGAATTACGGGCAATAGCTTAAAGGGAAAAAATATTGCATTAATATTTGAAAAACCATCTACACGTACGAGATGTTCCTTTACTATCGGATGTATTGATGAAGGTGGTCATCCTGAATATTTAGGTAAGGATGATATTCAGCTAGGTTATAAAGAAAGTGTAAAAGATACCGCACGTGTCTTAGGAAGAATGTTTGATGGAATTGAGTTTCGTGGATTTAAACAGGAACATGTTGAAATGTTAGCAAAATATAGTGGCGTTCCAGTTTGGAATGGTTTAACTGATGACTATCATCCAACGCAGATATTAGCTGATTTCTTAACACTAAAAGAACAATTTGGAAAGTTAAAGGGACTTCATCTTGTCTATGTTGGCGATGGTAGAAATAATATGGCAAACAGTTTAATGATTGGGGCTACGAAACTTGGTATTCATTTTACTAACATTGCACCAAAATCACTATGGCCAAAAGATGAATTATTACAGTTATGTCAAGGCTATGCCAAAGAATCTGGAAGTAAGATTAAAGTTACCGATGATATTAATGCAGTAGAAGGTGCTGATGCTATTTATACGGATGTATGGTGTTCTATGGGTGAGGAAGATAAGGCAGCAGAACGTGTTGCATTGTTAAAGCCATACCAGGTAAATGATGAGATGTTTGCAAAAACCAAAAAGGACAGCACAATATTCTTACATTGCCTTCCAGCCGTTAAAGGAAAAGAAGTGACAGAAGAACTATTTGAGAGATTCGCAGATGTTGTATTTGATGAAGCAGAGAATAGAATGCATACGATCAAGGCTGTTATGGTTGCAACATTGGGAGAACAGTAGAGTTTAAGAAATGCAAGAAGAATATCACCCGTTTTGAAAGGAGAAATTGAATGCTTGAGAATGAAAAGAAAATGGATGGTTTAGTGAAACAATATGCAAATTTTTGTAGAGATACATTTCAGATAAATCCTGAGCTGTATGCAAAGTACGAAGTAAAGAGGGGACTTAGAGATATTAGTGGAAAAGGTGTTTTAGCAGGTTTAACAGATATTTCCGAGATTCGTTCTTATACAATCATAGATAGTGAAGTTGTACCTTGTGATGGAAAGTTATTTTATCAGGGTATTGATATTGAAGACATTGTACATGGGTTTATCAAAGAGGATAGACTTGGATTTGAAGAGACAGTATACCTGCTTTTGTTTGGGCACCTTCCAAAGCGTGGCGAGTTAGTTGATTTTGAGGAGTTATTATCTTCCTATCGTGA
>DBKX01000317.1:0-318 GCA_002297865.1 Lachnoclostridium sp. UBA739
CTTATGGAGATGATACGAAGCTCTAATTTGACAGACTATATAGGGAATAATAAAATAGATTTAGAGAACTTTGAGAAGATAGTAATACATAATGATGCAATATGAATTTTTTTGCTGGAGTATATTGAAATGAAGAATATTTTGACAAAACTAATTGCTAAGGTGTGGAGATGGTGAAATGGATGTAATGACGAAAGAGCAGCGTAGCCGCAATATGAGTCATATAAAAGGAAAAGATACGGAAATTGAACTGGTTCTTCGCAAAGCATTATGGCATAAGGGGATACGTTATCGGAAGAATTACAAGAAACTTCCTGG
>DBKX01000317.1:361-5218 GCA_002297865.1 Lachnoclostridium sp. UBA739
GTTGACCAAGTATAAGATTGCTATATTTTGCGATGGTGAATTCTTTCATGGAAAAGACTGGGATGAGCTGAAGGCAAGGCTTGAGAAGAGTAACAATGGGGAGTATTGGATTCGGAAGATAGCAAGAAACAGGGAACGGGATTATGAGAATGAGAAACGGCTGATGTTTCTTGGATATAAGGTGTTGAGGTTTTGGGGAAAAGATATTTTGAAGAATACGGACGAGTGTGTGAGGACGGTGGAAGAGGCGGTGTTTGAGGTTAGGGTTGGGGAGTGAAGAGATAGCACTAAAAAGAGATTTGTTATAACTAAAAATGAAAATAGCACTAATTCTGTATGTCACGTTCTTTGGTAGTTTTATTAACTAAGTTAGTCCATGTCTTAAATTCACAAGTTAATAATTGCTCACAAGTTAAAACTAGCTGTTTAAAATTCCTAGGTTTGTCAATGCTGTCAAATTCACCTACATGAGCAAGATATCGGTGAAGAATACTATTTAAAGTTTCACAATTAGACCTATATTCTATCCATAGTTTCTGATAATCACATAAGTTTATGATGGATAGAATAGCAGAAGAGGAAGCACTGAGTATGGAAATAGTTACACTAGCAATAATTCCGTATTTATAATTTGTAAAGAGTGATAAAGTTGGGATTAATGCAGTCATTACTATTGAAGCTATAGTCCAGTATTTATAGTTTTTTTGCTTTTTTTGAGATTCATTGTCGTACCAAATAATTTGTTCAATAAGCCTATTTTCAATATAATTTGTCTCTTCAGTATTTAAATAAGGTATGTATTTTTCAAATTCTTTGTAAATGCGATGTTCGGTATTAGGCATAGAATATCCTCCTTAATTAATCATTTAGTTAATATTCTTTATTTAGATTAACATTTAATAAAGCATAAAGCAATAAAAAAAGAGAAAAGAAAAGGATTGTAGTTGTTTTGATTCGTAAACGGAGATAAAATAAGTGTATGAAAGGTACTGAAAAAGGAGAGACTGTTGAAAAATGGGCAAATATACAATTAAATTAGATCGAAATGTGCTAAAGTTATTAGGGACACAACTTTATGGTGATGTTCCGAGTGTTATTGCAGAATTGGTAGCTAATAGCTACGATGCAGAAGCTCATAACGTATGGATTACTATTAATACGAAGGGCAGTAGTATTATAATTGAAGACGATGGAAATGGAATGACTGAGGAAGAGATTAATTCTCGTTTTTTGAATATAGGATACGATAAGAGAGAAACGATATCAGTTACATCACATAGAAAAATGATGGGAAGAAAAGGTATTGGCAAATTAGCTGCATTTTCTTTGACAAACTGTGTAAAAGTATTATCTTGTAAAAAAGGTAAAAAAGCCGGATGTATTTTGGATTTTATAAAAATTACTACAGATGGAGGAGAACCAGAAGATATCCCTATAGAAGAGATCATATTCTCAAACAAACACTTATCAGAAATGGGGAGTGGAACAAGATTAGAGTTGTTAAATATAAAGAAAAGAATTACTACCAGTTACAGATATATTGTAAATAGATTAATACGAATGTTTGATGTGAATGACAAAGAATTCTTAATTCACATACGTAAAAATAAGGAAAAATTTAAAACTTTACATAGAGATGCATTAGATTATTTTAGTATAATGGATACAATAGTTGTTATAGGCGATGAATTTCTAGAAAAGAAAAGTATTGTTGATAATAATAAAATTGTTAAGAATTTAAAGCTAACTTATACCTATGATGATGTAGTTAGTTTGAATCAAAAAAACAGGAGGCATAAGTTGTTAAGCTTCCCATATGAATTAGAGGTTGAGGACAAAAGTAGAAAACAGGTGATTAGAGAATTTTCTATTACTGGGTGGATTGGTACCGTTAGTAATTTACCTGAACTTAACGAAATAAATAAGAAATTAGTTGTTTCAAATAAATCGGAAGATGAAGAAATTAATAGAATATCTGTAAATGATAATAGAATATCTATATTTTCTAGGAATAAGTTGGGCGAGTATGATATCCTTCCAAAGATAAAAACCAATACTAATAGAGAGGCTTATGTCATAGGGGAACTTTATGCTGATATTTTCGAAGATGATGATTTAGTAGATATGGCAATTAGTAACAGAAGAGGATATGAAGAACAAGATAGTCGTTATATTGAAGTAATAAAAATTGCTAAAAGTTTATTAAATTTTGTAGTTAAAAAAAGAACGAATTATCCACAAGAAAAATACAAATAGATAATAGAAAAGAAATAAAAAATGCAAAAATGAAATTCTTAAGTACATTACCTGAGACAAGGAGAATTCTTAATAATAGACTTGAACAACATGAGATGGACATAGTAATGGAAGAAAATTTTCAATTTTATCGAACTGTTCAAAGTATGGAGAATACAAGGCGCGTATTAATAAGTCATAGTAGACAATATAAAGTCTATGGAGATTTTGTTGTTAAGATATTTGAAAATTTGAACATTGACATAACGAAACTATTTATTTATACAAGTGATAATAGGATGACAGCACCAAATGATGTTGAAATTTTTGACTACTTAAAAGATTCATTTAGGGAGAATATTTATGTTATATATATTATTTCTAAGTATTTTTACGATTCAAATCCATGCATTTTGGAAACTGGAGCAGCTTGGGCAACTAATAAGAACTACAGTAATCTTATTGTCGATATAGAACCCAATGAGATTGACAAGCCAATTGATGCACCGGATATATCGGTAAGGATAGGAGATATTGAAAAAATAGATTTAGAAAGTATGATAAAATTTGTAAGGATTGTTTTGGGAAAAATTAACTGTCCTAGTCCAAGCGATTTAATAATTAGAAATGCAATAGATCAAGCCGTTACGGTATATTCTGAACTGATAAAAAAATTGAAAGCATTCAAACCTATTAGAAAGTATCAAGCACATCCGCTTTGCAAAGCAAGGAATTGTAATCAACCTATGGATTTAGTGCATGACGAAAAGGGAAATGTAATTTACCGATGTACTAATCCCTTGTGTTCAATATGTAATGATGTTAAAATATATTAGATAGATTAAATGTATTAATGAAGATGTAACGATTATTAGGAGGTTGTTATGGAGTATAATCCAAAACCAATAGATATTTCTAACATAGAAATTGATAATGAACTTAATGATTTGTTAGAATGTCTTGCAAAGAATTCACATGATATGTGGGCTCAAAGACGAATTTCTGATGGCTGGACATTAGGAGACAAAAGAGATGATGAGAGAAAGAGACATCCTGGATTGATTCCGTATGAAAGACTTCCGGAATCTGAAAAAGAATATGATAGAATATCAGTTGTTTCAACCTTAAAGGCAATAATTGCATTAGGATATAAAATACAAAAATAAATATTATAAGGCACTTTCATATAAAAGTGCTATATTTATGAAAATAAATAATGTGTACGGAAGATAATAATGAGTAGAAATCCCAATTGGTTTGAGGAAGAATTAAAACTTGCATTAGAATTGTATTTAAGTAAAGATTTACAGTGGCATTCGAAAATATCTGATTCCACTCCAGAAGTAATAGCGCTGAGTCAAATATTAAATAATCTGGATCTTGCTCCTAAGAATCATGGTAAAAATTTTAGAAGTCCGTCTTCAATTCGACTTAAATTGGCAAATTTTAAAACTTTTGATGAGAGATACAATAAGTTATCTTTGGCTAACACTGGAAAGTTAGATAAAGAGATATGGGAGATGTATCATGCTAAATATGAACAGTTAACAGAGGAATGCTTGAAAGTATTGAGAGAGCATTTTAAGGGTGAAAATTCCGGCGTAGTGAGAGAATACTTAACGAGGTTGGGAATGTATGAAGATTTAAGAGAAGAGTTCTTGAAATATCTTAAAGAAGTTGTAAAGCGTACAAAAGATTTTCAAACTAAGGCATTAACAGAGAAGAATATAGATGTTTCTCGTGTTATAATGAATTCTTGTTATGATTTGCTTAAGGTAGCAAACGACTTTAATATTTGCGTTGGATATCAGAAAGATGATGAGAAAAAGCAGATTGATACATATGAAGAACATGCTGGAATTAATGAAAAGCCTATTAAGCCAGAAAAGAAAATTGGTAGATTCATTCAGTCTACATTTACAGAACTAATAGCGCATAATTATTTAACGCAAGAAGATTTAGAGTTTTTGACATCAGAACAAAGCTGCAGAAATGAGTTTCATATTGGACATCCATTCATAAGAAAAGTAGATTTGTCATGTAGTATATCAGACCAAATCAAGGATGCAAATGGATATATTAGATATTGGAAAGAGCCAGTTAGGATAAAAGAGCAAGAATATTGTATTTGTAAAGAATGGTATGAGAGTAATAGAAAGTATTATACAAAATGGCTTAATAGAATCAAAGTTATAAATGGTATAAATCTTAGTAAGGAAGAATTAAACAATATTTTGTGCTATCTGAAGAAGAATGATGAAGAAAATGTTTATAATAGTACAGAAAAGTTGATCAAGAAATTTTTCTATATTGAGCACATGGATATAATTCTTGAGAAACTTATTGCTAGTGGCATTTTAATGAAATTTCATGATAGTGTAGATCAATTGGTTATTGAAGATTATGATTTGCTTTGCGACATTATTGAAAAAACAAGAAAGTAAGGGATGACTTATGAAACAAGATATTATTTGCCCACCGTTTGCCCCTGTACTAATGGAATCGATAAGGGCAATTGGGTATTCGATTGAGTCTGCAATTGCAGATATTGTTGACAATAGTATTACTGCACAATCAAAAAATATCGAAATTTATTATGATACAATTACTGAACCTTTTATT
>DBKX01000317.1:5266-15569 GCA_002297865.1 Lachnoclostridium sp. UBA739
GCAATGCGTTATGGTTGTTATAATGCAAGTAATGAGCGCGATGAGGATGATTTAGGTAGGTATGGTTTGGGTATGAAGACTGCCTCTTTATCACAATGTCGTTGTCTTACAGTATTATCAAAGAAGGAAGGTATGCTAGAGTCTAGGCAGTGGAGCCTAGAACATGTAATAAATACAAAAGAATGGAGCCTAAAGCAATTCGAGGAATCAGAGTTGGAAGGTGTACCTAAAATCGGAGAGTTAAATAAACGGGATCATGGAACCTTGGTTATTTGGCAGTCATTAGATAAAGTTATTTCCGGAAGTATGTCTAAAGAGTTAGTATTACAGTCAAAAATGTACGATGTACAAAAACATTTGGAATTAGTTTTTCATAGGTATTTAAGTGGCGATGGTGTGGGTAAAATTAATATTTACATTAATGGGATAAAATTACTTCCATTTGATCCTTTCTTAGCAAGTAAAAGTACAATAACTATGGATGATGAAAAGATAGAGATACCTGGTAGAAAGGGGAAAGTTATTGTTAGACCTTATGTACTTCCACATCCATCTAAAATGTCTAAACAGGAATTAGAAGCATACGGAGGTAAGGATGGTCTAAGAAATCTACAGGGATTTTACATATACAGAAATAAGAGACTCTTAACATGGGGAACGTGGTTTAGAATAATAAAAATGGATGAATTCACAAAATTAGCTAGAGTAAGAGTCGATATTCCGAATTCGTTGGATGACTTATGGACATTAGATATTAAAAAATCGACAGCATATCCTCCAGAAGTTGTAAAAACAAGATTGAGACAACTTATTAATGTAATGTCAAATGGTAGTAAAAAGGCATGGAGTTTTCGTCGACGCAAAGAAATTGCTGACAATACAATTCATGTTTGGGAAAAAATTGAAACTAGAGAGGGTGTGAAGTATGCAATTAATTCGGAATACCCAGTTTTAGAAGTAATAAAAGAGCGAATTGATAATCAAACGTTTAAGATGCTACAGAATTATTTAGATACCATACAAAACAACCTACCATTCAATAATTTACATTATGATATGAATGCAGACATTAAAATTGCGTATGATAAAGAAGATGTGGAACGTACTCGCGTTAAAGATATGGCAAGAGAGATAATTCGGTCTGCATTCCAGAGTGGTGATATTGAGAATGCAATGAATGGATTCGAAAAGATAGAGCCATTTATGTATTATATGGATGATATTGAAAGAATTTATTATGAGGTAAAAAGAAATGTCTAATTTGGATACATGTGAAAATATTGCAAGAATGTTATTAAAAGAAGAGCTTAAAGGTAAAAATCCTACGGAAGAGGATATAAAGAAAATTCTGAATAAGGTCTCTATGGTTACACCTATGCAAAATGTTGAGAGAGAATATGTAGAAAAGCAATTGCAAGCAAGTTTTAAAGTTAGAATGGATATTGGTAATAAAGTAGTAGAGGAATCAACATACCATCCTTGGTTAATGAATAAAAAGGCTAAGTTTGATTTTTATTATTGGAATAGATATCGAAAATATTTATTACTTCAACAAGGATGGAGTGAAGATGTTATAGATTCACTTAGTGAGGTTAGTGACGAAATTCTTGATTTGTGTGGTGATCCTACAGAAGAGGGTGGATGGAAAAGAAAAGGACTAATTATAGGAGATGTTCAGTCAGGCAAAACTTCAAATTACCTTGCTCTTTGCAATAAGGCAGCTGATGCAGGGTATAAGTTGATAATTTTATTGACAGGAACTATAGAGGGGTTGCGTAAGCAAACTCAAGAGCGTGTGGATGCTGGTTTCGTAGGACTGAATAGCAGAAATGTACTGCAAAAAAATCCAGAGATAAAGTATGTGGGAGTTGGCAGTATTGACGAAAATCGTACAGCATATCCATTTACTAGTGTTTTGTCTGATTTTGATTCTGCAAAATTGCAGTCGTTAAACTTTACAATTAAGGGGATGAATGAGCCTGTAATTCTTGTTCTTAAAAAGAATAAAAGTGTATTGGAAAATTTGGAAACATGGTTAAGTACTAGAAATACTTCTAGAGTTGGTGCTAAAATAGATTTACCTTTGTTGCTTATAGATGATGAAGCAGATAATGCTTCAATTAATACAAATAAGCCTGAACATTCACCTACAACTATTAATAAAGCTATTGTAGAGATATTGAGATTATTTACTAGGTCGTCATATGTGGCTGTAACTGCCACGCCGTTTGCTAATATTTTTATAGATCCAGACTTGGATCAAGGAACAGATGAATTTAATTTGTTTCCTCGAGATTTTATATATGCGCTATCTGCACCAACGAATTATATTGGTATAAGACAGATTTTTGGTTCGGATGCATCATATGCATCTTCGATTCAACCAATCGAAGATGTTTGTATTGATGCAGACAACGGAAAACATGCTTTTAGATCAAAAGCAAAATCAGCGCATATTGTTACTAAACTTCCAGAAAGTCTAAAAAGGGCCGTTAAATATTTTTGCCTTGTAAATGTTGTTATGGATTTACGAGGTAATACTAAAACACATCGTTCGATGTTGATTAATGTGAGTCAGTATGTTAATGTTCAAAATCAAGTTTTTGATAAAATAGTTGGATACGTACGCAAAATAAAAAATGCTATACAGTCGTATAGTCAACTAGGGATGGAAAGAGCTTTAAAAAGTAAAGAGTTAAATGAATTATTTGAAGTATGGTTTGAATTTAATATGAGCGAGAAAACTGGCTATGATTTTAATATAGTATTAGATAAAATGTATGAGTCGGTTATGCCAATTGTAATTCGTCTGGTAAATCAAAAAGCAAAAGAAAAAGGTATTGAGCGATTAGATTATGAACCATATAAAGAAACAGGATTAAGAGTGATTGCAGTAGGTGGAAATAGTCTATCTAGAGGCTTAACTTTGGAGGGATTGAGTGTAAGTTATTTTGATAGGAATTCTCAAATGTATGATACGTTGATGCAGATGGGAAGATGGTTTGGTTATAGAAAAGGGTATGAAGACTTATTTAAAATATGGATGGAGCCAGAAGCAATTTCGTGGTACCAATATATAACGGAGGCAACAATAGAGTTAAGAAATTCTATATTAGAAATGAAAAAGACAGGTTTGACACCAGCAGAATTTGGATTCAAGGTACAACAGAATAAAACAGCTTTATTTGTTACTTCAAGAAATAAAATGAGATCAGCAACGCCTATAGAACGAGTGATATCATTGGCAGCAGAAGTTATAGAAACACCTAAATTGATAGCGAGTAGAGAAAAATGCTTGAAGCTTAATTTAGAATCCACAAATAAGTTACTTACGTTTTTAGAAGATAATAAGGAATATAAAAAAGAAAAATACAATTTTGATAAAAACCGGATTGCTTATACAGGGGTGGAGAAAGATATAATAGCTAAATACATACGAACATTCGTAGCACATCCAAGACATATACCATTTTCAGCGTCGGATTTGAGTGATTATATTGAAAATTCCAATAAACATAAAACATGGACAGTTGCAATTATTGGTGGAGGGGGTGAAATCTTAGAAGAAGAATATTTTTCAAACTCATTAGTACAATTGGGGGTGAAGTATTCTAGTAGAGTTGTTAGAAGAGATGAAAATTGTTTGCAAATATCAGGGAAAAGAGCAAGAGTAGGGGTTCCTGGTGCAACAAAATATGGATTGACTAAAACTCAAGTTAAGAAGGTTGAAGAAAATTATAGAAAAGAAAACTCTAGTTCTAAGACAATCCCAGATAAACCTTATCTGTCGGTAGAGAGAGAACCGGTACTATTGATATATATTATAAAAGTTGATAAAGAAATTAAATCGATAGTAAGAGAGGGGAAAAGGGAAAGAACGTTTGATTCAGATAAGGAGTCAATAAAGCTCATTGGAGATATGCCTGTTATAGCTCTTGGAATTGGATTTCCTGGTACTGCTAGTGATAGCAAAAAGGTAAGATATATTGTAAATAAGACAGAAGAAAGAAACATGTTTAGTTACGAGGAGGCTATTGAGGATGAAAACGAGTGAGATTAAGAACAGATGGCAAGAGTTAAGAGGAGCAAAGGGGTTTTTGCAGAGAGTTGATCCGAATCATCCGATGGATTTTTTTATTGGGATTAGTGAAAGAGGAAATGAAGAACTTGTGTTAATAACGAAACTTGAACCTGTACAGTTAAAATCTAGTAAAGCTTTAGACGTAGAAAAGAATATAAGAAATGATGGAAGGTGGGCAACACAAATTTCTTCGTTGGAAAAACAAAACCAAGATGTTTTTTCAAGTCTTTGTTGGGATTTAATAGAGTCATCTCGAAATATTTTATCTGAAAAAGAAGGTTTAGAACTATTAACAAAACGATATATATTATGGCAAAAACTGTTTGTGTCCATACATAATGATTTATCTGACAGCGTTCTTAAGGGAATGATAGGCGAATTGCAATTTGCAAAAGAAAAACTGGCGAAAAAAAATGGATGGGATGTTGTCATGTCAGCATGGCAAGGTCCAGATGGTGCTGATAGAGATTTCGTCTTAAATGAAAAATGGTATGAAATTAAAGCTATAGCAACAGGAAAGGAAAAAATAAGAATATCATCATTAAATCAATTAGAAACTGATTATGATGGAGTTTTGGTAGTATATAAAGTAGATCGTTCATCAAACACTGATTTAAATGCGCTTAGTGTGAGTAGTTATGTGAATAGTCTTAGAGATAAAATGAAACATTATCCAAGTGTATTACAACTTTTTGAACAGAAACTAATTTCTCTAGGATATATAGATAAGAAAAGCTACGATGAGATTTATTTTACGTGTAGTGGACCTGAATATTATTGTGTAGATAAAGAATTTCCTAAGTTAATTACAGGGAATGTTCCATTAGGGATTGTATCAGTACAATATGATTTATCACTTGCAGGAATTAATGCATGGAAGATGGAGGAAAAAGAAGTATGGGGCTAATTGAGTACAGAAAAGATTATCTGGAAAATGTGAAAACACAGGCAGCAGCTGATGGAGAAAGTACAACAACAATGTTTACAACTACTGTACTGAATGATTTGCTTGATTTAAACGTTATAACTGATTTTAATAACTGCTATGCAGTGGGAAAATATTTAAGAAAAAATTATCGGGTGGATGCATATGCTTACGATGATTATGACTATTCTATGTCTTTGTTTATTACAGATTATTCTGGTGAAGAAAATATTGCTAAAGTTACAAAAACGGATGCGAAAGTATTATTTGATAAATTATATTCTTTTTTAGAGGGTGCTGTTCAAGGTAATTTATTGAGTAAGATTGAAATAAGTAGGCCTGTATATGATTTAATAGATCAATTGAATAGTAAGGAGTATACCGTAAGAAAATTTCGCTTTTTTATTTTGACGGACAGAGAAATTAGTGATAAAATATCTTCGTTTGATTACGGGGATATAAATGGAATTAATATTGAATATAACATTTGGGATATGACACGTTTATATCGCGTTTTGGGGCAGGGGGATACTCAGGAACATGTGGAGATAGATTTTTGTAGCTTAACAGAAAATGGACTTCCTTGCCTTGAAGCAAGTGATGTGTCCAATGAAGGAATTAAATGTTTGCTTTGTGTAATTCCGGGAGGCATACTTGCAGATTTATATGATAACTATGGAAGCACACTGTTAGAGGGAAATGTAAGAGCATTTTTGTCTACTAGAGGTAATGTGAATAAAAACATCCGAAAGACTATTCTGGAGATGGATGGCGAGAGTAAAAATATGTTCTTTGCATATAATAATGGAATTTCTGCTACTGCTACTGATGTAAAGGTAATTGCAAAAGAACAAGGAAAGTATATTACTTCAATAAAAGATTTACAAATAGTTAATGGAGGGCAAACAACAGCGTCTTTATCGAATACTAGATTTAAAGATAAAGCTGATTTGGCTGATATATTTGTACAAATGAAGCTAACAGTTATTGCTGATAAAGGGCAAGCACAAATACTTATTCCTAAGATATCTAGAGGGTCAAATAGTCAGAATAAGGTTAGTGATGCGGACTTTTTCTCAAATCATGAATTTAATATTCAAATGCAGAAGTTATCGCGAAAGATATATGCACCAGCTGTGAATGGTAATCAATTTGAGACTCATTGGTTTTTTGAACGTTCAAGAGGTCAATATGAACAAGAGCAAAGTCGAATGACAAGAGCAGAAAAGAAGAGATATCAAATGCAGAATCCTAAAGAACAAAAAATTGCAAAAACGGATTTTGCTAAATATCGAAATACGTGGGATGAGTATCCGTATTGGGTTAGTATGGGGGCACAAAAAAACTTTGCAAAGTTTGCAAAAAATATTGTTGAGCAATGGGATAAAGAATGTGAAAAGTTTGATGAAAATTATTTTAAAAATACAATTGTAATCGCTATCATGTTTAAGCATATAGATAAGCTCGTTCCGAAACAAGAATGGTATGAAAAAGGGTATAAGGCAAATATCGTTGCATATACATTGTCATATTTTCATTTCCTAATTGAGAAGCAGTATCCAGATTGTGAGTTAAATATGAAATACATATGGGATAAGCAAAAAGTTCCTGATTGCATAGGAGAAGAATTTACTAGGCTAACTAAAGTTGTTTTTCAATTTATCACTTCTGAAGAACGCCCGATTAAAAATGTTACAGAATGGTGTAAAAAAGATTTGTGCTGGAAAGAGCTTATTAAGAATGAATGTGTTTTAGATGCTAGAATAGCAGAATTTTTAATATGTAAAAATTCACAAGAAGGTATTAATGATAAAGCGAATACGATTGAACAAAATTATAGTCTATTGCAAATGGATGTTAAGGAAAAAGGACAATTGTACTGGGAGAAAATTTTGAAATGGGGTAAAGAGAATAACCTGTTGTCTGAAGTAGAAAAAAGCTTTCTGTCAGCAGCTACCAAGATTAATTATGGAAGGATTCCATCTGAAATACAATGTCAAAGGATTTTAAATATTGAAGCAGGCTTAATTGATAATGGATTTTCAGAGGATTAGGGACTAGTATGAAAGTGGCATCGTTATTTTGTGGTTGTGGTGGCTTGGATATGGGATTTGAAAAAGCAGGATTTGATATTATTTGGTCAAATGATTTTGATAAATATGCAGTACAAACGTATAATGCAAATTTTAAGCATAATGCTATATGTGCAGATATTAATGAAGTGAACCTGGATGACATACCAAGGCATGATATTCTAATTGGAGGTTTTCCATGCCAACCCTTTAGTAAAATGGGGAAGGAGGCTGGTTTTTCTGATAAACGAGGTTTGCTGTTTTTTAAAGTGATTGATATTATTAAAAATCAAGCACAACGAGGTCAGCAGCCACAAATAGTTGTATTGGAAAATGTGCGAAATTTATTGACTCATAATGAGGGAAAAACTTTTGCCACTATAGAAGAGGAATTGAATAAAGTTGGATATCGTGTGCATCCTAAGTTACTTAATAGTGCAGATTATGGTGTACCGCAAACACGTAATAGAGTATATTTGGTTTGCTTACTGGATCAATCAATTGAATTTGGGTTTCCTGAGGGTATTGAATTAAAAAGTTCACTTCAAGATTTATTAGAAACAAATGTTGATGATAAGTATTTTCTTTCTGAAAAAATTCTTAAAACAATTTTAGCAACTGGAACAAAAAATTATAAAGCTAAATCAGAAATTGATTTATCAGTTGCACGTCCTTTGACTGCAACAATGGCTAAAATGCATAGAGCATGTCAGGATAATTATGTTACTCAGAATGGAAGAATTAGAAGGTTAACGCCAAGGGAATGTGCGAGGCTGCAAGGCTTTTCAGAAAAATTTATTATACCAGTTTCGGACTGCCAAGCGTATAAACAATTTGGTAATGCAGTTACAGTAAATGTTTCATATGCTATTGCTAAGAGTATTAAAGAACAAATTTATAAGGAGAGACATGAATAAAGAAATTGAAGAAATAAAGAAAATTTTAAAGCTTCTTGTTAACAAAAAATGTAGCAAAGAAAACGCAGAAATATTATTGAGTAAAATTTGTGCATCAACAAATGAACAATATTATGAACAGAAAAGTTTGTATTTTCAAGAGCATAAGGTTAAGCTTTTAAATGAATTTTCTTTAATTTGTGGTGAAGAAATAAAGTGTAAAGAAGAAAATTGTTCTGAATGCTATTTATCTAAATGGTGTAATTATTTTAGAGTAAAACAACAACTTTTAGAGGAAGAAAGGGTAGGGTATACATATGCAGACTTTTTTTGTGGAGCAGGTGGGTTATCTGTTGGGTTTCGTCAAGAAGGTTATAAATTAAGTTTTGCAAATGATATTCAAGAATGTTGCATTGAAACGTATAGATTTAATCATCCTGAAACACCACAAAAACATATTGTGACAGGGGATATAAACGATGTTCTTTGTAATATTTCAAAATTTAAAAGATTTGATCCTGTAGATGTTGTTATCGGTGGACCACCATGTCAAGGATTTAGTATGGCTAACAGGCAAAGAATAATTGATGATCCGAGAAATGTTCTATATAAAAGTTATATAAAAGCAATACAAACACTACAACCCAAATTTGTTGTAATGGAAAATGTTAAAGGAATGTTGAAGGGTGAGGAGCAAATCAAAGATGATTTTAAGAAAGTTGGTTATAGTATATCAGCCAGAGTTTTAAATGTTAAGGATTTTGGAGTGCCACAAAGTAGAGAGCGAGTTATTTTTGTTGGTAATAGAATTGGGGGAGATAATGAAGAAGTTTTGGAAAGAATACGTGAATTAGGATTAGAGGCACCTAAATTTTTATTGAGCGATGCAATATCTGATTTGGATGAATTAGTAGCGAAAAAAATTCCTCATAATACAGAAGCTGAGGATAGAGCATCAGGTTTTAACATTAGTTATTATAGGAATGTAGATAATGATAATCAATATGTGAATTTAATTAATGATGGGAAAAACAATCAACTAGTATTTAACCATAAGGCAAGATATAATAATTCACGAGATATTGAGATATTTGGAAGATTAAATCCGGGTGATAATTCATCGGATCCAAAAATTAAAGATATTATGCCATACAAAAGAAGAGAAAAGATATTTAAGGATAAATATTTTAAACTGGAGCCAGATAAACCATGTAAAACAATTACTGCACATATGAGATTTGATTGTAATATGTATATTCATCCATGGCAGGCAAGAGGTTTAACGCCAAGAGAAGCAGCACGTGTACAATCTTACCCAGATGATTATTACTTTAAGGGACCTTATACCAAGACATATATGCAGATTGGAAACTCAGTTCCGCCATTACTAAGTCGTACTATAGCTAGAGTAATTAAGGAACAATTAGACTAGGGGAGAAATAAATATGGCAGTATATGAAGCACTACTTGAACTAGTAAAGGATTATTTTGTTTTTTTAGGTTATGAAGAAAATTATGTATCAGAATATTTTTCTTCATGCAATTTTAGAGAAATAATTTCAATACGATTAGCTAATGCAAATGTAGCTAATAGAAACAAAAAAGATAAGTCTTCCCATCAAAGTCATATAGCTATAACGGGGGAGGCTATTTACTTTTTTTATACTGAAGAAGAATTTGCACAATTAGATAATAAAAGTACACTAAAAAAAGAAATTTGTATTTCAAGTGCTAATTTGAAAAATCTTATGTTGGAACACTTTCATATAAAGAATAAATGTGATATACAGCATATAAATGGAGTTGTTTCTGTAGGGAAGAGGACTCAAAATCAGTTACAATTGTCAAAGAAAAATTCTGAAAACAGTGAGTGCTTTAATATGCTGCGACTAGGCTTATTTGAAAATGATATATTAATGTTATTAAAGTTTAGACATTGCGATAAGATTTTTGCTATAGGAATTCCAGATTTATTTTATTTGGACTATATTCCTAGTTATGCGGCATTATACGAGA
Organism: Lachnoclostridium sp. UBA739; assembly: GCA_002297865.1. The sequence continues at coordinate 15,257 of DBKX01000317.1, forward strand.
CAAATACATATTTGAGTTTACTTGAAAAGTAAGAACTCTATTTTGGACGTGAATATTATGCTTGAATAGACAGTGATTAGAAAAAACAATCATAACAGTAAGATATTTTGAAAGTTGATATGTTAATAAATTTTAACGGAAAAGATTCATGAGATATTTAGGATACGCTAAAAGTCCTGCTTGGTGGAACAAATAGAGAGATGATGGAAGCGCAAATTACTGACTATCTGTAACGAATGCGTTGAAAATCAGAGCAATAGAAGATGTTCTTATTACCATTTGCCTTCCCTCTCCATTTATGTCATACTATCCT